>NZ_WBOF01000008.1 GCF_009569385.1 Streptomyces kaniharaensis
GTCGCCCTGGTCCTCCGCCGGGCTGTGCCAGGGTGCGGAGGGCGTCCGGCGAGAGGGGCCACCCCCAGCCCCCCGCACCCACCCCACCACCAACGGCGAGAACCGCCCGGCACGGATCTTGAGGCCACCCCCTCCGCAGGGTTGGCCCGTCGGAGACGATCTCTGACCGCACCCGGGGCAGCGCCTGCGGGCACGGCACGGGCCCCCGGTGTGCGGCAGACTGGGCAGGTGACGAACCCTCAGACTCCCCGCCGGCCGCTGTGGCTCCCCCAGCAGCACCCGGCCGCCCCGCCCGCCGACCGTGGGACCCGGCCGGACCCCTGGGAGGGCCTGGTGCCCCCGCCCTCGGCCCCGGTGCGCCCGACCACCGGCCGCCGACCGCTCGGCCTGCGCCCCGACTCTGAGACCGGAATCGGTTGTTGGCCCCTGATCCGTCGATCGGTGCTGGTGGAGGATCGTGTAGGAATCGATAGTTGGCCCAGTTCGGAACCGATAGTTGGCCTGAGCAAGTCGCGCAAAGTCACGGAGAGTAGTCACCTGGTTGGCGATCTGCGCTGCGATCAGGGCCCGGACCCGGTCGTCGAGGACCGTCCGTAGCCTGTGGTCTGTGGCGTGATGGATGTGGTGCAGAATCCGGAGCTCGGGTGTCCCGGGCCCAACTCGGCGGTTGAAGGCGGACAGCGGCGCTCGGAACGAGGGTGCGAGCTGCCATTCGCTGCCGGTGACGGCGGCCCAGACGTAAGCGGAGGCGCACTCCCGGAGTAGCTCGTGGGAGCTTGTCCGCGGCCTTGACCGAGCATCCGGCCTAGCTGTTGGGTGATGGTGTCCCAATCGGAGTGCCCAAGGTGCCAGAAGGCGAGGTTCTGGCGGCGCTGGTAGTAGTTGACGGGTTCTCGGGCGATGTGCTGGGTGAGGGCCTCGAAGGCCTCGGCGATATCCGCGCTCAACAGCGGATGGGCGCTGTTCTGGCTCGGATGGAGGTTCTGACGCATGAGCGCGCCGGGGCCTGAGCGGTCCCAGCTATGGGGAATGCCCAGCAGCTCGGCTGCTGCGTCGACGGAACAGCCCGCAGCGGCCTGGACCAGTTGGACTGCCACGACTCGGCGGAACTGGACGGGCTTTCGCAGGTGCCCTGGAGGTGCCCCGTTCTCTGCCAGGACGGTGAGCCAACTGCCCGGGGACGCTGAGGGATGTGCTCAGGCAGGTAGCCGCGTTCGCGCACCGGGGATGACTAGCGGGCCGGTGTGCGGAGATATGCGTAGGCACGAAGATCTTTTGGCAGCACTGCTCGACGTCGTGCCTGAAGAGCGGTGAACACCTGGTCCTCAGGATGTCCCAGGTCTGGCTCCAGGCGGATGCGTCGTAGCGCGGGGCGCGTCCTGCGAGGTTGTGGATTTCGGCCCGGAACGCAGTTCTCGGCAGGCGGACGAGCCGGTCGGCGAGGCTGAGCACTTCTGCGGAGGCCGTGCTGGCGGTGGGCAGAGCGCCCCAGCGTGGCTGTGTCTGTCCGGGCCAGGGCCCGTGAACACCGCGTCTGTACTCGTCCATGAGCTGCGAGATGGCGCCGCTGGGTGGCCCGGCTGGGTCTGGCGGCTGCCGGGCCGCGGTGATGAGAGCGACAGCGACTCGAAGGTCCGAGAAGCGCGAGATTGCCGTCGAGGGGTAGTGGCCGGGTTCCAGCATCGTCTGGAGCCTGCGTTGAAGGTCAGCGAGGTCCGGAGCGAGCTGTGTTGCGGGGCTGGCCGCGAGATCGTCCAGCGGGTGGCCGCAGACCGTGCCCTGAGGCCCGGCTGAGACCCGGTTGCGGCAGGCGTGCGGGGTGAAGGTGGCCGAGGCCCGGGAGGGGAACAAGCTGGGGCTCTTTGCCCATGATCCGGCCTGGGCCGGCCGCCGACAGCGTGGGCAGGTGTCGACGAGCATGCGGTTGTGTTCCAGACAGGCGAAGATCACGGGCAGGCGCCAGGACAATTCCAGGGTCCGCCGTGCAGGTTGCTGGATCCGGCTCCCGTCGCCGGGCGAGGCAGTCCGGGCAGTAGCGGCTGGACGACAGCAGCATCCACTCGGTGGTCACCGTTCGGGGTCGTGGTGCTTGTCCGGGCCAGACCAGGACGTCGGCGACCGGAGGGTAGTGGCTGCTCCAGGGGCGGAGGGTCAGCTGGTCGGACTCGTCCTCGGTCAGCCGGGTCGAGCGGGGCGAACCGCTGCCCGGACGTTCGCTTCGAGCATGAACAGGTGCCGGAGCGGGGCCTGGCCCCGGTCCTCGAATGCGAGCCCCGTTCGCCTGACCACCTGGGTCGGGGTCAGATCGAGGTGATGGGCGAGTCTCAGGACGAATCCGGGCAAGCCCTCGCCGGGCAGCGGGGCCAGGCTCCTTGGCAGCGGAGGGTGTGCGTCACGGCCAGGAACCATCGACTCAGGCCCCGCCCGCGGCTGCCCTGGGGCCGAGGTCGTCGAAGACGGTGTTGCGCGGGCGCTTCTGCCGTCGGGTCGGAGGCTTCTTCGCCTTGGAAGAGGAGAGGTCCGGAACGATGGGGATCTCCCCGGCTCCGGGATCGCGGCCCCAGTGCGTCGAGGCTGATGGTGATCGTGTCGAGAAGCTCCTCGTCGAGGTACTCCTTCCCGCTGGCCATGGCCTCCATGGCGCCGTCCTCAATCAGGCGCGCGAGCAGGCCGATGACACCGTTGGTGCGGCGCCTCAGGTATTCGGGCATGGTGCCCCCGGTGAGCATTCCTGGCCAGGCCTTGAACAGCCGCAGGCCGTCTTCCAGGCCGGCCAGGTGGTCCAGGAAGGCCTCGATGCCTTCCGAGGTGGTGCATTCGAAGGTCCCGAGTTCGACGAGGTCGAAACGGCGCTCGGTCTGGGTCACCTCCAGGCCGTGGACGTGGGTGCTCGCCGAGGGCGGGAACACCCACTGGCGGGCCCGGGAGTCCCACTTCGCCTTCCGCAGCAGGCCGGAACCGGGGATGTCGGCGCCGATCAGGACGAGGGTGACGTTCATGCTCATGAACGCCCGGATCAGATCGAGGACGTCCTGGTCGTCGGCCCGGTGCATGCGGAGTCTCGTGATGTCGTCCAGAATCAACGCGCGGACCCCATGGCCGTCGAGCGAGGCCGCGACCTGCTGGACGAGCTGGGGAAGGGTCAGGCCCTTCGTGTGGGCGCCGAAGAAGTCGAGGATCGCCTGGCAGGTGCTCTTCGGCGTCGCGGTGACCGGCGTCTGGACATAGACGACAGGGGCGTGAAGCGCTCGCGTTCCGGGCATCGCGTGCGGATTGATCTGGTGGCCCGCTTCCCGGAAGGTGACCTCGAACTCGGCGGCGATGTCGCAGACGGTCTCGGTCTTTCCCTGGTAACCGAGGCCGAAGACCATCACCCCAGGCCAGGTCGCGGACGTGAGCCGCATGGCGTTGCCCCGGATGCGCCGGTCGACGAGAGAGGCGACCCTCTTTGCCATCGGTGTCTCCTGCAGCGGCATGTTGACGTGCGTCGCCGTGCGGTGCAGGTTGTGGAGCGCTTTGTCGCGATCGCTCATCGCCTGCCACTGGTCCAGGGACAGCCGGGGCGCCGGGACGAAGGACCGGCGGGACCGGCAGTAGTACTGCCAGCCCTCGTGGGTGTCCCGGCGGGGAGGCTTGCCGCCGAGGATCTCGGCGAGCGGGTGGGTCGGTGCGGCATCGGTCATGCGTGGTCCTCAAGCGGGGCGGGGGCGTCGTCGGGCGGGATGAGGAAGAGGTTGCGTCGGCGCAGGCTGTCGCCCAGCCGCGGCGGCGGGACCGGGCGGCGGACCACCGACGCCTCGCGTAGCCGGCGTCGTTCCGCATCGACCGCCTTCGCGATGTCGGCTGCCTCGACGGGCCAGGCGACCACTTCGGCCGCCGGGCCCTCCGGCGTGGAGGGCTGGTCGGCTGCGGCTTGCGCGGCGTCTGCGGCCCGGCGCGAGCGGGCGCTCTTCTCCCGCTTGCCCATCTGGGAGGGCCACTGGCTGACCGGGATCGCCGAGCCGAGGATGTCCAGGAGCACCGGCAGCAGTTCCTCGTCCGAGCGCGGTTTCAGCCCGGCCCGGCGGACCTCGCCGAGCAGGGCGTCGACGTTGGTGTCCGAGAACGCCGGGACCTCGCCCTCGGGAGGCAGGCCGGTCCAGCGCAGGACGTGCCAGCGTTCGGGATCGTCGGGGTCCTGGAAGAACACGGTGCGGCGGTCGCGGCGGTCGGAGCGGATGACCCACTTGCCCTTGTGCCGGCCGCCGCGCGAGGACCGGCCGTGGAAGCGGTCCTCGTCCAGGACGTCGGCGTAGTAGTAGAGCCCGAGGATCTTCACCCCGCGGCCCGCATGGATCATCACGTGGTGGGGCCGCAGGAGCTTGTAGTAGAGCTCCGGGCCCGGGATCTCGAGGTCCAGGCCGCCCTGCCGTGTTGATGCCGCGAAAAGCGAGTTCGGACTGTGGGGCCCGTCCGGCGCCCAGGCCGGCGCGTACTCGCCCAACTCCCGGTTCTGCCAGACCTTCACCACCCAGGTGGCGACCACATGCTCGACCTGAGCCAGCGTCAGCACCGCATCCGCCTCGGGGCCGGCGCCCCGGTCGGCGACATCCGTTCCGGTGAAGCCCAGCAGGTGCTCCAGCAGGAGCGTCTTGATCGAGGAGAACGCCCGCTCGACGGCGAACTTGTCGTGGGCCCGCAGCGTGCGCGCCGGCAGGATCGTGCAGCCCAGCGCCCGCTCGGCGGCGACGATCTGGTGGCTCTTGTAGGGGCCGCCGTGGTCGGTGGTGACCGTCTCCGGCGCGAAGAACGGCAGCGCGGCGACCCTGTGCCCGGCGAACTGGGCGACCAGCGTGGCCGGAGCGCCGGGGTAGGGCCACTCCATGTCCTCGCCCCAGCCCTCGCGCATCGGCAGCGGCATCACCACGTCCCGCAGCAGCATCGCGATGTCCACCGACGTGTCCGACACCAGCGTGAGCCGGAACGCCACGATCGAGTGCGTGTAGAGGTCCAGCGCCAGCGACATCACCGCCGACACCGGCTCGCCGAACACCTGCTCGCGGACCTTCACCGGCAACGGCGTCGAGTCCAGAGCGACCACCTGCCCCGGCCGGTGGACCACCACCCTCCGCCCGGCCTGCGCGATCTCCGCGGTGCGGACGTAGCGCTGCCGCGAACCGTCGGGGCCGAACCACTCCTGCCAGACCGCCGCCAGCGTCTTGCAGCACGGAACGTCCTCGGCCGGGAAGTCCGGGAACACCTCCCGGATGTACTGGTGCAGCAGCCGGTGCCGGGCGGCCATGGTCATCCGCGAGCGCCGAAGGCATTCCTCCCTCACCGCGTAGATCCCTTCCCGGATCTCCGGGGTGATGCTGGGGCGGCCCCCGCCCGCGCGGAGCCAGCGGCCGTCCGCGCAGGCCAGCACCAGGTCCTCGCCCTTGCTGCGGGCTAGGCGCTTGAGCGTCCGCTCACTCATGAACCGCAGCCCCAGTGCCTCCGCCTCAACGGGCGGCATCGCCCGCAGTTCGGCGGCCTTGGCTCGGCGGCGCTCGCCAAGCGTGGTCATCGCCGGATCGAAGCCCGGCCTCGGCTCGCCCTGCAGGGCCCGCGCCGGGTGCCCGGCCCGAAAGCCGGTCTCGGTCTCCAGCACGTGCTCGGCCCGGATCCGGGCCCGCCGCATCTGCTCGGGTGTCAGGTCGGACAGAACCGTTCCCCGTCGGTCGCCGCCGGTCCGGGCCAGACGGCCGGGAGTGGGCAGCGGACGGACACCGGGGTGGTTCGCCAGCCAGCGCAACGACCGCCGGCTCAGCTCTCCGCCGGCATCGGCCAGGACCACCCGGCCCAGATGCGGTTCCAGCTCCTCGACCGTGAAACAGACGCCACCGAGCTCCAGCCGGACGCCGGGCGCCAGGACCAGGACGCCGCGGCTCACTGCCGCCGCCCCTGCGACGGAATCATCGGCTGCTGTCCGGCGAGCCAGACCGGGGACCGGTCGCCGAGCGGCTCGCCCAGATCGACACCGAGCCGGCGGTGCCAGAGCAAATGGACCGCCTCGGCCCGCGCCAGCTCTGGCCAGTCCGTCGACTCCACCAATTCCCCGAACCGCAACGGCCCCTCGGCGACGGCGTCCAGCAACTCGCCGTGCAGGCCGAGCAGGTCCTTGCGCGGGCGGCGCCGGGCCGACAACGCGTCCAGCACCCCCACCACGTGCGGGCGCCAGCCGGTGACCACGGTGTAGTGCCAGCCGGCCGCCGTCGCGACTTCTCGTGTCGCGGCGAACTTCCGCGCGTCCTCGTCGCGGACCAGAGCGGCCGGGCGGACGTCGAAGAGCCAGTTGCCGTCGGGCATCAGCGCGAGGAAGTCCGGGATGTGAGCCGCGCGGCCGCCGGTGTGCTCGAAGTCCAGGCGGAACGGCTGCGGCAGCACCTCCCGGGCCCGCAGGAAGTCCAGCGCCCGCAGCAGGTCCCGCTCCTCCAGCGACTCGAACCCGTGCTGGCGGCCGGTGGAGATCATGGGCTCCAGGCCCGGCCGGTGCCGCTGCCGGGCCCGCCAGGTGAACCGGCGAACCGGCTGCGAGTCGAGCACCGGCACCGACTCCAGATCCCTGACCGGCCAGACCACCTGGCCGCCGTCGAACAGCCAGGTCGTCGACCAGCGTCTCGGCCAGGACGCATCGAGCACCAGGCGCCGGCGGTGATCGCCATCGCCGGTGAACGTGCTGATCAGCGCGGTGAGATCGCATGCGTCCGAGCGGATGGCGGGTCCGGTCCGGAAACTCATGCGCCAACCCCAGCACCCCCGGCGCCCGCGGGTAGCCAGGCGGGGTGATGTTCACCCGGTCAAGTGAAGATCACGAAGCGGAGGCCGGAGCGTGGCGGGCAACCTGACCGCCGAGATCAGGAGGATGGCGGCCAGCGCGGGGATGACAGTGCGGTGCTGGGCTGAGCTGGCCCGCCTGTTTCGCGTGGCGGCGGACCTCAACTCCTGACGGCCTCTGCGATCTGCAGGGCGGCCTGGGCGGGCGTGAGGTGCGTGGTGTCGACGACCTCGGCCTCGGCGTGCAACCAGGTGCGGGCCGCCTCGGCGTAGGGCTCAAGGTATTTGAGACGGAACCAGGAGTTGGGACCAACAACAGTGTCCCCTGCGATGCGCCCGCGGAGGGTCTCCTGGTCGGCATGGAGAACGAAGTGCCGCACCGGAATGGCGTGTTGGGCGAGGCCCGTGCTGATCTCGCGCCAGTACTGCTCGACCAGGACAGTCATCGGCATCACCAGAGTCCCGCCGGTGTAGTCGAGCACGTGGCGGGCGGTCTCGACTACGAGTGGCCGCCACGGCGGCCAATGCTGGAAGTTGTCCGTCCCGGGCAGCCCCGGTGTGATGTCCATGAGTGTCTCGCCAACCTTCTCGGCGTCGAACACCCGGGAGTCGGGGATCAGCTGCTGCACGAGTGCACTGGTCGTCGTCTTGCCTGCACCGTGGGTGCCGTTGAGCCATACGATCACGGGTTCGACACTAACGGCGCGCGGGTCACAGGAACGGGCATAGCAGAAATCCGGTACGGCTTCGGCGCTGACTGCGACGGTGTCAACCACTGAGATCGGATGTCACCTAGCTCGAAAAGTCGCAACTACTGAGCCGGGACACGAGAGTTGGAACCAGTGGGGCCGAGCGACCTGACGGTTTCTCGTCGATGGGACACGCTTGTTGGCACCAAGTGGTCACGATTCTTGGAACCAGCAAGGCCCTTGTATAGCTTCGCCGGTACCAGTGCTGAGGACCCTGCGGCTTACCGGCCCCTGGAGGGGTATCACTGACACGTGATCAGGCTCTCGCCGTCGCCGAACCTGAACCCCAGGGCATGGACCAGGTCGAGTACCAAACCCTCGGCGAGTGGGTCACATTCCGCCTCAAGGGTGGTTCTCACCGCCACTGGGTCGGGTTGAAGGCCGGCTGCCTCCGCCCAGGCCACGGCCTGACGGGTGACCTCGTCGGGATCACCGATCCACTCCTCGGGGACGTCGTAGTCTCGCGCCATCTCCGGAGACAGTGCGCAGTGCCAGGTCAGACCGCCGGGGCTGGCTGCTTCCACGCTGACGACGTCGCTGTCGTGGACATACATGACGAGGGCCGGGGCTCCCGTCTCAGTCGCGATCGAGTCATGCGGAGCAACGCCTGGAGACAGTTGCAGGATCTGCCAGGCGCCATCCCTGGCCGACCACCACGACGTGGCGGCAAGCGCCTGTACTGCTGCCAGCTCGGTCACCGGCTGCTCGGCCCGTGCCACAACGAAAGATCCGGAGAAACCCATGGATCGAGACCGTAGCCCCCGGCGCTGACACCCCCGGCTTCCTCACTGGTTCCAGGCCGCCGGCGCCCACATCCCTCAGGGTCGACAGGGTCACTCAAGGGTCCCCGAGAAGGGTCGCCCGGTTCCAACATGCGTGGCCAGGTTCCAACCATCGTGGCCCGGCTCAACTACCCGGTGTGGCCAGAACCCCGCAGGGGCCAACTATCAATTCCAGGGGCCAACTATCAATTCCGGCCTCAGACTCCGCCAGCTGAGCGGACGTACGGCGGCGCAAGCCGGGCCCAACAATCGACCTCGGTAGGTTGGAAAACATGACCTCGGTACAGATCACGGTGAGCATCACTCCGCAGCAGGCAAGCCGATTCAATCTGCGAAAAAGGCGCCAGAAATTGGAGCAAGATGAATACCTGAAAGAACTGAAAAGGGAAGGGCTGACCCATCGGGAGGCCCGGGTGCAACTCGCGCTGATCCGGCCCGACACCTGGCCCCCGCTCGACGTCGTCGTGGCCGGGGCCGTGCGCCAGCGCCTGGCCGAGCCGGACCTGGCCGGCCCCTGGGAGCCGCTGACGCCGGAGGAGGAAGGGGAGATGAAGCTGAGCGGCCGCTGGCCGGGGCCGGCCCCCGATGTTCGGCTGGTGGAACGGAACTACCTCCTCCCATCCGAGCTGGTCACCGAGCTGCGGACCGCATCCTGGCGGGTCAGCGCGCGACCCCTCGCCCTCTACAGCCCGAGCCTCGGGCGGGCCGAGCGGGAGCGCCTGGCCGACCTCATCCACTCCCCCGGCCGGATCGTCCGCCAGGCCCTCGACCGCTACGGCCGGCCCGAGCCGGAGGAGACAGCCGAGTGACCAACCGACCTCGGTTGATTGCCCTCCGCGGCCCGCCGATCTCGGCCATAAACAACCGACCTCGGTTGTTGTTCCGGCTCGCAAAACCCATTTCCGCGCATCGTTTCGATTCCCCTCAAATACTTGCATCCCGGCCCATGTTGCGCTATTTCTTGATACGCTCTAATCGCCCCAGAAAAGAGAACTCGCCGTGACTGAAATCGAAAATCCGACCGAAAGGCCGGACCGGCGGGCCCGGCTCGGAGGAGTGGAGGAACGGATGGAACGGGATCGAGAGGTGGCCGGGCTCGCAGCCTGGGCGGCGGCCCTGCTGGACGACCCGGAGGTGGCGGTGCTCGACCTGGAGACCACCGGGCTCGGGGATACCGCGCGGATCGTGGAGATCGGGGTGGTCACCACGGACCGGCGGGTGCTCCTCGACCGCCTGGTGAACCCGGGCATCCCCATGCCGGCGGAGGCGACCCGCCACAACGGGATCACGGACGAGATGCTGACCGGCCGCACCGACTTCGACGCGCTGATGGGCGACTTGACCCACGCCCTCACCCGGCGGGAAGTCCGCGGGGGCGGCAGGGTCGAGCTCTACGGGCGCCGGGTGGTGGGCTGGAACCTCGTGGACTTCGACCGGCTGGTGCTGCGGAACGAACTGGCCGGCTACTACCAGCGGCAGGGGCACGCGGACCCCCGGGCCAGCGCGGACGCCTGGCTGTCCACCATGACCTGGGAGGACGTGATGATCCCGTTCAGCACCTGGTGCGGGGAGCCTTCGCACCGTGGCGGCTACCGCTGGCAGAAGCTCAACGGCCCGCACCGGGGAGCGGCAGACTGCCTCGCGGTCCTGGACCGGCTCGCGGACGTGGCCGGCCGCCCGGCCGCCGTGCTGCCCGCCCAGACCTCCGGCGACGCGCTGACCGGCGCGGAGGAGGTGGCCCGCTGATGCCGCAGCTTCGCCTGATGACCGACGATCGCCAGCTCGGCGAGCGGGTCCTGGAGCTCCTGCTGCCGGTGCTGCAGAACGCGCCGACGCTGCGGGTGTCCGAGCCGACCCGGCTTACGCACCGCTCCGGCGGTCTTCGCGTTGTCCTCGATGTACAGCCGAACGACCCCAACCAGCAGGAAGAGGTGGCGTGATGGGACGCCAGAAGCCGGGCAAGCCGCGGCGGGAGCGGCCGGAACCGCAGGAGCACGGGCACGAGTGGTTCGAGATCCCGGACGACTACCGCGACCCGGGCGGCCGTCCGGTGGACCACAAGCTGCTCGGCCAGCTGCTGGGGGCGGCCATGGACCGCTGCCTGTCGTGCCAGGACGTCCTCACGACGCTGCTGGTGGAGGACCCGGTGACCACCGCACGGCTGGTCGAGCTGGCGTGTATCTCGGTGCACGGCGCGATGGGCGGCCTGCCCCGGACCATGACGGACGACGGCATCCCGGGGCCGGCCGCGCTGGAGTTCCGGCGCCTCGCCCGGCTCGGCCTGGACGGTGGCAACGACTCGATGTTCACCGCGTGCGAGGGGATGAGCGCCACCGAGCGGCGGGAGGCGGCCAACACCGCGCTGGACTTCGTGGTGGCGGCGGTCTCCGGGGTGATGGGTCCGGTCTGAGTGCCGGGGCCAGGAAGAACTCATGTGGTGGCTCCGGCTGCCACCGATCGAGGGGACACAGACATGACGACCTACACGACCACCGCCGTGGCGGGGAAGCTCTCCCCGCCCGCGCCGCTGGACCGGAAGGCGGTGCGCGACCTTGAGCGGCACGCCCACGAAGTGATGTCGCCGGCCGCGCGGATGCAGCCCCGGGAGCCGTTGGCGGAGGCGGGTGTACACGTCGCCATCGGGCTCGGGGGGCTCCACGGCCTGATGGTGGCCACCACCAGCCTGGACCACCTCGCGGAGGGAGAGCGGACGCTGTCCCACCTGCACCGGGCGGCCGGTCACCTGCGCGAGCACCTGGTGGAGACCGTGCCGGAGGAGGAGAGGGAGGCCCGGCACAGGGGGATGATCGACAGCTGCCTGGAGGAGGGGCTGACGGTCGTCGCCTCGCTCACGGCTGAGCTGGTGCTCGCCAAGGGTCGGCGGATCACGGTCCGGCTGACCGAGGAAGACGCCTACCAGACGGTCGAGCTGGAGGAGGAGGGGCAGGAGACGCGCACGCTCCGGCTCTCCGGCCGGGACCGCCTGGAACTCCACAGCGGGCTGCACGAGATCGGCCGGGTCGTCTGGCTGATGCTGCTGGCTGAGGACGGCAACCGGAACGGCCCGGCGGCGAGCGATGGGTGACTACCGCTACCGCTGTGAAGACTGCGGGCGCTTCGACTGCGAGAGCTGCGGGACGCACATCTGCCTGGACTACTGCGACTGCATGCGCTCCCATCACTGCCCGTGCGAGTGCGCCGCCTACGACCGCCAGCTGACCTACGGCCCGGACGGCTGGGAGTAGGGCGACCGCCCGGCGGGCAGCGTCCCGCCGGGCACCAACTTTGGGCACCAACTTTGGGGAGGGGAACGGATGGCAGGGATTCCTGACCAGCGGCACGGGGCGGGGGCGTCTGCGGCCCGGATGGGCCAGCAGCAGCTCGACGCCGAGCGGGCCCGCCAGCACGCGCGGGCCCGCTGGGCTTTACCGGCGGCCGCGGTCGGCGGCCTGGTCCTGGCCGTGCTCCTCGGCCTGCCGTGGTGGCTCGGCCTGGTCCTGGTGCTCGTCGTCGTCGGCGCGGTCGCCCGCCGGGTGTACCGGCCGGTGGGCAACTCCTGGACCATCGGGGCGGCGGGCGAGCGGCGCACGGCCCAGCTGCTGATCCCACTGCAGCGCGACGGCTGGACGGCGCTCCACGACCGGGCGGTGCCGGGGAGCCGCGCGAACGTCGATCACCTGCTGATCGGCCCGGCCGGGGTGCTGATGGTGGACACGAAGAACTGGCAGAGCTCCAAGTCCACGCTGCGGATCGACGGCGGCCGGCTCTTCTACGGCAAGTACGACCAGAGCAAGACGCTGCGGACGGCGGCCTGGGAGGCGGAGCAGACGTCCCGGGCGCTCGGGGTGCCGGTGCGGGCCCTGGTCGCCGTGCACGGTGCGAGCGTGCCCGGCGGGGTGGTGATGCTGGAGAACGTCACGGTGGTGCCGGCCAAGCGGGTGCGGCACATCGTCCGCAACCTCGCCCCGGTGCCCGGCTTCGACCCGGCCCGCGTGCAGCAGCTGGCCGACCACGCCGCCCGGGTGCTGCCCCCGCACGGCGGCTGACCCCGGTCAGCGAGAAGGGGCCCCGGTCCACCCGGGGCCCCTTCGCCGTTCCTGCTGCCGGAACTGACCGACAATGCCGACTTGTTGACATCAGCCCTCGCCCGGTCACCCCCTGGTGCCGGCGCGCTCGGCAACCGGTGCCGGAGAGCACCGAGCCGACCGGCGCCCCGCGCCGGACGGCGGCCCCCGCTCCTCGATCAGCCACGCCTCCCCCTCTGCGTCACGGCGGGTCACCCCCACGCCTGCCCCGCCGGGTAGTTGCTTGTCTACGGCGGTGCCACCTCTTGGCACGGGCGGTTGGCGCGGCTGCGGGCCTTGACCTGCGTCAGAGACCACCCGATCGGGGGACGCCCCCGGCGGCCGGAACCGCCCGCGCACCTGGGGGAACTGGGAGACTGCCCGCCATGGCCTTTGACGACTTCGACGGTGAAGACGACGACGACGACTTCTCCCTGCAGGCGGTGCTCCGCTCGCAGTTGGAGGAGTATCTGCGGGACCTGGAGGACCTGGACGAGATCGACACGGAGGAACTGGCCTCCCAGCTGGCCAGCACGGCGGAGAGCCACTTCGGCATGTAGCCGGTGAACGCGAGAGGGCCCCGCCGGCGGCGGGGCCCTCGTCGTGCTGCTCGGGTGTCAGTGTACGGGGATGCTCTCGGCGAGACGGCGGATCTCGCCGCCCACCTCCAGCTCGGCGAGCATGGCCATCAGCTCGTCGTGGGTCGCCTTCGGCAGTCCCTCGCGCAGTCCGGCCTGGAGGTAGCCGGCGGAGATGGTCTGCACGATCGTGCGCCGGGAGCACAGCTTGACCATCCGCTGGCTGATCTCCTCGGCGCGGGCCTCGTCCCCGGCGTCCTTGGCCTGGGTGAGCTCCTTGAACAGCATCGCGCCGCGCAGGGTCTCGGCGAAGACTTCCCGCTCCTCCGGGGTCGTGGCGGCCTCGGCCAGCACGTGCGCCTCGATGCGCCGGGCCTCGTCCATGTCGCCGCGCTCGTAGGCGTCGCGCAGTGCGTGGCCCTGCCGGGTCTCGTAGATGTCGGGCAGCTGCAGCGGGCTGCCCTGGGTGTTCGTCATGGTCCCCTCCGGTTCGGTGTGGTGGTGGTCAGCGGTGCCGGCCGCCGGGCTCCAACGCCTCGGCGGCCGCCAGCCCGGCGGCCCGCGCGCCCGCGGCGGGCCACTCCAGCACTACCTCGCCGGGCTCCTGCACGACCTGGTCGTGCAGGTCCCACGCGGTGCAGTGGGAGCGCTTGATGCCGTCCTCGGTGCCGATCACCGTGATCTGCCAGACCGGCCACTGGGTGCGCGGGCGCGGGCCCGGGTCGATGGCGATCACGTCGTACTCGTAGCCGTGCCGAGTGCGGTACCGGCCGCCGACCTTGCGCGGGCCGATCTGCTGGGCCACCCACTCCTCGTAGGTCGGCTCCGGGCCGCAGACCTCGCACTGCGGGTCGTCGCACCCCTCGCCGTGGTCCTGCCCGCCGGTCACCTGGTCGTCCTCGTCCACCCTCGTCCCCTTCCCCTCACACCGGGTCCGGCCGGGCGGCCGAACCCCCGAACCTAGCCCGGACGCGGTCAGTACCACGCCCACTCCACGACATTGCGGCCGCCGAAATCGGGGCTGACGCAGACCCGCTCGGTGCTGCCGAGCCGGTCCCACACCTCGCGCACCGTACGGTCCAGCACCGGGTCCTCGGCGTACAGGGCGCCGGCCTCCAGCCGGATCTGCAGCGTCCCGTCCTCGGCGACGTCCACCAGGTGCAGCTCGGTGTCCAGCCACGGCTCGTACCCGAGCCCAGTCAGCAGCTCGAACGCGGAGAGGATGTCCGGCCCGTACGGGGCGGTCTCGTAGAAGCCGTTCGCCATCTCCACCTGGTGCTCGCGCACGATCCGCGGCCAGTCCACGTGGACCGGCACCGTGCCGAGCGAGAGGATCGGGCACTCCCCCGTCCGCAGCCGACCGTCGAACTCCAGGCGGGCCCACGCGGGCACGGGGGTGGACGGCCCGAAGCTGTGCGTCCCGTCCTCGTGGCGGACCCGGTCGGCGACGGCGGCCACCCACGCCTGGCGGCGCGCGGTGGACCAGCTGTCGGCGAAGTGTCCGGCGTACTCCACCAGCGTGGCCAGATCGGCCTGGGCCGCTTCCTCGCGCGTGGTCTGATCGGTCATCAGCTGTTGATCTCCTTGGTCGTGGTGGTGCTCGCCGGGGTCAGCTGGGGCAGCCCAGTGCCGGCCAGCATCGCAGCCTGGAACGTCGCCGGGTCGAGCGTCTGCCGGTGGTCGATCGCCTGCGCGAGCATCAGCCCGTAGGTGAGCGCCTGGGCCTGGACGGTGGCCTGGAGCCGCGCGGTCTCGACATCGGCCAGCCGGTTGACCTGGGTCAACTGCAGCTCGTGCCACCGGGCCTCGGCCCGCTCGCGGGCGGTGCGCCAGTGCCGCGCGGTGACGGAGTAGACCAGCACGGTGGCGACCAGCCACAGGATCGCGGCCAGCGCCCAGCTGCTGGTGTAGGCGGCAACCCCGATCAACGCGAACGAACCGGAGGCGGCGAACGCCACGGCCGTGATGACCTCGTGGCCGTGCTCCTTCGACGCCGAGACAACCCCGTGGAAGGTGCTCCCGGCGGACAACGCGAGCATCAGAGCGACGTCCCCCCAGCTGCCCGCGGCCCCCTGGTCGTGCCAGATCCGGGCCAGCACCAGCGCGGTCGTGGTGCTGAGGAAGGGCGCCACGCGGCCGCCGTAGCGGGTGACCAGGTAGGTGCCCGCGCTCATGATCTGCGGCGGCTGGGCGGGGACCAGCGGGGTAACAGTCGTCGGCTGCCAGTGGTGCGGGGTCATCTCGTGAGCTCCATCTGCTGGTCTCGGTCGTCGTGCTGTCGGGGGGTGGGCTGGGGGGCGGAGGAGACTTCCTCGGCCTCCTCCGCGCTCCGGTCGGTGCGGCGGGCGGAGAGTTCGGCGGCGTGCTTCACCGCGGCCTCCAGCTCCGGGCCGGAGGGCCCGGCCCCGGGCTGGCCCGGGTACCACTCGGGCCCGTTGGGGCCGTGGACGGTCAGCTCCCCGGGGTTGGCGGTGCCGGCCGGGCTGGGCCCGATCTCGGCGACCATCCGGCCCCGGTAGATCACCTGGCCGTCGTCGGTGACCTGGAACGCCCGGCTGGTGGCGGCCTGGCCGGGCGGGATGGTCTGGGCGGGGGTGAGGGGGGTCTGGCAGATCCGCTGTCCGTCGATCGCCAGCCCCTGGTGGTCGAGCACGACGTGGTGGCCGGAGCGCTCGATCACCAGGCGCGGGCTCTCCTCGTACCGGCTCACGACTCGGTGGCCGTCTCGCCGGGGCCGTCCTCGACGGCGGCCAGCCGCTGGCGGAGGGCCTGCGGGGGCAGGCAGCGCGGGGCCCGCCGGGCGGCGGCCGGCTTCTCCGCCGGCCGCCCCTCGGCGCCGTCCGCGGGGAACAGCGCCAGCTGCTCGCCGGTGAACGGCACGACCTTGCGCTTCACTCCGTCCACCGCCACGCGGTGAGCTCGTACATCTCGGCGAGCACGGTCAGCCGGATCTCCCGCTCCTGCCCGGCCTCGTCCGCGACCAGCGCGGCGGGCGGGCTCGTGCGGCGCTCGACCAGTTCCAGCGTCCGGCCGCGCGGCCAGTCGCCGAGCGAGTCGAACTCCGGGCGGAGGGTCCACAGCTGGCCGGGGCTGGCGAGCAGGGTCACGTCCCCCTCGGCCAGCCGCCGGCGGACCTCGCGGCGGGCCTGCAGCGCGCCGAGCCGGTCCTGGATCATCAGCTCCCCGGTGCGGAGGTGGCGGAAGCGGCCCTCCTCGTACGGGGTCAGCAGTTCCTCCAGCGCGATGGGGGTCATGCCCACACCTCCCCGCCGGAGCGCCGGCGCCGGTACAGGTGCACGGGCACCCGGGCCAGCTCGGCGGAGATCAGCGCCGTGCCGACCAGCACGGCGAGCGGGCGGGCCTGCAGGAACAGCACGGCCGGGGCGAGCACCAGCGCGTACCCGGCGGCGGCGGCCAGCCCGGTGCCGGCGGCGGTGGCGGAGTGGGTGAGCGCGGCGACGACGCCGAGCACGGCGGCGAGCATCGCGGTCATGGCGATGACCTGCTGGCGGGGCTGGAGGGCCGTCTGGACGACGCGGAAGCGGTACATCAGCGCGCCACCTTCCAGTCCGTCAGCAGCGGCCAGCTCGGGGCGTCCGCGACGGCGGCCGAGCACGCGGCCATCCGGGCGGCGGCCTCGGTCGGGTACTCGCCGAACTCGCTGGCCACCCGGCCCTGTCGGGCCTCCTCGCCGATCGTGTGCACGATCGCCCGCACCAGCGGGCGGATCAGCGCGCGGGGCTCGTCGGCGATCTCGGCGGTCGTCATGTCGGAGCTGAACAGAGCGGCGGCGGCCCAGCGGCGGAAGCCCTCGCCGGACAGGCCGAGCTCGTTCAAGGGGATCAGGTTCGTGTCGAAGTGCGGCACTGCAGCCTCCTGGGGCTGCCCGCCGGGCGGTCCGTGCCGCCCGGCGGGCTGGTGACGGACGGGCGGTCAGTACCGCTGGGGGACGCCGGGGGCGGGGCTGCCCCACGCGCCGGCGGACTCGTTGCCGTGCGCCAGGCCGGTGGCCCGCTGCTCGGCGCACGCCCCGCGGCGGTCGTCGGCGCTGGCCTGGTGGCTGCGGTAGTCCTGCTGGCACTGCTCCAGCAGGGTCGGGGCCTCGGTGGCGCTCATCGGGTCACCGCCACGATGTCCACGGCCGCGAGGGAGCACACGGGGCAGTGCGTCACGGACAGCTCGCCGTCCCGCCGGCGCACGGCCACGGTGCGGAAGTCCGCGCAGTTGCTGCAGTGGGCGGGGCGGATGCGGCCCAGCGCGATCACGCGCTGGCCGACCGCGCCCGGCTTGCGGTTGACCACCATCAGGTGGCGTCGGGGGGGCCTGACAGAATGGGCCATGACTGTTCCCTCCAAGGGGGATCGGTCCACGTCCCGGGGGCGCTCGAACGCCTGCCGGAACTGAGGGAGTCGGGCCGCCAAGCCCGGCTCCCTCGCTTGTATCTCCATTGAACGCCCCGTCAGTCAGTCTGTCAACAACACAACTTGCTGACTTGTTGACTGATCTGGTGTACGCTTGATCTGCAAGCTAGGCCGTCCGCTTGTCGGTCCGATCGACAGTCAGTTGCTCTTCTACGCTGACCCGGAACCGACTAACCGATAGGAGGTGAACCTGACATGTCGCTGCTTCTGTCGCCGGGTGTGGCAACCCGGATCTTCGTCTTCTGCAACCAGAAGGGCGGGGTCGGCAAGACGTCACTGACCGCCGGGTTCGCGGGCGACTTGGCCGGGCGAGGGCTGCGGGTTCTCGTCATCGACCTGACCCCGCAGGGCAACATCACGGTGTGGCTGGTGCCGGCCGTGCCGGTGCAGCGCACGATCAACGACGTGCTGTACCACGTCCTCAAGGACGGTGCGAGCGTGCGGGATGCGATCGTGCCGACGTCCTGGCCGGGGGTGGACCTGGTCCCCTCCGAGCTGGAGCTGGCCTCCCGGGAAGCCGACAGGGGGGCCGCGCTGGACTTCCGCCTGCGGCGTGCCATCCGGGCCGCCGAGCTCGACGGCGAGTACGACGTGATCCTCATCGACACGGACCCCAACCTGGGGCCCCTGCTGGTGAACGCGCTCAACGCGGCACACCACGCCGTCGTCGTCGCCGACGCGGAACGGTTCGGCGCGGACGGCGTCGCCAAGCTCCTGGACACCATCAAGGTCGTCCAGGAGGAGGGCAACCCGGGACTGGACCTCGCCGGGATCGTGGTCAACGACTACGACGGCCGGCTCCTGGAACACCGGGGGCGGTGGAAGGAGCTCAGGAACAACTACCCCGAGCTCGTGGCCGGTCGTCTGCCCCGGTGCTCGGCCGTCGCCACCGCCGCCAGCGCGAGCGTCCCTGTGCAAAGCCTGCGCGGCGGCCGCACATGGAACCTGGCCCTCGCCCAACTGATCACCGACCTGATGAAGAAGAAGGCAGAACGCACGTGACGCGACCGAACCCCCAGCCCGCCGGCACTCCCAGCTTCGGGAAGGCACCGAGCGGTCACCCGGCCGCCGGCCGGGGTGGCGGCGGAGAGGCCGACCACCCGGCGGAGATCCCCTCGGAGACTCCGCCCACCGGAGAGGAGAACCTGCCCATGCCCCCCACCCGCGAGAAGCCGGAGACCCGGGTGAACTTCGGAGGCCGGGTCAAGGAGAGCACCCGCAAGCGGGCCCGGATGTTCGCCGCGGCCAACGATGTTGACCTGCAGGACCTCCTGGACTTCGCGCTGGACGAGTATCTGCGGAGGCGTGGCGCGTGAACGAGAACAGCCCCAGCGGTGTCGTAACCACCGCTGAGGCCCTGAGCGAGTTCCAGGAGGAACCCGGGATGCACAACCAGGATAAAGGCGCCGGTCAGCCCGATGTACGGCGACAACTGGCCACACTCACCCCGACCATGAGGCGCCTGGTGAAGGCGTCGGCGGCGGGCGGCGCGGTCATCGCGGCGATCGGCTTCGTCGGCTCGTACAAGGCCCTGCAGAAGCTGGCCGAGCACCAGGGGCAGATGGGGACCTTCTCCTACGTCTTCCCGGTCGGCATCGACGCGGGCATTGCGGTGCTCCTCGCCCTGGACCTGGTGCTGACGTGGCTTCGCATCCGCTTCCCGCTCCTGCGGTATATCGCCTGGATGCTGACGGCCGGCACCATCGTCTTCAACGCGGCCAGTGCCTACCCCAAGCCCCTGCCGATGGCCCTGCACGCGCTGCTGCCGGTGCTGTTCGTCGGGGTGGTCGAAGCGGGCCGGTACGCCGTCGCCCGCATCGCGGCGATCGAAGCGGGCCGCCCGGAGATGGAGGGCGTCCGGTTCTTCCGCTGGATTCTCTCCCCGCTCCCCACCTTCAAGCTGTGGCGGAAGATGAAGATCTTTGAGATCACCTCGTACGCCGAGATCGTGGACATGGAACAGCGCCGGCTGGTGTACCGGGCGGTCCTTCGCCACCGGTACGGACGCGGCTGGCGCCGCGCGGCTCCGGTGGAGGAGGTCCTGCCGCTCAAGCTGGCCCGCTACGGCCGTGCCCTGCCCTACCTGGAGCCGCCGGAGACGGACCTGACCCGGGAGTACGCGCCCAAGATCACCGTGGAACGGGCCGACCAGCCCACCGTCCCGGCCCCCGTCGCCGAGCTGCCCCCAGCCATCACCCCGGAGCTACTGGAGCGACTGAGCCAGCTGCTCGACCGGGCGGAGACCGGTTCCACCGCTCAGCAGCTGCCCGCCGCAGGGCCGGAGGCGGTCGCCGAGCCGGTCCCGGCGGAGATCCCCGAGCAGCCGGTGGAGCTGGTGGAGGCCGAGCTGGAACAGCCCGAGCTCACCGTGGAACAGCCGGCTGCCAGCCTGTACAGCGGGATGGTGCCGCTGCGGAAGCTGGAGCGGCCGGTGACCGAGCCGGTGGAGTCCTCGTGGTTCCACCCCGAGCCCGCGGCCCCGGCGGAGGTGCCGTGGCAGGCGCCGAGCGACCAGGGCTCCGTGCCCTGGCAGGCTCCGGCCGCCCCGGCCCCGGTGCTCTTCGACCAGGCCGTGGCCGAGCGGCCCAGCGCTGCCGAGTCGCCCCGCCCGGCCGGGGTCCACGCCCGGCTCCCCCACCAGGAGACGGTGCTGCAGCCGGTGGTCGAGCAGCTGCCCGCCGAGCCCGTGGCGGACCTGCTCGACGCCGAGCCGACCGTGCCGGTGGTCGAGCAGCCGGCCGCGCCGATCGTCCCGGCCGAGCTCGGCGACGACCAGCAGCCGGGGGAACCGCCGGCCGACCAGGAGGAGGAGATCCCCGCTCCGAAGCTCTCGGGCAAGCAGCTGCTGCTGCAGCTGCTGCAGTCGCTGACGCCCGAGCAGAAGTCGATGAACCAGAAGCAGCTCGCGGCCGAGCTGTTCCCCCAGCTCCGCTCGGTGATGAGCTCGGAGGAGTCGGTGCGCAAGTACATCGGCGCCTGGCAGCGCAACGGAACGATCTGACGGCCGTTGCAGTAGGCGGGATACACACCGCCCGCTTCCCGCACAGCGGGAAGCTCCTGAAACCGCTGTCCCATTGTCAGACCTGGAGCGTACGGTGATGGCCCCCATCACCAGCGCTCCACCAGTCCCGGAAGCAACAGAGCCCCGGGCGGCGCTGGAACCGCCGACCCGGGGCCTGGAACAACGAGAGGGAACCTCGATGCACCAGTTCGACGACCAGGCTACCGACCGTCGTGACGACCGTCCCACAGTGGACGGGAGCAACGCCACCCCGCCTCGGCGCTGGGCCGCCTACGCGGCCGCCGGCATGCCGCTGGCGGCCGGTGCGGCGCCGACCGGCCAGCCGACCACCAACCCCACGACGGTCAACACCCCCAACGCCGGGCACATCCTCGGCAACATCGGGAGCGCGCTGTGGGACGTCGCCGGGCACGTGCCCGGCGGCCACCTCGGCGCCGGCGGCCTGGCGGTCGCGGCCGCGGGCCTGGGCTACCTCAAGTTCCGGCTGGACAAGCCGTACGACCGCAACACCAAGGAGGGGTTCGCCGACCGGAGCGAGATCCGCGAGCACTTCTCCGGCAAGCAGCTGCTGGAGCGCGCGGACGTGCTGCGGCCCGAGCTGGTAGCCACCCGCGGCCGCCGCAACGTGGTCCCCCTCGACCTCGGCCAGCTCATCGGCGTGGACATCATCCACAAGCGCGAGATCTACAACTCGATCGAGGACATGACCCTGGTCTTCGCCCCGCCGCGGACTGGTAAGTCCGCGCTGTTGGGCGGGTTCGTGGTGGACGCCCCCGGCTCCGCCGTCGTCACCAGCACCCGCGGCGACCTGTACCGGCACACCGTGCACGTGCGGGCCAAGCGCGGCCCGGTCCTCGTCTTCAACCCGGACGTGGCCGGCGTCGCCAACACCCTGGTCTGGGACGTGCCCAAGGGCTGCAAGGACCCGGTGGTGGCCTTCCGCCGCGCGGGCTACCTGCTGTCCGGGCAGGCGGTCGGCGCGGTGGAGGACAGCAGCTTCTGGGACAACCAGTCCTACCGCGTGTTGCGGGCTCTGCTGATGGCGGCCGACATCGGCGGCCGGAGCCTGATGGACGTCCGCGAGTGGGTCACCAGCATGGATGAGGACACGCTGGAGCCCTTCAAGCTGCTGCAGTCCTACAAGGACTGCCCGCCCGGGTGGGCCAGTGACCTGCTGCAGGTCATCAAGGCGCCCGAGCGGACCCGGGAGAGCATCCTGCTGACCCTGATCTCCAGCCTGGAGTGCCTGGCCCTGCCGTCCGTCGCGGCGATCGTCACCCCGAAGGACGGCGCCCCCGACTTCGACCCGGAGCTGTTCCTGCGCGCCGGCGGCACCCTGTACCTGATGGGCCGCCACCGGTCCAAGGGCTCGGTGGCCCCGCTGTTCGCCGCCCTGGTCGGCGAGATCTACGAGACCGCCAAGGAACTGGCGGCCAGCTCGCCGAACGACCGCATCGACCCGCCGCTGAGCCTGATCCTGGACGAAGCGGCCATCACCTGCCCGCTGCCGCTGCAGTCCTGGGGCGCCGACGCGGGCGGCTCCAACATCCCGATCACGGTCAGCGTGCAGTCCCCCAGCCAGCTCTACGACCGGTGGGGCCAGCGCGGTGGCGAGACCATCTGGCAGCTGGCCAACAAGCTGGTGTTCGGCGGCCTGTCGGTCACCCGCGACCTGCGCGACCTGTCCGAGCTGTGCGGCGAGCGGGACAAGGACGTCACCACCACCTCGACCAACGCCAAGGGGGAGGCGACCAAGTCGGTCTCCACGGTGCAGGTCCCGGTGATGCCGACCGACAAGATCCGGCGGCTGGCGAAGTTCCGCGGCCTCTACATCCACCGCAACGCGGCCCCGGTCGTGGTCAAGATCGTGCCGGTCTGGAAGCGCGACGACGTCAAGGCCGTGAACAAGGAGATCCGCCGGGCCGAGCGCGACCTGGAGAAGCGGGAGAAGCAGGCGGCGAAGCTCGGCATCGAGCTGCCGACCACCCCGGCAACCCCGCCGATGCCGGCCTACAAGCCGGTCGTCCCCAAGCAGCCGGTGCCCGAGCAGCAGCCCGGCCAGCGTCCGGCCGACCCGTTCCGAAAGGCGGTCTGACCCGATGGCCTCCACCCCTTCTTCCCCCGAGAAGATGCCCCCGGGCGTCAGGCCGGGCGACGGCCACTTCGTCGTCATCATGGAACAGACGAAGATCAAGAAGCGTCTGGAGACCCTGGAACGGCAGGGCCTCAACGACCGGCTGGCCCTGCTGGAGAGCCAGAACCTCGCCCAGAACATCTACCGGCTGGCGAAGTCGATCGAGGCGGACGCCAAGGCGAAGCTGAACGCGCCGTCGCCGTGCTGGGACTGGACCTCCATGACGGAGGAGGAGGCCGGCGAAGCGTGGGCCAAGCTCCTGCGCTGGCGCCGGGAAGTCCTCAAGGTCCGGTGGCCGAGCCGGTTCTGGGACATGACCACCCCGTGCTGGTACCTGCACCCGGAGGTGGTGGAGGAACTGTCCGCGCTCTACCTCGTGTGGGACTTCACCTTCAACGACTCGACCAGCACGGTCTACCGGGAGATCGAGTTCCTGGAGCGCTGGCTGCCCGGCACGCACGCCCGGGTCAAGGGCGCGCTGGCGAAGTGCTACAAGGACGGCGCCGCGGGCCGCCACCAGCCTGCGGACGACACCGAGCACTGGCGCGACCACGACGACGAAGCGGTGGGCCTCTTCATCCAGGCCGACCTCGACGCCCGGCCCTCCGCCCCGCCGGCGGAGGAGGGCACCGAGTAGCAGCAGCGGCAACCACAAGGGTGGGGCCCCGACCGATCCGGTCGGGGCCCCACCCTTTGGCATTGGTCAGGAAGAACGGGAGCCAGGCTCCGCGATGGGCCGTTCGTCGTCGGACCCCCGCAGCCACCTCAGCGTCTGGATGAAGGCGGCCGCGTAGTCGGGGCCGATCTCCCGCCACTCCGGGATCAGCTGCTCGACAACGTCCCGTGCCCGATAGTGCTCGTCGGCGATCTCCTGCTTGGTCGGCGGGAAGGTGCACGGCCCATCGGTCAGGGGCCCGCTGCCTCGGCGGCCGAGCATCCACAGGCAGGTCTGTTTGATGCCCTCTGCGGCCTCTGTCGGGCGCGAGCACCACATGGTCAGCAGCCGGTCCGGGTGGTGTTCCTTCCAGCGCTCGCCGTTCCACCGGAAGTCGATCTCCGCCTGGGCCTGTTCCAGCAGCAGCTCGATCTCCTCCCACGAACGCTTCACCGCGGCCGGGAGCGCTCGGGCCGGCGGCTCCTCCGGCAGCGGCGGGACCGCCGACACTGGGCCCACGTTCCACCCGGGTGGAACAGTGGGGGGAGCCGGTGGAACCGGCGGGGCCCACGACGGGCGCGGGGGCACCTGCGGCCCGGGGGTGTACCAGCTCTCAGCAGCCATGCTCAGACCGTACCCATCCGTTGAGGGGCGGCAACAGTGACCCGGCGCGAACCGGTCACTGGAGCCCACCACCGTAGTACTGCACCTGCTGCAGGGCGGCCCGCTCGATCACCGGGGCCTCGACGGCCGCCACCTTCTCGACGGCCGGGGCCGGCGGCTCGGCGGTCGCGGTCTCGGCGGCGGCGCCGACGCTCGCGCGCTCGGCCAAGATGTCCTTGGCCTGCAGCGCGACGCCCACCGCGTCGTCCAGCGCCGGGCCTTCAAGGTCGCGGACCTCGATGGCGTTGCGCCGGGCGTCCATGTCCCTTATCTCCGCGCGGGCCTCGGCCAGCGCCTGGTCCTGGCGCTCGCGGCCGCTGACCGGCTCGGCGACCCGGCCGGACTCCTCGCGCTCGGCGCGGGTGCTGGCGGCCAGCTCGTCCTGGCGCCGCATCTCGTTCTCCAGCGCGGACCGCTGCACCTCCGCCCGGCGGGCCTCCTCGGCCTGGGCGAAGGTGTCCACCAGGGACGGCTCGGGCAGCTCGGGCAGTTCCTCGGGCTCGGGCATGTTCCACTCGCCCTCGTCCACCGCCACGGCGGCGGCGGGCGCCTCGGTCTGCCGGTGCTCGGCCGGGGCCTCGACGGCCGCTTCGTCGGCCTCGACCTCGGGCGCGTGGAACGCGGGGGTGACCTCGACGGCGGGCTGTTCCACCTCGGCCTCGGCCTGTTCCACCGGGGCGGCGTCGGGCTCAGCCGGGGCGGCGGCCGGCTCCTCGCGGACCGCCTCCGCCTCGACCTCGACGGCGGCCGGCTGCGGCTGCTCGACGTCGGCGGCGGGGGCCTGTTCCACGGTGGCCTCGGCCTGTTCCACCTCCGCCAGCTCCGCCTCGGGCGCGGCCAGCTCCGCTTCGGCCAGCTCGGCCTCGGGCTCGGGCATGTCCCACTCGTCCTCGGCCCACGCGGACTCCAGGTCCTCCTCGGGCCACTGGACCTCGGCCACCTCGGGCTCGTCCACCGGCACGCCGCGCTTGTCCAGCTCGCCCTTGGCCAGCTCGGCGCGCTCGCGGGTCTCGGTGGTCTCCTCGTACCAGCCCTGGCGGGCCTGGTGGATGACCTCCAGCTTCTCGGCCCGCTCGGCAGCCTCGGCGGCGATCCGGGTGTACGTCTCGGCCTCGTCCCGCAGCGCGGCGGCCTGCTCGGGGTCGGTCGCCTCGACCTCGCCGGCGCGGATGCGCATCTGCGCGGCCTCGCGGATGAGGTCCTGCTGGCTCTCGTACGTGACCTGCATCTGGTCGGCGACGTGGGCCGGGGCCCACAGTTCCTCGCGCCGGTAGCGGTCCACCAGCTCGCGCAGGTCGCGGTCGGTCGCGCCGGTCAGGTCGCGCCGGTCGGCCGGCTCGCCGAGTGCACGCCACGCGCGGTTCCACGACGCGCGGACCTCGACGGCGCCTTCGGCCGGGGCCGAGCCGATCGCCAGCTTCTCGTTGTCGTAGCTGTGGGCCTCGCGGTACTGCATCACGTCGGCGGCCCGCTGCAGCCACTCCTCCCGCGCCGGGTCGTCCTCGGCCGGCACCGGGCCCAGCGACGTGGCGGCCCACTCGGGCAGCACCTCGCGCCCGGCCAGCTCCTCGGCCAGCGCGCGCTCGCGCGGCTCCACGATCTCGGAGACCAGGCCGCGGGCGTAGTCGCCCACCTCGCCCTCGACGTGCCGCAGACGCCAGTTCCACGACCCCCGCTCGGCGGCCTCGGCGGCGCGTTCCACGGCCATGTCGTGCCGCAGCTGCTCGGCCTGTCCGGCCTGCAGGGAGGGGGCCAGCTGGGTGGCCATGACCTGGGTCATCCAGTCCTGCTCGCGCTGCAGCTGGACGGCCTGGGCGTCCTGGAGCTCCTGCATCTCGTCGGCCTGCTGGACCAGGGCCTGGGGGTCGTGGAACTGGGCGCCGAGCACGCCGATCTGGGCGGCGTTCAGCTCCTCGCTGGTCAGCTCCGGGCTGTACCCGAGGGAGACGGCCTGCTGCAGGCGCATGCTCTGCTGCAGGGCCTCCGCCTCGGCCTGGTCGCGGAGCTCGGCGACGGACCCGGCCTCGACGGCGCCGGCCTCCTCCTCGGTGGCCAGTCGCAGCTCGGCCCACCACTCGCCGGGCAGCGCGGGCGCCTGGTCCACGGCCGCCTGGTCGGCGAACGCCTCGCCGGCCTCGGCCTGCCCGGCGGCGGCTCCGGCGGTGTCGGTGTCCTGCTCTGTGCCGGCCAGCCACCACGGCTCGGCCTCGACCTGGGCCTGCATCAGCTGCAGCTCGGTGGCCCGCTCGGTGGCCTCGGCCTGTTCCACGGCGGCCTGGTCCTGGCGGGCCTGGACCCGCTCGGCGGTGGCCAGCGCGCCCTTGAGCCGGTAGTGCAGGGCCTTGGACGCCACGTCAGCGTCGTGGAACCCGCGCTCCCGGGCGACCCGGGCCAGCATCTCCTCGGCGTCGTGGCCGTGCTGTTCCACGGTGCGGGCCAGCCGCACCACGGAGTTCCACGGCTTGCCCTCCAGCTCCTCGACGGCCCGGTGGTAGACGTCCTCTCCGACCGCGTCCAACAGCACCCGGCGGAAGCGGACGTCGTCGGCGCGGGTGACCATGTCCTCCAGCAGCGGGGAGACCTGGTCGATCCGCTCGGCGGCCTCCAGCACCTCGGCGAGTACCGTGCTGGCGGCCTTCTGGGAGCCGTCGTTGCCCAGCACCCCGGCAAGGATCGCCATGGGGTCGGGCTCCTCGCCCACCGCGACACGGGCGCCTGGAACGCCGTCCGTGGGCACGAAGCCGGTGTTCTCCGCCGTTCCACGGGACATGCCGACGTACAGGGCCTGGCGGGTCATGCCCGGCTCGACCAGGGTCCGGCAGGCGTAGACGGTGCGGCCCTGCACCGAGTTGAGCGTGCCCGCGTAGGCGAGTTCCACATAGTCCCGGACGTACGTGGGCGGGAGTTCCATCACTTCGCCGTCGTCGTACCGGACGGTCATCCGGCCGTGCTCGGCGTCCACGCCCACGACCTGGACCACGTCGCGGTTGACCGCGAACCGGTTGCCGCTGTGGCTCTGCACCGTACGGTCGATGTGCCGCAGCACAACGCGGTCGCCGACGCTGGCAGCGGTCTCCTGCCGGGGAAGTTCCACGGTCTCGCCGCCGGAGACCCACCCGAGCCGGATCAGGTCCTCGCGGGCCCGGGAGGCAAGCATGCCCGCGGTCTTGTTGGTCCCGGTCACCATGACGGACTCGCGGCCGTTCATGATGTCGGCCACCCACGTCTCGTAGGTGGCCTCCACCATCTCCTCGAACGTGCCGTGCCGGAACCGGCCGCGGGCGGCGTACTCGGTCAGCACTTCGGTGTCGCCGGTCCGCAGCCGCAGGGAGGCGGGGCCTTCCCACTCGGCGGCGAAACGGCGGACTTCCTCCAGCTGGTGGGCGTGCTCGCCGAGCTCGTCCGCCATCGCCTTGAACGCGCCGCCGGCGCCGACCGCGGAGATCTGCTCGTAGTCGCCGGCCGTGACCATCTTGGCGCCGGCGGCCCGCACCAGCTTGCGCACGGCGTTCAGCGTGGGGGTGTCGGCCATCGACGCCTCGTCCACGATGACCAGGTGTTCCGGCCTGATCCGGTACCGCTCGGTGGTCTCGTTGCTGACGCCCTGGGCCAGCAGCTTGTTGTAGGTCAGCAGCTCGGCAAGGTTGGCGGTCTCGGTGATGCCCTCGTCTGCCAGCACGTTGGCGGCGGCCTGGGAGGCGGCCAGACCCAAGACCCGGCCGCCGGTGGCCTCCCACACGTCGGTGACGGTGGCCAGCGTGTACGACTTGCCCGTTCCACCGGGGCCGACCAGCACTTCCGCCCGGCGGCCGGAGGTGGTGATCCCGCGCACCGCGGCGGCCTGCTTCTCGTTCAGGCCACGGTCCCGGATGAGCTCTTCGACCACCTCGGGGTCGAGCGCGCGGGCGCTGCGGTCCTTCGTCATGTCCCGCAGGGCCTGCTCAACGTCGAGCTGGTCCCGGGTGGCGTACATCGTGCCCTGGTGGCGGGTGTAGACGCACTCCCCGTCCTCGCGCAGCAGCTGCACCGGGACGGCCACCTTCGCCTCGGCCTCCAGCGCCACCAGGCTGCCGTCCGCGGCGCCGATCTCCACCGCCATGTCGGTGAGGTCGCCGAGCAGCTGGGCGACCTGGTCCACATCGAGCCCGCCGAGACAGGCCGGCAGTTCCCGCGCGATGTTGGCCATCATGTGGTTGCGGGTGAAGGTGGAACGCTCGGCCTGGGTGCGTTCCACGGCGGCCTTGATGACGGCCTCCGGGTCGAACGCCTCGGCCTCCAGCCCGTGCTCGGCGGCGGCCTGTTCCACGGACGCTGGAACTCCGGCCAGCGTCTCCCGGGTGTGTTCCACGGACGCCTGTTCCCAGCGTTCCAGCAGTTCCTCGCGGGAGACGGCGTCCTTCTTCCCCGGCCGCAACCTGGGGTCGATCGTGATGATCTGGGCCATCTTCGCCAGTACGTGCGGGCTGGGCATCCGGCCGTGCTCGTCCTCGTACGCGGCCGCCAGCTCGCCGAGCTTCTTCGTGATGGTCTGGCGGCGGGCGGAGAACTTGTCGCGCATCTCGCCGGAGATGCCCATGACCTCGATCGCCTTGCCGTCCGGCCGCCACTCGTAGCGCACGCCGAGCTCCGACGCGATGGCCTCAGCGGTGACCCGCTCCGCCAGGAAGCCGGCGGCCAGCGCGTGGGCCCGCAGCCCGTTGGAGTCGATCGACAGCCACTTCTCGCCCGTCTTCCCCGTCACCGGGTCCACGGTCTCGACCTTGACCCGGGAGTGGATGGCGTTGTGGATGTGCAGCTGCGGGTCCTCGTCGCGGCTGAGGTGCTGCAAGAAGCTGGCGACGGTCCACTTATCCGCCGTCACCCGGCGGCCCAGCGGCTGCCCGTCCGGGCCCTTGTGGCCGGTGCGGCCCTCGCGGGCGTACCCGGCGTGCTTCTGCATGTAGTCCAGCGCGGCCTGGTTGCCGAGCCGCACCGCGTCCAGCACCTTGGCGGCCTTCGCCTCCATCGCCTCGGCGCCCGCGATGTCGCCAGCCTCCCGCAGCTGGATGGCGCTGGCCTGGTACCCGGCGTGCAGCAGCGACGTGCTCTTCGACACCGACACGGTCAGATCGTGGAAGCGGCGGGTGGCCGGCGCGTTGAGCCGCACAGCCATCTCGGCCTTCTTCTTCGCCTCCGGAGTGGCGTCCGGTCCGAGCTCCGCAATCTTCTTGGCGATCTCACGCTCCGTGCTCGGCGTGAAGTCCCGGATCGCGGTGCCCATCCGGTACTCGGCGCGGACCTCCGCCTGAATCCGGGCCTTGGCCTCGCGGAACTCCTTGCTGCGGCCGTCCACCTCCGGGTGGGCCGCGCGCCACTCCTGAATCCGA
Organism: Streptomyces kaniharaensis; assembly: GCF_009569385.1. Lineage (NCBI taxonomy): Bacteria > Bacillati > Actinomycetota > Actinomycetes > Kitasatosporales > Streptomycetaceae > Streptomyces > Streptomyces kaniharaensis. The sequence goes on from NZ_WBOF01000008.1 coordinate 29,230, forward strand.
GCGTCCGTCACCCTGCGTGCCTCATCAATGAAGCGAGGGTCCGTGAGATGTGTATACATCTCGCGCATGACGTCCGGGTCAACTTCACCGGTCAGACCGAGCTCGGCGGCGCCGTCCCCAAGCCAGACACCCGGCGGTTCGCCGCTGATCTCAATGGCCTTGAGGTAGTAGTTCTCCGCGCCTGTGGCCACCTGCCCCAGCAGGTACTCCGGGTCGTGCCCGGTGCTCACAGTGGCGGTCATGATCGCACTCTACGGCTCCATCGGGTCTTGACGCAAGGGTGTGTGAGGTTAAAAGGGAAACGGAGAAAACGGACAGAACAAGAAACGGCGGGGGAGGAAGAGAGGCAGGCACCAAAGGGAAGAGGAGACCAGGGAGAGAACCAGGCAGCGCGGGAAGGAGGGGCCACAGAGGGAGAGCCAACAGAACATCAGCAGCCACTCGAACCAAGGCGGACGAACACCAGACCAAGAGAGACCAGCAACAGCCCGGCAGGCGGCCGGAGCCGCACCGACCAACGGCGGCCCGCCAGCGGCCGGAGCGCGGAACTGTTACCAACCGTCATCAGCCACCGGCCGGCAGGCAACCGGCGGTCTATCAAGTGCACGCCAGGAACTGACCACCGGCCCGAAGCGCGGGGCAGCGCCTCCGCCCCCGCCCGGCAGGCGGCCGAGCCGCACCGACCAACGGCGGCCCGCCAGCGGCCGGAGCGCGGAACTGTTACCAACCGTCATCAGCCACCGGCCGGCAGGCAACCGGCGGTCTATCAAGTGCACGCCAGGAACCGACCACCGGCCCAGGGGCGGTCCGGGAGGAACCTGCAGTCAGATCGGGGGGTCCGGGGAGGCGGAGCCACCCGGGTTGGCACGGCGGCGAGCGTGCCCCCGACCCCCGCCCTGGAACGGGTGCCGGGGCCGGACGGACCGGTACCGGAGTCACCCGCGGCCGCCACGACGGCGGGTGCGAGACAGACCCTCCCAGCCGGGCCCGAACGCGGGCGGCAGGAACGCCGGAGGGGGCCCGCCCGGCTGCGCGCCGCGCGGGCCCCCTCCGGGCCACCCTCACCCCTCCAGCTCGTCCGCCACCGGCTCGGGGAAGTCCGCCTCCTCCGGAGGCTCCGTCATGTCCCACTCGGCCTCGTCCGCCCCCGCCGGCGGTCCGGCCGCGACGACTGGCCCGCCCTCCCCGGCCTCGACGGCCGCGGGCGCCGCGACGGCGGCGACGGCCGGGTGGAACGCCTGGCCCACCTCGGCCGGGCCCGGTTCCACCCGGGGCTCCGGCAGTTCCACCACGACCTCGACCACCCCGGCCTCGGCCGCGCCCGGCTCGTCGGCGTCGTCCTCGACGGCGGCCGCCGGCTCCGCCTCCGGCTGCTCGACGGCGGGCTGTTCCACCTCCGCCCGCCGCTGTTCCACGAACGGCTCGTCGCAGATTCCACAGAGGATCGGTCCGTCCTGCAGGTTCTTCGGCGTCAGCTGCAGCCGCCTCGGCGGCGTGCACGAGCAGTCCGCGGCCACCCGCTTGCCCGCCGTCCGTTCCTCCGGCGGCTTCTTCGCCCTCGGGTTGGGCTCCTCGCCCTGACCCTCCCCGCCGTCCAGGTACGGCAGGGAGGCCCGCTCGATCGCCCGGATCGCGGCCGCGAAGTGCGCCCGCGCCGGGCCGCCCATCTTCGCCCGCGCGAACCCCACCACCGGCTCCGCCTTGCTCGGGGGCTCCAAGCCGAGCTCCCGAGCGATGGCGGCCCACCGCCGGTTATGCCACCGGCCGCCCTGTGAGCTCTGGGTCTTCTCCCCCCGAACCGCCCCGATCCCGTGGGCGGCCTCCCGCAGCAGCGTCTCCATCACCGCCTCGCCACCCATGTGCAGCAGCTCGCCAGCCACGAACACCTCCGGCAGGCGCCGCTCCCCCCGCGACTCCCCCTCCAGCGGCAGCGCGGCCCACCGGTCCGGCCGGTGCTGGCCCCGCCTGAGCGGCGCCGGCTTCCCGTCCTTCCCCTTGCGGTTCGGCTGCCCCGAGCCGGTGATGATCACCGCCCGTGGAACGTCCTCGTTCGCCGCGCGGATCGCCGCCCACGCCTGTTCCAGCGCGGAGATGATCCGCGCCCCCTCGTACCCTCGACGGTCCTTCGCCATGTCCTATTCCTAGCGTGCACACACTATGTCCGGGGCCTTTTTTGGAACTCGACTCGCGGTGTTCCACGGTCCGGTTCCACGGGCGGCCGACCTGTTCCACGGGTGGAACGGCTACGCTCGCCCCCGCCCCGTACGGGGCGACTGTTACCGGGAGAGAGGGGGCGCCATGTCGGTGAGAGGTGGGTGCGGGAACTGCGGTCACCCGCTCGACCCGCACTCCGGGGGCCGCTGCGGGAACTGCGGCGCGACCAACCCCCGCTGACGCCGGAGGGGCGGGCCCCCGGTGGCTCCGCCCCTCCGCCGAGCCGGTCAGTACCCGGCGTGCACCAACGCGCCGGCCGCGTTCTCGGCGGCCACGCTCACGTCCAGCTCGTCCTCGTCGTCCAGCTCGTCCAGCAGCGAATCCAGCGCCCGCTCGATCACCTCGGCGTACGCCTGGGTGCGGTCGGCGTCCCGGCCGGACTCCAGCACCTCCCTGTCCAGGTCCCGGTGCGTCAGGGAGACGTGGAACTGTGCCGCGACCAGCGCGTTCTCCAGCATCTCGGCCGTTGCGGGGGCCCTGTGGCGTCCGCCCACGCACCCTACGGCGATCCGGAACGGGTTGGTGTCGGCCTCCGGGCCCATCGCGTACGACTGCGCCATGGTGACGGCTGCGGCCACCACCTGCAGGATGCCCGGGGTGGCGGCGACGACGTCGCGCACCTCCTGGTCCCGCGCGGTGAGCTTCCGGAACCCGGTCCGCTTGTGGGGGTCGCGGAAGTGCTTGCGCAGGTCCAGCACCATCTCGGCCTCGGGCACCGGCCCGTGCCCGAACCCGAAGCTGGTGATCTCGATCCGCATGCTCTGCATGGTCTTCCCCTCCTCGCCCCTGTCCGGGGCTGTTGATGGTGCGTCGGCCTGCCCGGCCTGGGCGGCTACCACAGCTCGATCTGCAGGGCACCGCCCGGCTGGCCCGCGATGATCGCTTCCTCGATGGCGGCTTCGACATCGGCGCCGTCCGCCAGCGCGGCCTTGATGGCGTCGCGGATCGCGCGGGCCCGGCCCGCCGCGCCGCGCCGGTCGGTGAGCGCGTGGCCGATCGTCCCCATGCGCGCGGCGTACTCGCTGGCGTTGTCGGCCCGGGTGCCGGCCAGCCAGTGCTCCGGGTTCTGGCAGCTCGGGGAGTCGCACTTGTGCCGGACGACGTCGGCGGCCAGCACCTGCTCCACCCCGTGCTCGATCGCGTACCCGAGCGCGTGGGCGGTGACGATCTGGCTGGTCTTGTCGGTGCGGCTGCCCGCCCTGAGCTTCCCGTGCCCGCTGTCGCTGACGGCCCCGAGCCAGTACCAGCACTGGGTGGCCCCGCGCCGGTAGATCTTCTCCTCGTACCGCTCCCGAGTCTTCGGGTCGGCCAGCAGCCGGGCCCACGGCACCGGGAGGACCGGCGGCCTGGTCCGAGCCACGCTCAGACCTCCCGCTCCCGCTCGCAGTAGGTGCAGGCGTACTCCCCGTCGCCCCACTCGCCGTGCTGGGTGCAGTGCCACTCCGGCTCGCGCGCCGTCTCGACCTGCGCGACGTCCTGCAGCCCGTACCGGGCCACGGCGGCGTCGATCGCGGCGCTGACCTCGGCGGCGGTGAACTTCGCCGGGTACGTCGCCTCGTGCACCTCGCTCGTGTACACCGGCTCGTTCCACCCGGTCAGGTGGCGTCCCAGCACCATGGCCTCGGCGGTGACGGTGAGGTGCCGCAGTTCCACCGCCCGCCGTTCCACGGCCTCGGCGGTGAGCCGGTCGGCGCCGACCTGGCCGGTGCCCCGGCAGTGCGCGCACTGGCCGGACTGGTCGGGGTGGGCGTTCTGGAACTGCTGCCGCTCGGTGGCCAGCAGCTCGGTGATCGCGGTCGCGTTGCCCACCGGCACCTCGACGTCGGCCTGCGCGCCGCCGAGCCCGCTGCCGACCGTGAGCATCACCACCTGGTGGTCGGGCCCCATCGGGTACTCGTCCACCATCTCCTGGACGGCCTGGGCGAGCGCGAGCGCCGCGGTCCTCTCCTCTTTCACTGCTCCTCCTCCTTCACCTGGTTGGCGAGCAGGAACGCCCCGGCCCTGGCCAGCGCCTCCTCGCGGGTGTCGTACGTCTCCTCGGCCTCGTCGTGGCGGCCGTTCGCGCCGGTGCCGATCCACCACCAGCCGCTCTCGTCGGGGTGGTAGCTGATCCGGGCATCCCCGCCGGCCATCTCCAGCTCGGTCGCCTCCGGCAGGGGAACCATGATCCGGGTGACGCCGGGCCAGCGACTGCGGGCGGACTGGCGGGTGATCCCCCACGCCTCGCCGAGCTGGACGTAGGTCGCGCCCTGGCTCCCGGCCCGGCCGGCGACCTCGGCGGCCATGACGTCGGCGGCCGGGCCGACCTCCCGCAGCATCCGCAGGACCGACAGCGTGTAGTCCTGGGTGAGCCGCAGGGCCTCCCGGGTGTGCTTCTTCGCCCCCTCGGGCGCCTGCGCGACTCGACGGGAGATCCGCTCCGCGTGGTTCCACGCGAGCGAGTAGATCTCCTTCCGCAGCTGTTCCAGCTGTTCCTCGTCGGGTTCCACGTAGGCCGGCGTGATCGGGGCCCAGAACCCCTCTTCGTTCTCCATGCGTCAAGTCTACCTGTCGCCGACAGTTCTGTCTGTCGAATCTGTGGAACTGTCGGCGACAGTTCCATCTGTCAGGAGGGGACGCACTCGCAGGATGGAACGTCCTCCCACTGGCCGTTCCTCTTGGCGACGACCGGACCGGCGCCGGGGATGCCGCTGCCTCCGCACCGGGTGCAGGAAGCGTCCGCGCCGGGGTCGAGCCCCCAGCTATCCCCGCAGCCGTTGCAGCGCGCGCAGTCGGCGAAGTCGTCGGTGTTCGGGATCGGCTCGCCGTACTCCTCGACGTCCACCGAGCCGCACCGCGGGCAGGTGATGGTGTACCGGCGCTGTCCGGCGAACAGCGGGGGCCGGCTGCGCTCGCACCCTCCGCACGTCTCGCTGTCGATGGCGTTCATGGCCTTGCACACCACGCACCGCCAGTGCACGCCGTCCGCGTGGCCGGGCTGCAGCTCGACCGCCCCGGTCCCGGCGGCCGCCAGCTGGCCGGCGGCGGTGGACCACGGGTCGGCCTCGTCCTCGTCGCCCTGGTCCGCCTTGAGCGCGTCGGCCTTCGCCTGGACGGCCTGCCGGCTCATCCCCGCCGCGCGGCCGAGCTCCGCGTAGTTCGCGTGGCCCGGGTCCGCCCACGCCAGGATCTGGTCCAACCGCGCGCTGACGGCGGCCTGGGCCAGCTTCGACTCCTTCATGGCCTCCACCCGGCGCGGGCCCAGCACTACCTCCAGCTCGCGCACCAGCCGGGACCGCAGCCGGGACCGCTCGGCGCGCATCGCCGGGACGGCGTCCACCAGCAGCACGCCGTCCTCGGTGGCGGCCCGCTGCTCGCGCTCGGCGAGGTGGACCAGGTCGCGCTCGCTGCTGTCCGCACTCACCAGCGACTCCCGGCCGCTGGTGGCCCACCACCGTTCCAGCTCCATCGGGGTCCGCCCGGAGGCCATCTCCCGCCGGTAGCCGTACAGCCACGCCCGGGTGCCCACCACCAGCAGCCGCTGGTCCTGGCCGAGCTCGATGCCCAGCGCCTCGGCGATCAGCCCGCGGTCCGGGTCCAGCCCGAGCGTGCGGGTCAGGTGCGGGGCCTGCTCGTCCAGCTGGCGGGCAGTCCAGTCCGCCCACCTGCGCTCGATCCAGTCGGGCAGGGCCTCGTACACCTGGGCCAGCGAGACCACCACCGGGGTCAGCCGCGTCGGGTCGTCGGGGTCGCGCCGCACCAACCGGTCCATCTCCTGGGCGGCCCGGAACGCCTCGGGCGACCAGTCCACCTCGTCCGTGCCGGGCACCTCCACCAGGTTCTCCAGCAACGCCTGGGCGGCGGGGGCCACCTTCTCGGCCAGCGCATTGCCCTGCTGGGCCGTCAGGTACGGCAGCTGCCGCACCCCGGAGTCGATCGTCCAGTACATGCTGGTCGGGACCACGTCGGGGCCCTGCCACAGCCACAGCTCCGCCCCACCGTGGTAGGTCCGGGCCTCCTGGTCCCGGCGCCAGTCGTCGCAGTGGAACCGCAGGACTCCCTCCTGCAGGTCGAGCACGAGCGCCTGGTAGTGCCCGGCGCCCATCCCGGCCGGCTGCGGCCCGGGGTTCTTCCCCTTGGTCCGGTCGTACGCCTCCATCCACTGGTCGATCGCCTCGCGGTCGGGGATCGGCGGCATCTGCGCCTCGCTCGCCGGGGCGACGCGGACGGTCCTCGCGTGCGGCACCCGCAGGCGCCTGCTCTCGTTCACCATGACAAGTAGATTGACACTGAATCAGCTTCGTGACAAGTAGGTTGTCACGACTGGGCGGAAGTGGCTCCCCGGGCTCCGGTACGCGGGCTGACCTGGCCGGATTCCGGGTGCCCTGCTGGCGGTCGGCCCTGGTGAGCGGGTATCTGTAAGGGCGTCAGTTCAGCCGTGGGAGGTACATGTGTGGCGGCGGACGCCAGCCCCGGGCAGCGTGCGCGCCTGGCGGCTGCGCCTGCGCGAGATCGAGCGGGACCGCCTGCGCAAGGCAGGGCAGGCACCGCCGACCCTGCAGCAGCTGCGCCCGGCCCTCGTCGCCCTGGCGGTGGCCGTGGCGGCCGGGGCCTTCTGGCTGACCTGGTCGGTGCAGCTGCTCGGGCTCCTCGGCCTGGTCCTCGGCGGCTCCCTCTACCTGTGGCTGCTGGCCTTCCTCGTCCGCCTGCGCGGTGCGGCCGTCCGCCGGCGCCGCGGCCACTACACCTCGGCGGAGGCGGCCTCGCTGACCGATGGCCAGCTGCCCGCCGTGGTGCTGAACCTGCTCCGCCGGGACGGCTGGCAGGTGGTCTCCGCCCCGCACCAGGGCCAGCCCCGGATACTCGGCACGGACCGGACCGGCCGGGAGATCGACGTGACCTTCCGCCCCTCGGACTGGGAGGAGGACACGGTCACCTCCGGCCCCGGCCCCGCTCCGCTGCGGGCGGCCGGGACGGTCGGCTACGGCGGCGTCGTCCGGCTGATCGTCTCGCTCGGCAACTTCTCGCGCGGTGACGTGCTCTGGGCCTCCCGGCAGGGCGGCCTCCACCTGGTGGACGGAGACCTGCTCCGGCGCTGGGCGACGGGCGAGCGGGTCCACCGGCTGCTCGGGATCGTCGGCTGACCCGGCACCCACGCTGACCTGGGCTGGGGAGTTTCAGCTGCGGGCCTGCGGACGGCCGGTGAGTTTCGGGCGGGACCTGGTGAGTTCCATCCGCTGGAACTCACCGGTTTTCTCCCCACCGCAGGTCAGCGGGGCCGAGCAAGTTGTGCCGTAAGTCGTCCTTGCGGCGGCGGAGCAAGCTATCGCGCAAGCCGGGCTTGCGCCCGTCTTCCGCAGCACCGCGCCGGGGGTCGCGGTGGGTGGAACGCGCCGGGGGGCACGTTCGGGTGGGCCTGGTCTGCGGCGGGTGCGCGGGCTCGGGCCCCCGCCGTACCCTGGCGCCACACAGTGGCCCCCGCAGCAGGGAGACAGCCCGATGCCAGCACTGCCAGAGTCCCTGACGACCGGTCAGCGAATCCAGCGCCTGCGAGAGGCCCGGGGCATGTCCCGCGCGGTCCTGGCCGGCCTTCTCGGCCGCTCCGAAGGCTGGCTCAAGGCGGTGGAGAAAGGCCGGCTGCTTCCGCCCCGGCTGCCCATGCTGGTCAAGATCGCCGAACACCTGCGGGTGGCCGACCTGTCCGAGCTGACCGGCTCGCTCTCCCTGCCGACCGAGCTGTTCGCCGGCCCCGAGCACCCGGCCCTCGCGGTGGTCCGCCGCGCGGTCGATTCGGCCTCGCTGGCTCCGGCACCCGGCCGGGCTCCCGACCTCGACCACGTCGCGGCCGCGCTCGCCTCCGGCTGGGCCGCCCGGGACTCCCGGGGCGACCACCGCACCGCGCTGGCCGAGCTCCTGCCCGGCCTGGTCGCCGACGTCGCCGCGGCCGCCGTCCACCCGGACGTCGCCGACCGCCGGCGGGCCCTGGTGCTGTACGCCTCGGTGCTGAACTTGGTGCAGATGTACGCCGCGTACCAGGGGGACGGCAATTTGGTGTGGCGGGTGGCCGAGCGGTCGCTGGCCACCGCGCGGGCCGCCGGCGACCCGGCCGCGACCGGACAGGCGGCCTGGTTCTTGGTGCAGGCGCTTCGGGAGTCGGGGCAGTGGGACTCCGCGCAGACGGTCACGGAGGAGACGCTGCTGATGCTCGACCCGCTGCGTTCCTCCTCGCCTGACCTGGCGGCGGCCTGGGCGGCCATGGGCTGGCATGCGGCCATCACCCACGCCCGCGCCGGGGAGTCCGGCTCGGCCTGGGGCTGGTTCGACCGCGCGGAGACGGTGGCCCGCACTCTGCCGGCCACCTGGTGGTCGTCGCCCACCTCGGCGTCGCCGACCGCGATTGCCGTGCACGGGGTGACCGTCGCGGTGGAGCTTCGGCAGGTGGGCACCGCGCTGGCCTGGGCGGACCGGCTCGACCCCCGGCAGATCCCCGCCCGCCCGCGCCGGGCCCGGCACCTGGTGGAAGTCGCCCGCGCCCATCAGCTCCGCGGCGAGCACCAGCGCACGGCCGAGCTCCTGGGCGACGCGGTGGCGGCCGCGCCCGAGACGCCCCGGTGGAACAGCGAGACGCACGCCCTGGTCCGCCAGCTCCTCGACGGCCCGGCGTCCGTACGGCCCGCCGCCCGACAGTTGGCCGGGTCGGTCGGCATCGCGGCCTAGTTCGTCATACCGGAGTGGGGGGCACAGACTGTGCCCCCCACTGCCGTTCCCGCTCCCTACGGTGCGGGGATGGCACATCTGGCACCTCAGCGCATGTCCGGTAGCGATTCGGAGGCGTACCGCCTCGCCATCCTGGCGTCTGAGCGGCTGCGGCTCTCCCTCGCTCGCCACGGCCTGGAGCTCCCCGGGGTCCGCGGCGACCACCCCTCCGGAGGCGGCGAGCCGATGGTGGAGCTCGGCCGGGTCTCCGCCACCGTGGTCCACGCCGTGGCCGAGCTCCTGGACCGCCTTCCCCTCGACGGCAGAGAGGCGGAGGCGGGGTGAGCTACCACAACGGTGAACACGCCGTTCACGAGTTCGAGCGGCACCCGCGCGACGGCGAGCGCGTCCTGGACGCGGCCACCGGGTGGGTCGGCATCATCGACGGTCAGGAAGTCCTGCGGTCCACCTGGAGCGACAAGGTCGTGGACCGCCGGGTCTGGCTCATCCCGCCCGGCGGCGGCCACCAGTGGCCGGCCGACCCTGGCCAGCTCTCCCCCGCCCCCGACGCCACCTGACGCGCCGTCAGTCGTACTGCCCCTGACCTGCACCGGGTTGGGGGCGGTTTCACTTTCTCGACCAGAAATGAGGAAGTTCGGACACGGAGCATGCCGGGGTCGGGGTGTCCCCTCGGGTGCCGGGTCGTTGGCCGGGGCATGGAAACCGTCTCCAACCCTTCGCTGCCCGCACTGCGGGGCAACGTCCTGGCCGTGGACCTGCTGCGGGCCTGCGTCCGACACGACGCGGACGACGTCCGGGACCTGCTGGGCGAACTCAACACCGCGATGCGTCGGCTGACCGACCCGGCCGGCGGCGTCGCGCTCTACCACCACGCCAAGTACCGGGCTGAGGAGATGTTCGCCGACGCGGTCGAAGCGCTCGGTTGCCGTCCGGGCGACACGGCCGCGCTGCCGACCACGACCGTGGCGGTGGAGGTCGTGGTGACGATGGGGCGGGTCATGATGCCTGCGGACGTGGCGGCCGCGCTGCGGGCCTTCGCCGATGGCGACTTCGGGCTGATCAGCAACCTGGACGGCCTCAACCGGATGGCGGCGGTGTCGCTGGCGACGGCGGCCGCCGAGCGGGCCGCGGCGTCCCCGGAGGCGGTCCTGGAGAAGCTGGACCGCCTCCGGAGCGCGTTCAGCTCCTGAGCCGTCAGGCACTCCGCCGGGCAACGGCGTCGGCGGCGGTGCCGCGGCCGATCGCCTGCAGCACCTGGGCCAGTCGGGCGCCGAGCGTCGCCAGCTCCGGCTCGCCGGGCGGGATCTGGCGCCAGCACGCGAGCGCGTTGCGGGCGGCCAACTGCACGGCCTGGTCCTCGACGGCGGACCACCGCAGCCGGTGCTCCGCCGTGGCCGTCCACCGGTCGGCGGCCCGCGCGGCCTGCCCGGCGGCGGCCGCCACGGTCGCCTGGACTTCGAGCACGTCGCCCATCTCCGGGGACAGGTGCCCGGCGGTTCGCAGCACGCTCCGCTCCCACTGGGCGGCCAGCTCGGCGGCGGCCTGGTGGTGCCCGGCGTGCATCGCCTCCGCGATGGCCGGCCGCAGGTCCACCGCGGGCACCTCGACGGGCGGGCGGGTCGGCATCGGCGGCTGGTGGACGGCGGGCCTGGGCCGGGGCACCTCGACCTCGACCGGCGGCGGGGCGAGCACCACCGTGCCCGGTTCCAGCCCGGCCTGGGCGGCCGCCACCGGGTGCAGGTCCGCCAGCCGCTGGCCGACCGGACCGGACCGCAGCAGCTGGGCCAGCTGCACCGTGTAGGCCGGCGGTCGCCACGGGCCGCGCCGGGCTGGCGGGGCGACGACGCCGTACCGCTCGACGGCTTCGGGCAGCTGCAGGTCCTCCTCCCGCATCGGCAGACAGCTCGGGTCGGCGATCACGTCCACGACCACGGTCGTCGTGCCTGCCGAGCGGGCGGCGAGGGCCTGCGCCAGCCACGACCAGGGCAGCGCGGTGTACCTGATCGTCGTGCTTCCGGTCTTGGCCAGCGCGAGGTGGACCTGGTGCTGGCGGTGGTCGCGGATCAGCTGCCCGCACACGTAGACCAGCAGCGGCCCGGCGGCGGCCGCGGCCTCCTGCAGGCGGGCGAGCACGGCCTGGGGCTCGCCCGGGTCCACCAGCTGCACCGCGTCCACCGGCCCGGCCCAGCCCTGCAGCAGCCGGTCCGCCGAGACGTTCGCCAGCGTGGTCACGCCGTGCTCGGGGTCGAGCAGCCGGCGGCGGCTCCGCCTCGGTGCGGCGGCCAGCAGCAGCACTCGGCCGCGGGCCTCGCTCTGGTGGTTCGTCATGCCGTTCCCCCGTTCGTTCGTGCTGGTCAACGCGCTGAGAGGCGGGACTGTTACCGCCACTGCCGTTCCCACCTCTCGCGCTGGGAGCGCTCGACCCGGGCCCGGTAGACCTCCAGCGGGCTGACGTCCTCGGGCACCGCCAGGCTGGCCTGGAAGTCGTCCTCCGCCTCCCGGTGCCAGCCCCTCGACGGCTGCTCGGCCTGCTCGTCCTCGACCCGCCGGGCGGCCCGCTGGCGGGCCTCCTGCAGGGCGGCGCGGGCCGGGGCGGCCCCTGCCCGGTTCCACTCCGGCAGCTGGGCCTGGCGGGCCAGCAGCGCGGCGTACCGGCCGTGCTCCTCGTCGGCCCGCCAGCCGTCCGCCAGCACGGGCGGGCGGGCCTGGTCCCACTCGGTCCGGGTCTTGATGATCCGCCACAGCCGGTGGCCGACCAGGGCGGCGAGCGAGCGGGCGGAGCGGGTCTGCACCGTGATGGCCTCCACCAGCTCGCTGGCGGTCGCCCGGCGAAGTGCCAGCGCGGTGGGCTCCGCCAGCCCCTCCAGCTCACGGGCCGACAGCACCCCGGCCCCCCCTCGCTGGTGCTGCCACCAGCGGCGGCACCGGGCGAGCACCTGCCGCGCGGCGGCCAGTTCCTCGGCGCTGGGCGCCTGGCGACGGCGGGGCGGTCGCCATGCGTCCTCGTCCCCGAGCTCGCCGGTTTCCCCTGGGGTGGTGAACGTATCTCCCCACAGGGGAGATAGCGCCTTCGCGGTATAAGGAGACGTCTGACACTCAGTGGGAGAACCAGAGTCTGGTGTGACATCAGGGGCGGTGCGGGGGGCGGGGAACGGCTCCGCTGGCGGTTCCAGCGAGACCGGCGTGATCGGGGCCTGGGAGAGGTGCCCGAAGTACGAGTCGGCGTCGTCGGGCTCGGGCAGCGCGTCGCTGTCCCACAGCCGCAGGGCCTCCTCCAGGTCCTCGGGCAGGCCGGGCACGACCAGGTCCACCGGGACCTGGAGCTGGTAGCGGGCCGGGTAGCCGGGGGCGGCGTGCTGCAGGCAGCGCACCCACCCGGCCTGGACGGCCATCCGCAGGGCACGCCAAGCCGACCGCTCGGAGACGCCCTGAGCGGCCTTGTAGGTGTTGATCATGCGGGGGACGTCGCGGATGATCCCGCGCGCCCCGGACTCGTACGTGGCGTGCTGCAGCAGCGCCTGGACGGCGTCGCCGTGGCGGCGGCGCTCGTGGGCAAGGCAGGTGAGGCGGTACCAGGTGGTGCGGTGGACCGCGGGGAACCGGAGGGCTCCCGGGCTGGTCTCGGAGTCGGTGACGATCTGCGAACTGGACGACGTGGGACGCTCGGTCGTGGTGGTGTGACTCGGCGTGTCAGATCGGGGCAGTGCTGTGCAGACCGGTGAGCTGACGGCTATAGTCGTCTCCCGGATGAACGCTTAAAAGGGTGTGTCGTCCTGGACCTCGGAACCCGGCGCGGTTGGTAGCCATTGGGCGGGAATCGAGAGTCAGACAACAGCGGTATGTAGTTGACGTGGTGTGCGCCTCACGGGACGGCAATCCCGGCGGGGCGCTTCTACGTGTCTGGGGGACGTCTAGGCGATCTCCAGATCCGATCGGTTTAAGCCATCGGGCAGCATTTCACAACTCCTACGGTCCGTGCTGGTGATGACACGCACTCCTGTGGTCACTGGGATGGAACGTCCCGATTTGTGATGGTCCGAAGATCGGAAATTCTGCGACGGCGGCTCAGCCGCGCTCGTGCAGGTCCGTCCTGACGCCGAACCACCCCCGGTAGTGCAGCCGGGCGGCGAGTGCGGCGGCGGCTTCCTCGGGGCCGGCCTGGACGGCGAAGTGCTCGGTGGCCAGCTCCTGGACCCGGGCGACGGTGACGTACCGGCAGCCGTCCGGCCCGGCCGGAGTGAACGTGATCGCCATGTCCGCGGCCGACCGCAGCAACCGCCGGCGGTGCTCCCGGCCCCGCTCGGCGGCCGCCTCGACCTCGGCCAGCTGGCGGGCCCGGCGGAACGGCCTCACCACCACCACGGCGGCGCCGGCCCCCAGCATGGCGGCCACGGTCTCCAGCAGCACCCTGCCCCCTTCTCGTTCGTACTTCGGCATCTTGCCCTCGGCCCGCCCGGGGAGAACCGGGCGGGCCAGCTGCGGACCGGTCAGCGGAACTCGATGCGGCCTTCGTCGCCGGCGGGGCGGGCGACGACGGACAGCCGGAGGCGTCCGTCCGGCAAGGGGACCATCTCGACGGCGTGGAAGGCGCCGTCCCGGCCCCCGATGGCGTCGGGGGTGAAGGCGTCGCCGGGCAGGTCGATGCTGCCGCCGTTGTTCATCAGGATGGCGATCAGCATCGCGTGGGACATGTCCTCCGGGGTGGCGGCCATGGGGTGATCCTCTCGTCTCGGAGTTGACGGCCCGCCGGTCAGCGGCCGGCCTTCTTGTCGGTGGCGGCGGCCAGCTGGCCCTCCAGCTCGCTGATCCGGTCGGCGGCGGCCTGGGCGGCGGTGGCGGCCTGGTGCTTCTCCTCCAGCAGCTCCTCGACGCGGGCCCGCAGCTCCTTGGCGGTCTCCTCCATGTCCTTGACGGTCTGGCGGTGGTCCTCCCGGGCGGTCTTCGCCGACTCCTTGAGCTCGGAGATCGTCTCGTCCTTCGCCTCGGCCGTCGCGGTGGCCTTGGCGACCAGGACGGCGGCCTTCTGCTCGACGTCGGCGGCGTGGGCCTTGGCCTGGTCGCGCTCGCCCTCGGCGGTGGCCTTGTCCGCTTCGGCCCGGGTCACCTTCTCGGCGGCCTCGGCCAGCGCCTCCTGGAGCTGGCGCTGCTCGGCCTCGCGCTCCTCGGCGGTGGTGGCCTTGAACGCCTCCAGCTCCGCCGTGAACTCCGCCAGCTCGCCCTGGGCCTGGGCCACCTCGGCGGCCGCCGTCTCGCGGACCTGCGTCACCTGGGCCTCGGCCACCGCCTGGGCCTGCAGCACGCGCTCCTCGGCGGCCTCCTGGGCGGCCGCGATGGCGGAGGTCTTCTCCTCCTCCAGCCGGGCTGCGTCGGCCTCGAACTGCGTGCGGGCCTCCTGCAGCTCGGTGTCGGCCTGGTCTGCGGCGTCCTCGGCCTGCTTCCTCTCCGCCCTGGCCACGTCACGCTCGGCCTGGGCGGCCAGCCGCTGCTTGTGCTCCAAGGCGAGCGTCTTCCGCAGGTCGGCGACGTCGGCGGCCGCGCTCTCCTTCTCGGTCTGGATCTCGGCGGCCGCGGCCTCCGGGTCGGCGATGGTCTCCAGCCGCTCGATCACCGCGGGCAGGCGGTCCAACAGTGTCTGCACCGACGCCAGCACGTCCTTGCGGAGCAAGCCGACGCCTTCGATCGCCTCCTTCACCGGGCGGTCCGACGCGGTCTCCTCCCCGCCGGCGCGCTGGCGGCGCTTCTTCTCCCGGTAGGCGGTCAGCGCGGTGTGCTTCGGGTTGTCGCAGTACTTGTTGGGCTGCCCCACCCCTTCGGAGGGGATGGGCGGCCTGGTGCACCCCGGGAACGCGCACACGGCCGCTCCGGCGGCGCTGTCGTCGCCGGGGACCTCTGCGGGCTGCTCGCTCATGGGCTCGACCTCTCGACTCCGGGGCGGACCGCCCGCCCCGACTATTCCATAGCATAGCACACCCTTGCATTGCATGTCAGCCATGATATGCAATGCAACGCAATGAAATTCGGGGGTGTTCGCCGCCGGCTGACCGGGCCCCGCTCGGCCGGCGGCTCGCCAGTCCTCCCCCCGAGCTGGGGGTGGTTCCCTCGTTGGGCGGCCTCACGGTGGGGGCGCGGCCTGGTGGGGGGCCAGGGACCGGGCGCCTCTTGGGCGCCCGGCCTGGGAGGGAGTTTCCGGTGGTCGTCGCCCCCCGGGCGGCGGCCGGCGGAAAGTCCTGGACAGGTCGCCCTGGTCCTCCGCCGGGCTGTGCCAGGGTGCGGAGGGCGTCCGGCGAGGGGGCCACCCCCAGCTCCCCCGCACCCACCCCACCACCAACGGCGAGAACCGCCCGGCACGGATCTTGAGGCCACCCCCTCCGCAGGGTTGGCCCGTCGGAGACGATCTCTGACCCGCACCCGGGGCAGCGCCTGCGGGCACGGCACGGGCCCCCGGTGTGCGGCAGACTGGGCAGGTGACGAACCCTCAGACTCCCCGCCGGCCGCTGTGGCTCCCCCAGCAGCACCCGGCCGCCCCGCCCGCCGACCGTGGGACCCGGCCGGACCCCTGGGAGGGCCTGGTGCCCCCGCCCTCGGCCCCGGTGCGCCCGACCACCGGCCGCCGACCGCTCGGCCTGCGCCCCGACTCTGAGACCGGAATCGGTTGTTGGCCCCTGATCCGTCGATCGGTGCTGGTGGAGGATCGTGTAGGAATCGATAGTTGGCCCAGTTCGGAACCGATAGTTGGCCTGAGCAAGTCGCGCAAAGTCACGGAGAGTAGTCACCTGGTTGGCGATCTGCGCTGCCGATCAGGGCCCGGACCCGGTCGTCGAGGACCGTCCGTAGCCTGTGGTCTGTGGCGTGATGGATGTGGTGCAGAATCCGGAGCTCGGGTGTCCCGGGCCCAACTCGGCGGTTGAAGGCGGACAGCGGCGCTCGGAACGAGGGTGCGAGCTGCCATTCGCTGCCGGTGACGGCGGCCCAGACGTAAGCGGAGGCGCACTCCCGGAGTAGCTCGTGGGAGCTTGTCCGCGGGCCTTGACCGAGCATCCGGCCTAGCTGTTGGGTGATGGTGTCCCAATCGGAGTGCCCAAGGTGCCAGAAGGCGAGGTTCTGGCGGCGCTGGTAGTAGTTGACGGGTTCTCGGGCGATGTGCTGGGTGAGGGCCTCGAAGGCCTCGGCGATATCCGCGCTCAACAGCGGATGGGCGCTGTTCTGGCTCGGATGGAGGTTCTGACGCATGAGCGCGCCGGGGCCTGAGCGGTCCCAGCTATGGGGAATGCCCAGCAGCTCGGCTGCTGCGTCGACGGAACAGCCCGCAGCGGCCTGGACCAGTTGGACTGCCACGACTCGGCGGAACTGGACGGGCTTTCGCAGGTGCCCTGGAGGTGCCCCGTTCTCTGCCAGGACGGTGAGCCAACTGCCCGGGGGACGCTGAGGGATGTGCTCAGGCAGGTAGCCGCGTTCGCGCACCGGGATGACTAGCGGGCCGGTGTGCGAGATATGCGTAGGCACGAAGATCTTTTGGCAGCACTGCTCGACGTCGTGCCTGAAGAGCGGTGAACACCTGGTCCTCAGGATGTCCCAGGTCTGGCTCCAGGCGGATGCGTCGTAGCGCGGGGCGCGTCCTGCGAGGTTGTGGATTTCGGCCCGGAACGCAGTTCTCGGCAGGCGGACGAGCCGGTCGGCGAGGCTGAGCACTTCTGCGGAGGCCGTGCTGGCGGTGGGCAGAGCGCCCCAGCGTGGCTGTGTCTGTCCGGGCCAGGGCCCGTGAACACCGCGTCTGTACTCGTCCATGAGCTGCGAGATGGCGCCGCTGGGTGGCCCGGCTGGGTCTGGCGGCTGCCGGGCCGCGGTGATGAGAGCGACAGCGACTCGAAGGTCCGAGAAGCGCGAGATTGCCGTCGAGGGGTAGTGGCCGGGTTCCAGCATCGTCTGGAGCCTGCGTTGAAGGTCAGCGAGGTCCGGAGCGAGCTGTGTTGCGGGGCTGGCCGCGAGATCGTCCAGCGGGTGGCCGCAGACCGTGCCCTGAGGCCCGGCTGAGACCCGGTTGCGGCAGCGTGCGGGGTGAAGGTGGCCGAGGCCCGGGAGGGGAACAAGCTGGGGGCTCTTTGCCCATGATCCGGCCTGGGCCGGCCGCCGACAGCGTGGGCAGGTGTCGACGAGCATGCGGTTGTGTTCCAGACAGGCGAAGATCACGGGCAGGCGCCAGGACAATTTCCAGGGTCCGCCGTGCAGTTGCTGGATCCGGCTCCCGTCGCCGGCGAGGCAGTCCGGGCAGTAGCGGCTGGACGACAGCAGCATCCACTCGGTGGTCACCGTTCGGGGTCGTGGTGCTTGTCCGGGCCAGACCAGGACGTCGGCGACCGGAGGGTAGTGGCTGCTCCAGGGGCGGAGGGTCAGCTGGTCGGACTCGTCCTCGGTCAGCCGGGTCGAGCGGGCGAACGCTGCCCGGACGTTCGCTTCGAGCATGAACAGGTGCCGGAGCGGGGCCTGGCCCCGGTCCTCGAATGCGAGCCCCGTTCGCCTGACCACCTGGGTCGGGGTCAGATCGAGGTGATGGGCGAGTCTCAGGACGAATCCGGGCAAGCCCTCGCCGGGCAGCGGGGCCAGGCTCCTTGGCAGCGGAGGGTGTGCGTCACGGCCAGGAACCATCGACTCAGGCCCCGCCCGCGGCTGCCCTGGGGCCGAGGTCGTCGAAGACGGTGTTGCGCGGGCGCTTCTGCCGTCGGGTCGGAGGCTTCTTCGCCTTGGAAGAGGAGAGGTCCGGAACGATGGGGATCTCCCCGGCTCCGGGATCGCGGCCCAGTGCGTCGAGGCTGATGGTGATCGTGTCGAGAAGCTCCTCGTCGAGGTACTCCTTCCCGCTGGCCATGGCCTCCATGGCGCCGTCCTCAATCAGGCGCGCGAGCAGGCCGATGACACCGTTGGTGCGGCGCCTCAGGTATTCGGGCATGGTGCCCCCGGTGAGCATTCCTGGCCAGGCCTTGAACAGCCGCAGGCCGTCTTCCAGGCCGGCCAGGTGGTCCAGGAAGGCCTCGATGCCTTCCGAGGTGGTGCATTCGAAGGTCCCGAGTTCGACGAGGTCGAAACGGCGCTCGGTCTGGGTCACCTCCAGGCCGTGGACGTGGGTGCTCGCCGAGGGCGGGAACACCCACTGGCGGGCCCGGGAGTCCCACTTCGCCTTCCGCAGCAGGCCGGAACCGGGGATGTCGGCGCCGATCAGGACGAGGGTGACGTTCATGCTCATGAACGCCCGGATCAGATCGAGGACGTCCTGGTCGTCGGCCCGGTGCATGCGGAGTCTCGTGATGTCGTCCAGAATCAACGCGCGGACCCCATGGCCGTCGAGCGAGGCCGCGACCTGCTGGACGAGCTGGGGAAGGGTCAGGCCCTTCGTGTGGGCGCCGAAGAAGTCGAGGATCGCCTGGCAGGTGCTCTTCGGCGTCGCGGTGACCGGCGTCTGGACATAGACGACAGGGGCGTGAAGCGCTCGCGTTCCGGGCATCGCGTGCGGATTGATCTGGTGGCCCGCTTCCCGGAAGGTGACCTCGAACTCGGCGGCGATGTCGCAGACGGTCTCGGTCTTTCCCTGGTAACCGAGGCCGAAGACCATCACCCCAGGCCAGGTCGCGGACGTGAGCCGCATGGCGTTGCCCCGGATGCGCCGGTCGACGAGAGAGGCGACCCTCTTTGCCATCGGTGTCTCCTGCAGCGGCATGTTGACGTGCGTCGCCGTGCGGTGCAGGTTGTGGAGCGCTTTGTCGCGATCGCTCATCGCCTGCCACTGGTCCAGGGACAGCCGGGGCGCCGGGACGAAGGACCGGCGGGACCGGCAGTAGTACTGCCAGCCCTCGTGGGTGTCCCGGCGGGGAGGCTTGCCGCCGAGGATCTCGGCGAGCGGGTGGGTCGGTGCGGCATCGGTCATGCGTGGTCCTCAAGCGGGGCGGGGGCGTCGTCGGGCGGGATGAGGAAGAGGTTGCGTCGGCGCAGGCTGTCGCCCAGCCGCGGCGGCGGGACCGGGCGGCGGACCACCGACGCCTCGCGTAGCCGGCGTCGTTCCGCATCGACCGCCTTCGCGATGTCGGCTGCCTCGACGGGCCAGGCGACCACTTCGGCCGCCGGGCCCTCCGGCGTGGAGGGCTGGTCGGCTGCGGCTTGCGCGGCGTCTGCGGCCCGGCGCGAGCGGGCGCTCTTCTCCCGCTTGCCCATCTGGGAGGGCCACTGGCTGACCGGGATCGCCGAGCCGAGGATGTCCAGGAGCACCGGCAGCAGTTCCTCGTCCGAGCGCGGTTTCAGCCCGGCCCGGCGGACCTCGCCGAGCAGGGCGTCGACGTTGGTGTCCGAGAACGCCGGGACCTCGCCCTCGGGAGGCAGGCCGGTCCAGCGCAGGACGTGCCAGCGTTCGGGATCGTCGGGGTCCTGGAAGAACACGGTGCGGCGGTCGCGGCGGTCGGAGCGGATGACCCACTTGCCCTTGTGCCGGCCGCCGCGCGAGGACCGGCCGTGGAAGCGGTCCTCGTCCAGGACGTCGGCGTAGTAGTAGAGCCCGAGGATCTTCACCCCGCGGCCCGCATGGATCATCACGTGGTGGGGCCGCAGGAGCTTGTAGTAGAGCTCCGGGCCCGGGATCTCGAGGTCCAGGCCGCCCTGCCGTGTTGATGCCGCGAAAAGCGAGTTCGGACTGTGGGGCCCGTCCGGCGCCCAGGCCGGCGCGTACTCGCCCAACTCCCGGTTCTGCCAGACCTTCACCACCCAGGTGGCGACCACATGCTCGACCTGAGCCAGCGTCAGCACCGCATCCGCCTCGGGGCCGGCGCCCCGGTCGGCGACATCCGTTCCGGTGAAGCCCAGCAGGTGCTCCAGCAGGAGCGTCTTGATCGAGGAGAACGCCCGCTCGACGGCGAACTTGTCGTGGGCCCGCAGCGTGCGCGCCGGCAGGATCGTGCAGCCCAGCGCCCGCTCGGCGGCGACGATCTGGTGGCTCTTGTAGGGGCCGCCGTGGTCGGTGGTGACCGTCTCCGGCGCGAAGAACGGCAGCGCGGCGACCCTGTGCCCGGCGAACTGGGCGACCAGCGTGGCCGGAGCGCCGGGGTAGGGCCACTCCATGTCCTCGCCCCAGCCCTCGCGCATCGGCAGCGGCATCACCACGTCCCGCAGCAGCATCGCGATGTCCACCGACGTGTCCGACACCAGCGTGAGCCGGAACGCCACGATCGAGTGCGTGTAGAGGTCCAGCGCCAGCGACATCACCGCCGACACCGGCTCGCCGAACACCTGCTCGCGGACCTTCACCGGCAACGGCGTCGAGTCCAGAGCGACCACCTGCCCCGGCCGGTGGACCACCACCCTCCGCCCGGCCTGCGCGATCTCCGCGGTGCGGACGTAGCGCTGCCGCGAACCGTCGGGGCCGAACCACTCCTGCCAGACCGCCGCCAGCGTCTTGCAGCACGGAACGTCCTCGGCCGGGAAGTCCGGGAACACCTCCCGGATGTACTGGTGCAGCAGCCGGTGCCGGGCGGCCATGGTCATCCGCGAGCGCCGAAGGCATTCCTCCCTCACCGCGTAGATCCCTTCCCGGATCTCCGGGGTGATGCTGGGGCGGCCCCCGCCCGCGCGGAGCCAGCGGCCGTCCGCGCAGGCCAGCACCAGGTCCTCGCCCTTGCTGCGGGCTAGGCGCTTGAGCGTCCGCTCACTCATGAACCGCAGCCCCAGTGCCTCCGCCTCAACGGGCGGCATCGCCCGCAGTTCGGCGGCCTTGGCTCGGCGGCGCTCGCCAAGCGTGGTCATCGCCGGATCGAAGCCCGGCCTCGGCTCGCCCTGCAGGGCCCGCGCCGGGTGCCCGGCCCGAAAGCCGGTCTCGGTCTCCAGCACGTGCTCGGCCCGGATCCGGGCCCGCCGCATCTGCTCGGGTGTCAGGTCGGACAGAACCGTTCCCCGTCGGTCGCCGCCGGTCCGGGCCAGACGGCCGGGAGTGGGCAGCGGACGGACACCGGGGTGGTTCGCCAGCCAGCGCAACGACCGCCGGCTCAGCTCTCCGCCGGCATCGGCCAGGACCACCCGGCCCAGATGCGGTTCCAGCTCCTCGACCGTGAAACAGACGCCACCGAGCTCCAGCCGGACGCCGGGCGCCAGGACCAGGACGCCGCGGCTCACTGCCGCCGCCCCTGCGACGGAATCATCGGCTGCTGTCCGGCGAGCCAGACCGGGGACCGGTCGCCGAGCGGCTCGCCCAGATCGACACCGAGCCGGCGGTGCCAGAGCAAATGGACCGCCTCGGCCCGCGCCAGCTCTGGCCAGTCCGTCGACTCCACCAATTCCCCGAACCGCAACGGCCCCTCGGCGACGGCGTCCAGCAACTCGCCGTGCAGGCCGAGCAGGTCCTTGCGCGGGCGGCGCCGGGCCGACAACGCGTCCAGCACCCCCACCACGTGCGGGCGCCAGCCGGTGACCACGGTGTAGTGCCAGCCGGCCGCCGTCGCGACTTCTCGTGTCGCGGCGAACTTCCGCGCGTCCTCGTCGCGGACCAGAGCGGCCGGGCGGACGTCGAAGAGCCAGTTGCCGTCGGGCATCAGCGCGAGGAAGTCCGGGATGTGAGCCGCGCGGCCGCCGGTGTGCTCGAAGTCCAGGCGGAACGGCTGCGGCAGCACCTCCCGGGCCCGCAGGAAGTCCAGCGCCCGCAGCAGGTCCCGCTCCTCCAGCGACTCGAACCCGTGCTGGCGGCCGGTGGAGATCATGGGCTCCAGGCCCGGCCGGTGCCGCTGCCGGGCCCGCCAGGTGAACCGGCGAACCGGCTGCGAGTCGAGCACCGGCACCGACTCCAGATCCCTGACCGGCCAGACCACCTGGCCGCCGTCGAACAGCCAGGTCGTCGACCAGCGTCTCGGCCAGGACGCATCGAGCACCAGGCGCCGGCGGTGATCGCCATCGCCGGTGAACGTGCTGATCAGCGCGGTGAGATCGCATGCGTCCGAGCGGATGGCGGGTCCGGTCCGGAAACTCATGCGCCAACCCCAGCACCCCCGGCGCCCGCGGGTAGCCAGGCGGGGTGATGTTCACCCGGTCAAGTGAAGATCACGAAGCGGAGGCCGGAGCGTGGCGGGCAACCTGACCGCCGAGATCAGGAGGATGGCGGCCAGCGCGGGGATGACAGTGCGGTGCTGGGCTGAGCTGGCCCGCCTGTTTCGCGTGGCGGCGGACCTCAACTCCTGACGGCCTCTGCGATCTGCAGGGCGGCCTGGGCGGGCGTGAGGTGCGTGGTGTCGACGACCTCGGCCTCGGCGTGCAACCAGGTGCGGGCCGCCTCGGCGTAGGGCTCAAGGTATTTGAGACGGAACCAGGAGTTGGGACCAACAACAGTGTCCCCTGCGATGCGCCCGCGGAGGGTCTCCTGGTCGGCATGGAGAACGAAGTGCCGCACCGGAATGGCGTGTTGGGCGAGGCCCGTGCTGATCTCGCGCCAGTACTGCTCGACCAGGACAGTCATCGGCATCACCAGAGTCCCGCCGGTGTAGTCGAGCACGTGGCGGGCGGTCTCGACTACGAGTGGCCGCCACGGCGGCCAATGCTGGAAGTTGTCCGTCCCGGGCAGCCCCGGTGTGATGTCCATGAGTGTCTCGCCAACCTTCTCGGCGTCGAACACCCGGGAGTCGGGGATCAGCTGCTGCACGAGTGCACTGGTCGTCGTCTTGCCTGCACCGTGGGTGCCGTTGAGCCATACGATCACGGGTTCGACACTAACGGCGCGCGGGTCACAGGAACGGGCATAGCAGAAATCCGGTACGGCTTCGGCGCTGACTGCGACGGTGTCAACCACTGAGATCGGATGTCACCTAGCTCGAAAAGTCGCAACTACTGAGCCGGGACACGAGAGTTGGAACCAGTGGGGCCGAGCGACCTGACGGTTTCTCGTCGATGGGACACGCTTGTTGGCACCAAGTGGTCACGATTCTTGGAACCAGCAAGGCCCTTGTATAGCTTCGCCGGTACCAGTGCTGAGGACCCTGCGGCTTACCGGCCCCTGGAGGGGTATCACTGACACGTGATCAGGCTCTCGCCGTCGCCGAACCTGAACCCCAGGGCATGGACCAGGTCGAGTACCAAACCCTCGGCGAGTGGGTCACATTCCGCCTCAAGGGTGGTTCTCACCGCCACTGGGTCGGGTTGAAGGCCGGCTGCCTCCGCCCAGGCCACGGCCTGACGGGTGACCTCGTCGGGATCACCGATCCACTCCTCGGGGACGTCGTAGTCTCGCGCCATCTCCGGAGACAGTGCGCAGTGCCAGGTCAGACCGCCGGGGCTGGCTGCTTCCACGCTGACGACGTCGCTGTCGTGGACATACATGACGAGGGCCGGGGCTCCCGTCTCAGTCGCGATCGAGTCATGCGGAGCAACGCCTGGAGACAGTTGCAGGATCTGCCAGGCGCCATCCCTGGCCGACCACCACGACGTGGCGGCAAGCGCCTGTACTGCTGCCAGCTCGGTCACCGGCTGCTCGGCCCGTGCCACAACGAAAGATCCGGAGAAACCCATGGATCGAGACCGTAGCCCCCGGCGCTGACACCCCCGGCTTCCTCACTGGTTCCAGGCCGCCGGCGCCCACATCCCTCAGGGTCGACAGGGTCACTCAAGGGTCCCCGAGAAGGGTCGCCCGGTTCCAACATGCGTGGCCAGGTTCCAACCATCGTGGCCCGGCTCAACTACCCGGTGTGGCCAGAACCCCGCAGGGGCCAACTATCAATTCCAGGGGCCAACTATCAATTCCGGCCTCAGACTCCGCCAGCTGAGCGGACGTACGGCGGCGCAAGCCGGGCCCAACAATCGACCTCGGTAGGTTGGAAAACATGACCTCGGTACAGATCACGGTGAGCATCACTCCGCAGCAGGCAAGCCGATTCAATCTGCGAAAAAGGCGCCAGAAATTGGAGCAAGATGAATACCTGAAAGAACTGAAAAGGGAAGGGCTGACCCATCGGGAGGCCCGGGTGCAACTCGCGCTGATCCGGCCCGACACCTGGCCCCCGCTCGACGTCGTCGTGGCCGGGGCCGTGCGCCAGCGCCTGGCCGAGCCGGACCTGGCCGGCCCCTGGGAGCCGCTGACGCCGGAGGAGGAAGGGGAGATGAAGCTGAGCGGCCGCTGGCCGGGGCCGGCCCCCGATGTTCGGCTGGTGGAACGGAACTACCTCCTCCCATCCGAGCTGGTCACCGAGCTGCGGACCGCATCCTGGCGGGTCAGCGCGCGACCCCTCGCCCTCTACAGCCCGAGCCTCGGGCGGGCCGAGCGGGAGCGCCTGGCCGACCTCATCCACTCCCCCGGCCGGATCGTCCGCCAGGCCCTCGACCGCTACGGCCGGCCCGAGCCGGAGGAGACAGCCGAGTGACCAACCGACCTCGGTTGATTGCCCTCCGCGGCCCGCCGATCTCGGCCATAAACAACCGACCTCGGTTGTTGTTCCGGCTCGCAAAACCCATTTCCGCGCATCGTTTCGATTCCCCTCAAATACTTGCATCCCGGCCCATGTTGCGCTATTTCTTGATACGCTCTAATCGCCCCAGAAAAGAGAACTCGCCGTGACTGAAATCGAAAATCCGACCGAAAGGCCGGACCGGCGGGCCCGGCTCGGAGGAGTGGAGGAACGGATGGAACGGGATCGAGAGGTGGCCGGGCTCGCAGCCTGGGCGGCGGCCCTGCTGGACGACCCGGAGGTGGCGGTGCTCGACCTGGAGACCACCGGGCTCGGGGATACCGCGCGGATCGTGGAGATCGGGGTGGTCACCACGGACCGGCGGGTGCTCCTCGACCGCCTGGTGAACCCGGGCATCCCCATGCCGGCGGAGGCGACCCGCCACAACGGGATCACGGACGAGATGCTGACCGGCCGCACCGACTTCGACGCGCTGATGGGCGACTTGACCCACGCCCTCACCCGGCGGGAAGTCCGCGGGGGCGGCAGGGTCGAGCTCTACGGGCGCCGGGTGGTGGGCTGGAACCTCGTGGACTTCGACCGGCTGGTGCTGCGGAACGAACTGGCCGGCTACTACCAGCGGCAGGGGCACGCGGACCCCCGGGCCAGCGCGGACGCCTGGCTGTCCACCATGACCTGGGAGGACGTGATGATCCCGTTCAGCACCTGGTGCGGGGAGCCTTCGCACCGTGGCGGCTACCGCTGGCAGAAGCTCAACGGCCCGCACCGGGGAGCGGCAGACTGCCTCGCGGTCCTGGACCGGCTCGCGGACGTGGCCGGCCGCCCGGCCGCCGTGCTGCCCGCCCAGACCTCCGGCGACGCGCTGACCGGCGCGGAGGAGGTGGCCCGCTGATGCCGCAGCTTCGCCTGATGACCGACGATCGCCAGCTCGGCGAGCGGGTCCTGGAGCTCCTGCTGCCGGTGCTGCAGAACGCGCCGACGCTGCGGGTGTCCGAGCCGACCCGGCTTACGCACCGCTCCGGCGGTCTTCGCGTTGTCCTCGATGTACAGCCGAACGACCCCAACCAGCAGGAAGAGGTGGCGTGATGGGACGCCAGAAGCCGGGCAAGCCGCGGCGGGAGCGGCCGGAACCGCAGGAGCACGGGCACGAGTGGTTCGAGATCCCGGACGACTACCGCGACCCGGGCGGCCGTCCGGTGGACCACAAGCTGCTCGGCCAGCTGCTGGGGGCGGCCATGGACCGCTGCCTGTCGTGCCAGGACGTCCTCACGACGCTGCTGGTGGAGGACCCGGTGACCACCGCACGGCTGGTCGAGCTGGCGTGTATCTCGGTGCACGGCGCGATGGGCGGCCTGCCCCGGACCATGACGGACGACGGCATCCCGGGGCCGGCCGCGCTGGAGTTCCGGCGCCTCGCCCGGCTCGGCCTGGACGGTGGCAACGACTCGATGTTCACCGCGTGCGAGGGGATGAGCGCCACCGAGCGGCGGGAGGCGGCCAACACCGCGCTGGACTTCGTGGTGGCGGCGGTCTCCGGGGTGATGGGTCCGGTCTGAGTGCCGGGGCCAGGAAGAACTCATGTGGTGGCTCCGGCTGCCACCGATCGAGGGGACACAGACATGACGACCTACACGACCACCGCCGTGGCGGGGAAGCTCTCCCCGCCCGCGCCGCTGGACCGGAAGGCGGTGCGCGACCTTGAGCGGCACGCCCACGAAGTGATGTCGCCGGCCGCGCGGATGCAGCCCCGGGAGCCGTTGGCGGAGGCGGGTGTACACGTCGCCATCGGGCTCGGGGGGCTCCACGGCCTGATGGTGGCCACCACCAGCCTGGACCACCTCGCGGAGGGAGAGCGGACGCTGTCCCACCTGCACCGGGCGGCCGGTCACCTGCGCGAGCACCTGGTGGAGACCGTGCCGGAGGAGGAGAGGGAGGCCCGGCACAGGGGGATGATCGACAGCTGCCTGGAGGAGGGGCTGACGGTCGTCGCCTCGCTCACGGCTGAGCTGGTGCTCGCCAAGGGTCGGCGGATCACGGTCCGGCTGACCGAGGAAGACGCCTACCAGACGGTCGAGCTGGAGGAGGAGGGGCAGGAGACGCGCACGCTCCGGCTCTCCGGCCGGGACCGCCTGGAACTCCACAGCGGGCTGCACGAGATCGGCCGGGTCGTCTGGCTGATGCTGCTGGCTGAGGACGGCAACCGGAACGGCCCGGCGGCGAGCGATGGGTGACTACCGCTACCGCTGTGAAGACTGCGGGCGCTTCGACTGCGAGAGCTGCGGGACGCACATCTGCCTGGACTACTGCGACTGCATGCGCTCCCATCACTGCCCGTGCGAGTGCGCCGCCTACGACCGCCAGCTGACCTACGGCCCGGACGGCTGGGAGTAGGGCGACCGCCCGGCGGGCAGCGTCCCGCCGGGCACCAACTTTGGGCACCAACTTTGGGGAGGGGAACGGATGGCAGGGATTCCTGACCAGCGGCACGGGGCGGGGGCGTCTGCGGCCCGGATGGGCCAGCAGCAGCTCGACGCCGAGCGGGCCCGCCAGCACGCGCGGGCCCGCTGGGCTTTACCGGCGGCCGCGGTCGGCGGCCTGGTCCTGGCCGTGCTCCTCGGCCTGCCGTGGTGGCTCGGCCTGGTCCTGGTGCTCGTCGTCGTCGGCGCGGTCGCCCGCCGGGTGTACCGGCCGGTGGGCAACTCCTGGACCATCGGGGCGGCGGGCGAGCGGCGCACGGCCCAGCTGCTGATCCCACTGCAGCGCGACGGCTGGACGGCGCTCCACGACCGGGCGGTGCCGGGGAGCCGCGCGAACGTCGATCACCTGCTGATCGGCCCGGCCGGGGTGCTGATGGTGGACACGAAGAACTGGCAGAGCTCCAAGTCCACGCTGCGGATCGACGGCGGCCGGCTCTTCTACGGCAAGTACGACCAGAGCAAGACGCTGCGGACGGCGGCCTGGGAGGCGGAGCAGACGTCCCGGGCGCTCGGGGTGCCGGTGCGGGCCCTGGTCGCCGTGCACGGTGCGAGCGTGCCCGGCGGGTGGTGATGCTGGAGAACGTCACGGTGGTGCCGGCCAAGCGGGTGCGGCACATCGTCCGCAACCTCGCCCCGGTGCCCGGCTTCGACCCGGCCCGCGTGCAGCAGCTGGCCGACCACGCCGCCCGGGTGCTGCCCCCGCACGGCGGCTGACCCCGGTCAGCGAGAAGGGGCCCCGGTCCACCCGGGCCCCTTCGCCGTTCCTGCTGCCGGAACTGACCGACAATGCCGACTTGTTGACATCAGCCCTCGCCCGGTCACCCCCTGGTGCCGGCGCGCTCGGCAACCGGTGCCGGAGAGCACCGAGCCGACCGGCGCCCCGCGCCGGACGGCGGCCCCCGCTCCTCGATCAGCCACGCCTCCCCCTCTGCGTCACGGCGGGTCACCCCCACGCCTGCCCCGCCGGGTAGTTGCTTGTCTACGGCGGTGCCACCTCTTGGCACGGGCGGTTGGCGCGGCTGCGGGCCTTGACCTGCGTCAGAGACCACCCGATCGGGGGACGCCCCCGGCGGCCGGAACCGCCCGCGCACCTGGGGGAACTGGGAGACTGCCCGCCATGGCCTTTGACGACTTCGACGGTGAAGACGACGACGACGACTTCTCCCTGCAGGCGGTGCTCCGCTCGCAGTTGGAGGAGTATCTGCGGGACCTGGAGGACCTGGACGAGATCGACACGGAGGAACTGGCCTCCCAGCTGGCCAGCACGGCGGAGAGCCACTTCGGCATGTAGCCGGTGAACGCGAGAGGGCCCCGCCGGCGGCGGGGCCCTCGTCGTGCTGCTCGGGTGTCAGTGTACGGGGATGCTCTCGGCGAGACGGCGGATCTCGCCGCCCACCTCCAGCTCGGCGAGCATGGCCATCAGCTCGTCGTGGGTCGCCTTCGGCAGTCCCTCGCGCAGTCCGGCCTGGAGGTAGCCGGCGGAGATGGTCTGCACGATCGTGCGCCGGGAGCACAGCTTGACCATCCGCTGGCTGATCTCCTCGGCGCGGGCCTCGTCCCCGGCGTCCTTGGCCTGGGTGAGCTCCTTGAACAGCATCGCGCCGCGCAGGGTCTCGGCGAAGACTTCCCGCTCCTCCGGGGTCGTGGCGGCCTCGGCCAGCACGTGCGCCTCGATGCGCCGGGCCTCGTCCATGTCGCCGCGCTCGTAGGCGTCGCGCAGTGCGTGCCCTGCCGGGTCTCGTAGATGTCGGGCAGCTGCAGCGGGCTGCCCTGGGTGTTCGTCATGGTCCCCTCCGGTTCGGTGTGGTGGTGGTCAGCGGTGCCGGCCGCCGGCTCCAACGCCTCGGCGGCCGCCAGCCCGGCGGCCCGCGCGCCCGCGGCGGGCCACTCCAGCACTACCTCGCCGGGCTCCTGCACGACCTGGTCGTGCAGGTCCACGCGGTGCAGTGGGAGCGCTTGATGCCGTCCTCGGTGCCGATCACCGTGATCTGCCAGACCGGCCACTGGGTGCGCGGGCGCGGGCCCGGGTCGATGGCGATCACGTCGTACTCGTAGCCGTGCCGAGTGCGGTACCGGCCGCCGACCTTGCGCGGGCCGATCTGCTGGGCCACCCACTCCTCGTAGGTCGGCTCCGGGCCGCAGACCTCGCACTGCGGGTCGTCGCACCCCTCGCCGTGGTCCTGCCCGCCGGTCACCTGGTCGTCCTCGTCCACCCTCGTCCCTTCCCCTCACACCGGGTCCGGCCGGGCGGCCGAACCCCCGAACCTAGCCCGGACGCGGTCAGTACCACGCCCACTCCACGACATTGCGGCCGCCGAAATCGGGGCTGACGCAGACCCGCTCGGTGCTGCCGAGCCGGTCCCACACCTCGCGCACCGTACGGTCCAGCACCGGGTCCTCGGCGTACAGGGCGCCGGCCTCCAGCCGGATCTGCAGCGTCCCGTCCTCGGCGACGTCCACCAGGTGCAGCTCGGTGTCCAGCCACGGCTCGTACCCGAGCCCAGTCAGCAGCTCGAACGCGGAGAGGATGTCCGGCCCGTACGGGGCGGTCTCGTAGAAGCCGTTCGCCATCTCCACCTGGTGCTCGCGCACGATCCGCGGCCAGTCCACGTGGACCGGCACCGTGCCGAGCGAGAGGATCGGGCACTCCCCCGTCCGCAGCCGACCGTCGAACTCCAGGCGGGCCCACGCGGGCACGGGGGTGGACGGCCCGAAGCTGTGCGTCCCGTCCTCGTGGCGGACCCGGTCGGCGACGGCGGCCACCCACGCCTGGCGGCGCGCGGTGGACCAGCTGTCGGCGAAGTGTCCGGCGTACTCCACCAGCGTGGCCAGATCGGCCTGGGCCGCTTCCTCGCGCGTGGTCTGATCGGTCATCAGCTGTTGATCTCCTTGGTCGTGGTGGTGCTCGCCGGGGTCAGCTGGGGCAGCCCAGTGCCGGCCAGCATCGCAGCCTGGAACGTCGCCGGGTCGAGCGTCTGCCGGTGGTCGATCGCCTGCGCGAGCATCAGCCCGTAGGTGAGCGCCTGGGCCTGGACGGTGGCCTGGAGCCGCGCGGTCTCGACATCGGCCAGCCGGTTGACCTGGGTCAACTGCAGCTCGTGCCACCGGGCCTCGGCCCGCTCGCGGCGGTGCGCCAGTGCCGCGCGGTGACGGAGTAGACCAGCACGGTGCGACCAGCCACAGGATCGCGGCCAGCGCCCAGCTGCTGGTGTAGGCGGCAACCCCGATCAACGCGAACGAACCGGAGGCGGCGAACGCCACGGCCGTGATGACCTCGTGGCCGTGCTCCTTCGACGCCGAGACAACCCCGTGGAAGGTGCTCCGGCGGACAACGCGAGCATCAGAGCGACGTCCCCCCAGCTGCCCGCGGCCCCTGGTCGTGCCAGATCCGGCCAGCACCAGCGCGGTCGTGGTGCTGAGGAAGGCGCCACGCGCCGCCGTAGCGGGTGACCAGTAGGTGCCCGCGCTCATGATCTGCGGCGGCTGGGCGGGGACCAGCGGGGTAACAGTCGTCGGCTGCCAGTGGTGCGGGGTCATCTCGTGAGCTCCATCTGCTGGTCTCGGTCGTCGTGCTGTCGGGGGTGGGCTGGGGGGCGGAGGAGACTTCCTCGGCCTCCTCCGCGCTCCGGTCGGTGCGGCGGGCGGAGAGTTCGGCGGCGTGCTTCACCGCGGCCTCCAGCTCCGGGCCGGAGGGCCCGGCCCCGGGCTGGCCGGGTACCACTCGGGCCCGTTGGGGCGTGGACGGTCAGCTCCCCGGGGTTGCGGTGCCGGCCGGGCTGGGCCCGATCTCGGCGACCATCCGGCCCCGGTAGATCACCTGCCGTCGTCGGTGACCTGGAACGCCCGGCTGGTGGCGGCCTGGCCGGGCGGGATGGTCTGGGCGGGGTGAGGGGGTCTGGCAGATCCGCTGTCCGTCGATCGCCAGCCCCTGGTGGTCGAGCACGACGTGGTGGCCGGAGCGCTCGATCACCAGGCGCGGCTCTCCTCGTACCGGCTCACGACTCGGTGGCCGTCTCGCCGGGCCGTCTCGACGGCGGCCAGCCGCTGGCGGAGGCCTGCGGGGCAGGCAGCGCGGGCCGCCGGCGGCGGCCGGCTTCTCCGCCGGCCGCCCCTCGGCGCCGTCCGCGGGGAACAGCGCCACTGCTCGCCGGTGAACGGCACGACCTTGCGCTTCACTCCGTCCACCGCCACGCGGTGAGCTCGTACATCTCGCAGCACGGTCAGCCGGATCTCCGCTCCTGCCCGGCCTCGTCGCGACCAGCGCGGCGGGCGGGCTCGAGCGGCGCTCGACCAGTTCCAGCGTCCGGCCGCGCGGCCAGTCGCCGAGCGAGTCGAACTCCGGGCGGAGGGTCCACAGCTGGCCGGGCTGGCGAGCAGGGTCACGTCCCCCTCGGCCAGCCGCCGGCGGACCTCGCGGCGGGCCTGCAGCGCGCCGAGCCGGTCCTGGATCATCAGCTCCCGGTGCGGAGGTGGCGGAAGCGGCCCTCCTCGTACGGGTCAGCAGTTCCTCCAGCGCGATGGGGGTCATGCCCACACCTCCCGCCGGAGCGCCGGCGCCGGTACAGGTGCAGGGCACCCGGCCAGCTCGGCGGAGATCAGCGCCGTGCCGACCAGCACGGCGAGCGGGCGGGCCTGCAGGAACAGCACGGCCGGGGCGAGCACCAGCGCGTACCCGGCGGCGGCGGCCAGCCGGTGCGCGGCGGTGGCGGAGTGGGTGAGCGCGGCGACGACGCCGAGCACGGCGGCGAGCATCGCGGTCATGGCGATGACCTGCTGGCGGGGCTGGAGGGCCGTCTGGACGACGCGGAAGCGGTACATCAGCGCGCCACCTTCCAGTCCGTCAGCAGCGGCCAGCTCGGGGCGTCCGCGACGGCGGCCGAGCACGCGGCCATCCGGGCGGCGGCCTCGGTCGGGTACTCGCCGAACTCGCTGGCCACCCGGCCCTGTCGGGCCTCCTCGCCGATCGTGTGCACGATCGCCCGCACCAGCGGGCGGATCAGCGCGCGGGGCTCGTCGGCGATCTCGGCGGTCGTCATGTCGGAGCTGAACAGAGCGGCGGCGGCCCAGCGGCGGAAGCCCTCGCCGGACAGGCCGAGCTCGTTCAAGGGGATCAGGTTCGTGTCGAAGTGCGGCACTGCAGCCTCCTGGGGCTGCCGCCGGGCGGTCCGTGCCGCCCGGCGGGCTGGTGACGGACGGGCGGTCAGTACCGCTGGGGGACGCCGGGGGCGGGGCTGCCCACGCGCCGGCGGACTCGTTGCCGTGCGCCAGGCCGGTGGCCCGCTGCTCGGCGCACGCCCGCGGCGGTCGTCGGCGCTGGCCTGGTGGCTGCGGTAGTCCTGCTGGCACTGCTCCAGCAGGGTCGGGGCCTCGGTGGCGCTCATCGGGTCACGCCACGATGTCCACGGCCGCGAGGGAGCACACGGGGCAGTGCGTCACGGACAGCTCGCCGTCCCGCCGGCGCACGGCCACGGTGCGGAAGTCCGCGCAGTTGCTGCAGTGGGCGGGCGGATGCGGCCCCAGCGCGATCACGCGCTGGCCGACCGCGCCGGCTTGCGGTTGACCACCATCAGGTGGCGTCGGGGGGGCCTGACAGAATGGGCCATGACTGTTCCCTCCAAGGGGGATCGGTCCACGTCCCGGGGGCGCTCGAACGCCTGCCGGAACTGAGGGAGTCGGGCCGCCAAGCCCGGCTCCCTCGCTTGTATCTCCATTGAACGCCCCGTCAGTCAGTCTGTCAACAACACAACTTGCTGACTTGTTGACTGATCTGGTGTACGCTTGATCTGCAAGCTAGGCCGTCCGCTTGTCGGTCCGATCGACAGTCAGTTGCTCTTACGCTACCCGGAACCGACTAACCGATAGGAGTGAACCTGACATGTCGCTGCTTCTGTCGCCGGTGTGGCAACCCGGATCTTCGTCTTCTGCAACCAGAAGGGCGGGGTCGGCAAGACGTCACTGACCGCCGGGTTCGCGGGCGACTTGGCCGGGCGAGGGCTGCGGGTTCTCGTCATCGACCTGACCCCGCAGGGCAACATCACGGTGTGGCTGGTGCCGGCC
>NZ_WBOF01000009.1 GCF_009569385.1 Streptomyces kaniharaensis
CGCCATTCTGAGCGCTTTTCGTCGGCTTTTTCATGGCCTTTCAAGCCTTCAAATCCAAGCCCTTGCCGCTTCGCGACAAGGTGATTTCAAAGCAAAACTCAACCCCATTTATCGGCGATTATCGAATTTCTCGAACGGCCCTTTTTGCCCATGATGCACCGTGTAATTCCAGGACTTCCGACCGGTCCCCGTTGACGATGTGACGCGGATTTCGGGTAGCAGCGTGTATCACTTCTCGGGCGTCAGGAAACCCTGCCGCAGACCCCATACGGACCCCACATTGCCCCTGATATTGTCCCGGAAATGGGCATGAAAATGCCCCCTCGAATGAGGGGGCATTCCCGAAATTGCCGGTGAATTACTCTCCGGCGCGGGCCCGCTTCCTTTCTTCGACGCCTTCAAAATAGGTCCGAATTTCGCTTGCGAGGAACGTTTCCTTGCCCTTGGCGTCCTTCTGGCCCTTGGGGAACGCCTCCTTGTGGCGGGTCTTGTGCTGGCGGATGTTGGCCTCGCTGATGGGGATTTCCAGGGCCTTGAAGCGGCGCGCGATCTCCGCGATGGACAGGCGCTCCTCCTCGGGCTCTGCGGGCGCCTGGGGGGCGTCCTGGGCCTCGTGCTGCGGGTCGGCCGGCGCCTGGGCGGCGACGCCCTGGCGGTCAAGGATGCGGGTCACCGCGTCGCGCAGTTCGGGGCCGAGGTCCCAGCCCGCCAGGGCGTCATGGGGGGCGTCAGGACGGGCGTCACGGGGGCTGTCAGGCCGTGCGTCATCCTTCGCCATGTCATGGCCCTGAGCTGGGATTTTGTCCAGCAGAACCCGGGGGGTGGGGTTCACCGCAGGGTCATGTGACGTGCCCTTGAGCAGGGCCGGGACCTCCTGCTCACTGACTGCCGGCTCCGTGCCGTAGAGGTAGGACTCCTCCCACGCCCAGGGGCGCCGACGACGGGCCTCCTGGGCCCACGCCATGAACCGGGCCGGGGACTCCTCGGGCGGGTTGCAGCTGGGCACCTGGACCCACACGCGTTCGCCGTTGACG
Organism: Streptomyces kaniharaensis; assembly: GCF_009569385.1. Taxonomy (NCBI): domain Bacteria; kingdom Bacillati; phylum Actinomycetota; class Actinomycetes; order Kitasatosporales; family Streptomycetaceae; genus Streptomyces; species Streptomyces kaniharaensis. Next base: position 1,035 of record NZ_WBOF01000009.1, read on the forward strand.
TTGACCAGGATGCGCCCGGCCTGGTCATTTCCGGCAATGTCCATCATGCGCCCACCGATAATGCGCTCCCACTGCTTGTCCTTGTACTTCCCCATGATGATCTCGGGGAAAAGGACGGAAATACCCTGGTTGCCGGTCTTGTCGTCGCGCAGATCCTGGAATACCCCGAGGACGTGCCCGTTGACGCTCCGGGCGGTACGGAGGGTGGAGGCGAGTTCCGCCCAGAACGGGTCACCGACTCGGGCACCCTTGGGCTTATTCCGGTCCCACCACGACTTCGACAAGTCGGAGAATTCTCCGGCCTCTTCCAGGACGAATACCATGCCGGGGAACTTCACGTTCGGGTCACGGAGCTGGACGTATTGACGCGCCTCGGCAATTTCCTTGAACCAGCCGAACATCTTGCGCATGTCGCGGACACCGGCGGACGACGGATCGTTGCGGAGGTAGAAGCCGGGCAGCCCGCTGTAGCAGGCGATCGAATTACGCTTCGGGTCGATGCCGAAGACCGTCCAACCCTGGTACACCAATTGCGCGATGATGAACTGGATCAGGTTGGACTTACCGCCTCCGGTGCCAATTGAGAGCACCCAGTGCGCGGTATCCCCGCCGAGTACCTTCTTCACGATGTCGCCGAAGGCGTCCATGCCGATGACGACCTCTCCGGGCGCGCATCCGAAAATGGCCTCCTGGATGCGCGGGTCGTAGAAGTCGAGGAAATCCGGGCACGCGGGCTTGGGGGGCGCCGGGGGTCGGTGGGTCCACTCGACCCAGTGGTCGCCGTCCTGCTGCCCGGCCTTGATGCTCCACTTCGCCACCCAGTCCCCGGGCAGCTTGAGGTTGATCAGGGTGGTCAGGTCCGTGCGGTCCAGCTCCCCGCCGACGAAGTGCAGCGGGAGCACCAGGCGCACGATGGATTCGCGGTCGGAGAGGTCGGCCGGGATGGTCAGCCAGTCCTCCATCAGGTCGGCCTCCTCGTCCAGGCCGAGGCGGTCGCGCAGGATCGGCCACAAGGCCGGCCCGTACGTCGCCTCGTCGCCGACCAGCTCCCGCGCCGCCCGCCGGGCGGTCCACACCGCGCGGTGGCCACCGGCCATGAGGCGCCACTCGCTCACCCAGTCGCCGGGCAGGCGGGTGTTCACGATCTCGTCCAGGCCCTGGCGCTCCCTGGGGCTGCCGAGGAAGTGCTCCGGGAGCGCAAGGATCACCTGGGCGCCCTCGTCCTCCAGGCGGTCCGGGATGGTCAGCCACTCCTCCTTCTGCGCCTCCGGGGCCAGGTGCAGGGCGGCCTTGAGCATCGCCCACAGGGCCGGGCCGTACACCTTGTCGTCGGAGGGGCGGGGAGCGTGCCAGTGCCCCTGACCGTCCGGGCCGGTGGCCGCGCCGACCACGGCACCCAGGCCGACCACCAAAAGGCCGGCCTGGGTGCGGCCCGGGGCCACCTCGTACAGGGCCCACACGCCCGGGACGGCCGCGCGCACGGTCAGCACGGAGACGTACGCCCACCGGCCGTAGGAGGCCACGCCGCGCCACAGGGCGACGGGCAGCATCAGCACGCCGCGCACGCCCCGGGCCAGCCAGCGCCCGGCCACGGCCAGGTAGTAGGCCACGATCGTGCCGACGTCGGAGAGCTGCACCAGGAGGCGGGGCACCGGCAGGGTGGCCACCCAGTCCTGGAAGTCCGTGAGTCGGTCGGCCAGGACCTCGCGGAAGTCGGGGCCGGTCGCCGGGCCGGGCAGGGCGATGGCGCCCATCGCGGCCGGGGGCGCGGACAGCGGCTCCGGCTCGGGCAGCGCGTTGTTCCAGAACGACGCTCCGCCGGCCTTCTTCGCGGCGGCGGTCTTCGCGCTGATCGGGCGCCCGGTGAGGAACCGGCCGAGGCAAGCCGCGGTGGCTTTTCCGGCCTTGCCGATCGCCTCGTCGGTCGCCTTCTGCTGGGCGGTGCGCTTGGGCAGCTTCGGCATCTGGCTGATCAGCCAGCCGATCCCGCCGAGCGCCAGCAGCACGCCGAGCGGGGTCAGGTGGGTGACCTTGCCGATCCACTCGATGACGCTCCAGATCGCGCCCGCGATGGCGTTGCCGGTGCCGTTACCGGCGGGCGCTGGGGTGCCCGTAGCGGGGCCGGACGGGTGCGCGGAGGGCGACACCTGAGCGAGGCCGGATACGGCGCTGTGGACGCCTCTCGCGGCTGCCAGGATGGCCATGTGGTGCTCTCCTCTCCATTGCCTTGGGGAGCCTGCTGCCGGGCGGGGCGTCACCCCCGCCCGGCGTCCCCTCGTTGATCAGAGATCAGCAGGTGATCTGTCAGTGTGCGCGCCACCTGCGACAGATGGCCCACGGATTTCGGTTCTTCTCGGTCACCCGTTCAGCGGGTGCCGTGCTCCGCGTGCCACGGGCACGGGTCCTCCGGCGGGCACGGGCCGCAGCCCGGCGGGACGTTGTGCCAGTGCCAGTACTCCTGGCGGACGTAGGCCCGGGTCCCACCGGGGGCGTCCCACTCGATGCTGTCCGGGCCGATCGGACCCTGGACGTCCTCCGGGTGAAGCCGGTCGCGCTGCTGGAGCGCGTACGCCGCCGACTCGGCGAGTAGGCCGTCCAGCTCGGTCCGGCTCCGCCACCACCGCCGGTCGGCCAATGCCGCCTCCCGGAGGGCGATCTCCCGGCAGCCGTCCAGCTCCGGATCTTGGGAGAGCCGGGCCAGCACCTCCGCCTCCTGGTCCAGGTCGGGGGCGTCCGCGTAGGCCTCGGCCGCTGTGGGGGCGGTGAACGCCGGGTAGTGGTGCAGCGTTCGGCGCGGGGTCTCACTCATCAGGGGGTCTCTCCTTCGTGCGGGAGGGGCGGCCGGTGGGCCTCCCCTGGTGGGTGGTCGGTCAGGCCCGGTCGGCGGGGCCGATCCGGCGCAGGTCGGCGGGGCGGACGCGCGGCAGGGAACAGAACGCCTCGGCCAACCAGCCGATCAGCCCCCGGATCTCGACGTCCTCCGGCCCGACCCAGACGACCCGGCCCCGACCACCGGCGTACCGGCCCGAGGTCACCTCGACCTCGTCGCCTACCTGGATGCTGCTCATGTCGTGCTCCTCTCTGGTGGGGCGGGGCGGGCCCGGCCGGGCCCGCCCCGGGGTTGGTCAGAGGGCGGTGAGCCCGGCCTGACGGATCAGCGCCTCGATCTCCTGCGTGGTGACGGTCGGCCCGGACGCGTCCAGGAATCCGGCGGCGGTCATCTTGGCGTTGGCCTCCTCGGCCAGGACCTGGAGCGGGGCCGTGAAATCCGTCGCACGGGCCCGCCGCGCGGGGTCCAGGGCGACGACGGCGAGTGCGGTACGGAGCCGCTGGAAGGCCACGAGCGCTTCGCGGGTGGTGGTGTCCATGGGGATCTCCTCGGGGTGGTTAGCGGATGACGCTGACGATGTGGGTGGAGCTCATACGGCGGGTGCCCCTGTCGGTCACCACGTCGATCCGGCCAGCAGCGACGCCGGTCACGATGTGGTCAACGACCGCCCCGGTGTCCCGGAGGGTGTCGCCCGCCCGCAGGCCGATCGGGGTGGTCTTGATCACGGACTTGCGCATGGTGCTCTCCTTCGAGGTGGTTCGGGTAGTACGGGGCGGGCCCCCTCGGGCCCGCCCCTGATGGTCGATCAGAACCAGCGGTTCGCGCGGCGCTCGGCCTGGGCCTTCGCCTTCGCCTCCCGGGCGTCCTGCTTGGCCTTCTCGCGGGCGGCGTCCTCGGCCTCCTCGCGGGCCACCGCCTCCGCCTGGATCTCGTCGATCTTGGCGCCGATCTTGGCGCGGTCGCCCCCGGCGGCGGCCCGGCCGACCAGCCAGGCGAGCTTGGCCTTCTCGGCGGTGGTGTAGTAGCGCGGCTCGGCCATGGTCAGCTCCTCCCGGCGGCGAACCCGAAGCCGCCGGCCTTGGTGTTGGTGGGGGTGTTCCTCGTGCTGCGGATCTCCCGGGCGACCGTGTCCGGCCGCACCGGCTTCGTCGTCCTGGCGCTCACCCAGGCCGTCACCGCTTTTGGGTCGTCGCCGACCTCCGCCACGGCGAGGCGGACCAGGGAGGCCACGCTCGCGGCCTTCGGCGCCGGGGCTCCGGCGCTCACCGAGGCAACGAGGTTGGCCGGGAGCGGAAGCTGCTCGGTCTCCGGGCGGGGACCGCCGGACGGCTGCGTGGCGCTGACCTGGGCGGTAGCGGGCTGCGGGCGGATATCCGCCGGGTCTCCGCCGGAGAGAACAGCGGTCGGGCGGAGCGCGGAGACCGGCGTCCACACCGGCAGCTCCCAGGCGGGCGCCGCCGGGGCGCCCAGCCGCTCCAACACCGGCGCCTGGTCCTCCTGCCCGTTGACCTCCGCCAACTCCTGCCAGGCGCCGGAGAGGCGCTCGGCGGCCTTCGACTGGGCCTTCGCCACGGCCGCTCCGGCCCGGGACAGGGAGTCCATGCGGGTCCGCTCGCCGTGGGTCTGGGCGTTGAGCACCGCCCGGGAGATCGCCGCGTTGTCGCGGGAGTCCTGGAGGACCCGGCGGATCTCCGACTTGGCCTTCGGGCTGATCTCCGTCGACTCCCACACGCCGTGGAGCCACCAGAGCGATTTGGCGGCGAGCGGGAGCCAGGCGACCGCGAGCCACCCGGCGGTGTGAGGGCTGGTCAGCGCGTGGACGACCAGCATCCCGGTCGTCAGCGCCCCGAACATCCAGCCCAGCGCGGTGACCTTGGCGTTGTGGTCGCCCTGCCCCGCCAACCGGCGTTCGTAGGAGAGGGCGGCGAGCCAGGCGCCGTCGTAACCCAGGCCGATCACCAGCGCCAGGGCGAGCGGCATCACGCCGTTGAGCCACAGGGCCACCACGGCGACGGTCAGCACCGCCGAGACGACGGTCACCGCCAGAGCCGGAGCCGCGAGCCAGGCCCGGCCCGCCGTGCGTCGCAGAGAGGTGTTCATCGGGCACCGTCCTCGAACTCCACGGCCAGCACCAGCGCCTCGTTCCAGCGGTCGCAGTCGGCGAGCATCACGGCGGTGGAGGTGCAGCCGCAGGTACCGGCCCAGTGGGCGGCGGCGGCCTTCTCCTGGATGGCGAACAGCGCGCTCTCCTCGGCCCGCCGCAGCCAACCGGCCAGCAGCTCGAAGGAGCCGAGCAGCATGCCGACCGCCACCAGCTCGGCCACGACCAGCTCCGCCCAGAACGGCGCGTCGAAGTGGGCCATGAAGGCACCGGCCGCACCAGCGGCGGCGGCGGCGAACAGCGCGGCCACCAGGACGGCCAAGCGCTGCGGGGTGAGGGCCCGCCAGACGAGGCCGGCCTTCGGGGCCTTCGGCTGGGGGGCGGGCTTCTGGACGGGCGTGCCACCGGCGTAGCTCATCGGGCACCCCCGACGATCGCGGCGGCCTGGGCGAGCTGGGTGAAGGTCTGGGCCAGCTGGGCCTGGGCGGCCCCGAGGGCGACCAGCGCGGCCCGCCCCTCGTTGGTGTGCCCCATGCCGCTGGCGGCGTTGGACAGCGTCGCGTCGGCCCGCTCCGCGAGCTGGAGACCGCGCCGGAGCATCTGGGCGGCGAAGTCGCGGTCGTCGCTCATCGGGCACCGTCCTGGGGCCAGATGACGCTGATGCCGGAGCCGCGCTCCAGGACGACCGGCTCGGGGGCCGGGGCCGGGGTCGGCTCGGGCGCCGGGGACGGGTTCGGGGCGGGGGCGGGCACGGACGTGCCGGGCCCCTGGGTACGATCCATCACGGATCGCCCTCCTGTCGTCTCAGGGGGGTGGTCAAGGCCCTGAGCAGGTGTTTGCCGCACCGGCTCGGGGCCGCTCCCGTTTGGGAACGGCTCCACCATGACACGTTATTTCGCAGCGCACAAGTGTGTTGCGTAGCGAGTCATGACGGTATGATCCCCGCATGGACATTCCGGAGGTAGCACAAGCTGCCGCACTCGCAGAGGTAGCAAAGCTGGGTCACGACAGGGGCGAACTGCTACGGCAGGCGGACGAGTTGCTGACCCGCATCAAGCCCGCCGCCGTGAAGGCCGTACAGGCTGGCGCGGGGCGCAACCGCGTACGAGAGCTGGCGGGAGTCTCCACCACGCTCTGGTACGAGTGGCTGGACGAGGCGGGCATCCAGGTCCGCCCCAGGGCGGCGAAGAAGACCGCCACGAAGAAGGCCACTACCAGCCGGAAGCGGGAGACCTCGTGACCGACCGCCTGCCCCAGCCCGCCGACATGTCGCACGCGATGCTGATCGGCCTCTTGATGCACCTCGGCGGCAGCTTCGACATGCCCGCCGACGCCCTCTCGGTCGATGCCCTCGGCACGCCGGACGGCACGTTCCACGCCGTTGAGCTGGGGATCTTGGAGGATGGGCAGGTTCGCCTGTCCGTCGTTCCCCGGCCGCACGGAGAGGGTGCAGGACTCCAGTTCCGCAACGGGGAGTAACCTCAGCCCCACGAACGGCGATTGACCCCACACAAGACGAAACCCGCCCCCCGGACCCTCACTTGGTGCCGTAACCAGGAGAGGGGTCGTAATCCGGAAGGCGGGCCCTAGACGGTGTCGAGTGTAGGTGACCACGCGTCCCGACACACCATGGCACCGGGAGAGGGCGTACCTTGCCCACCCGAAAGAAGTCGGCCCCGATCCCCCGCCAGCAGGGCGAGGGCACCGTTTCCCAGCTCGACCGTGACGGCGTTCCGGCGGGCTGTATCCAGATCCCCGGCATGCGGCTGGGGTGGTTCTACCGCCTGAACGACCGGATGGTCCTGCACCAGCACCGGCCTGGGTCCCCGCTGCTGCACGTCGGGCAGGCGCCGAAGGTCACCTCCGTGATCGCGCACCTGACCGACGACGGCGAAGACATCCGCACTGAGTACCTGGTCGTCGGCCGCCGTCAGCGTCGCCCCCGGATCATCACGGAAGACGAACTCGACCGGGGCACCTGGGCGTCGAAGACCGGCAGCCGCCGGCCGACCGGCCCGGACGAGAAGCACGCGTTCGCCAAGGCCATGCGCATGCAGGCGGAGGACGCCCCCGAGGTCCCCGCCCGCACGTACTACACCGACGAGGGCGACCTCGTGCTTCCCGAGGCGGACGCCCAGCTCTACGGCTACGGCACCCTGTGCGGGTCCGAGAAGGCCGCCCGCGACGCGTGGGAGGAGACCGGCGCGTACGCGGTCGTGGACCCCAAGGCCGCGCTGGTGATGGGCGCGATGTTCTCCGGCCCGATGCTCGATTCCCTGGGCGTGCTGGCGCACATCCTGAACCTCCACGGGCCCGGCCAGCAGGGCAAGTCCACGATGATGTTCGTCTGCGCGGCCCTGTTCGGGAACATCAAGCCGCGCCGACAGCGGCTGCTGATGACGTGGAACGCCAGCAAGCAGGGCATCACCCAGGACCTGCGCGGGCGCGGCTACCTGCCGCTGTGCCTGGACGAGCACAGCAGCAGCGGGCGCACCCCGCAGCAGTCCAGCTCGGAGTTCTCCCAGATCTGCGCGGGCTGCCTGCGCTCGACCGGCACGGTCGACGGCGGCATCCGGGAGATGGACGGCTTCTGGCTGTCGATCCTGCTGTCCAGCTCCAACCTGCCGTTGAAGTTCGAGGGGCAGACCGAAGACCTGGCCTCGCGCCTGCTGGAGATCAAGGCGCCGTTCTTCCCGAACGCGTGGGTGGACCTGGACGGCAACGCGGTCGGCGCCGACCACAAGGGCGCCGAGCACGTCTCCAAGCGACTCAAGCGACTGGCCAGGGACCACGGCGGGTGGCCGCTGGAGTGGGCCCGCAAGGCTGGCGCCTTCACCGCCGAGAAGCTGAAGGAGGCCCGGCGGGCGCACCTGGAGCTGTGCGCCAAGTACATGCCGCGCAACGGCGGTATCCCCGACACGATCGCCGAGATTCACATGGCGTGGGTGGTCGGCGCTCACGTCCTGGGCGAGGCCATCGGCGTGCCGGGCCTGGGCGAGGCTGCCGAGCGCGCTGCCGCCGAGCGGCTGAAGGCGGCGATCGAGGCTGCGGCGGAGACGAACGTGCCGGAGGGCGAGCTGCTGTGGCGGGCGCTGGACGCGATGCGCCTGGACGTTGCGGCGTTCCCGGAGATGGAGGAGCTGCCCCGGGCCGCTGCTGGCGGGGTCAAGCCGCGCGGGTTCTACCGCGTCGACCGGCACGGCCAGCAGGAGTGGTGGGTGCTGGACCCGGTGGTGAAGGAGGCCGGGGACAAGGGTGGCGTCGTCAACCTCACCTCCGCGCTGCGGCAGCTCGATGAGGTGAAGGTGCACGTACGGGGCGAGGGCGCCAACGTGCTGCGGCGGGTGCCGAACTTCCTGCGGGACAAGCCCGTCACCCAGCGGATGCACTGCTTCAACCTCGGTCCGGCGCAGGAGCTGTTCGGCGGACCGCTCGACCTCGATGACGACGGCGACGACGGCCACGACGGCCAGGGCGACGGCGGCACGGACCACCAGGAGTCGGGCGAGGTGCCCGGCGGCGAGACGGCGTTCGTGCCGACGCAGGTCGAGCTGTCGCTGTCCGCGCCCGAGGCGGAGCCGGTGCCGACCGTGGCGGCCGGGCTGCCCGCGCTGGTTCGGGAGGTGACCGAACCTCGGTGGGACGAGCTGGTGGACGGGAAGTTCAGCGCGGCGAAGGTCGGCGTGCTGGCGGGCACCGGGCTGCACCTGCCCAACATGCGGCCGGTGCCGGTGCCCATGCCGGGCAGCGTGGAGGAGACCTACGCGCTCATGGCGGCGTACGACGTGTGCACCCTGTACGTCCACGCCAGCGCCATCGGGGCCATGGGGCTGCCCGCCTACGACATCACGGTGTACGGCGAACTCGTGGCACCGCACGAGCACCCGTGGGCCACCCCCGTGGCGGGCGGCGTGGTCGAGCGCGTCGAGCCCGCCGGCCTTTCGTTCTGGATGACCGCCATCCCCGGCGACGGCGAGCGGCGCCACATCTCCATCCCGGCCTACGACCCGTCCCGCCTGGAGGACTCCTTCGGCTCCGCCGTCGACGGCGCGCAGCTGCTCGAAGCGGTGATGCTGTTCCTGCTGTCCAGCCGGGGCAAGGGCAAGCGCCCCAAGGTGGAGCGGTACTACCGCAACGTCAACATGACCGCCATGGGCTACGCCGGGATGACCGCCGACCTGGCCCGGTGCGAGGCGATCCGGCTGGAGACCATCCCCCAGTTCACCGCCGGGCAGCGGCTCAAGCCGATCCTTCACCTCGGGTGGAACCGGCGCATGGAGCCGCCGGAGCGCGACATGAAGTGGCTGCACCGGTACGACAAGACCGCCGCGTGGCTGTCCGCCTGGTCGAACACGCCGCTCGGGGTCGGTGAGCCGACCCACTACCCGGACGGCGCGGAGTTCGACCCGAAGAAGGCCGGCCTTTGGCGCGTGGCGGAGGCGCCCGGGTTCGGGCTGCCCGGCCTGCCCACCTTCCAGCTCCGCACGGCCGAGGAAGGCGGCTGGTGGATCCGCTCCACCCCCGCGATGAACCTGCTTATGGAGGCGTACCCGGACTGGACGCCGGTCGTCCTGGAGGCCCTGGTCTGGAAGGACAGCCGCCGCGTGATGGAGACCGGCTACGAGCGCATCCGCCTCGGCCGGGAGTTCCTGCTGGCCGAGGCCGAGGCAGGGCGCGAGGCCGCGACCCTGGCCAAGCGCCTGAACGGCGCCCTGTACAAGTCGGGCCGGGGCTACCTGGAGCGCAACGAGCCCGAGCGCGACCACGTGACCGGCGAGATCTACGCCAGGAAGATCTACCGCCCCGACTGGGCCGCAGCCCTCCAGGACGCCGCCATTGCCAACACCTGGCGGGACCTGCGCGCGTTCTCCCAGGCCGGGCGCTTCCCGCTCACCCTGGAGACCGACGCCATCACGATGGTCTCCGACGAGGCCGATCCGGTGCTTGCCGCGCCCCCGGGCATGAAGCTGGGCAACCACCGGGGCGGCCTGTGGACCGTGGAGGGCAGCGCGCCCGTCTCCGCGCTGCTGCCCCTGATGGAGGACCCCCGCAAGGCCCGGACCGCCGGGGAAGCCCTGCGGATCCACATGAAGCGGCAGGGGGTCTGACATGGCGTTCGGCTGGATCAAGAAGGTCGGCTCCGCGATCGGCGGGGCCACCCGCAAGACCACCGGGGCCATCGGCGGTGCCGCGCGGCGCGTCACCGGCCGCGAGAAGCCGCCCACGACACCGCCCGAGGCTGCGGCACCGCCTGCCCCTCCCACTCCGCCTACCGGGCCGCCCTCGCCCCCGGCAGGGCCCCCGCAGCCCCCCTCCCCGGGTGAGGGCCCGGAAGGCGCCGGAGGTGAAGAGGCCGGCCTCACCGAGGAACAGCTCCGCGAGGCCGAGGAAGCCGCCGCCGAGGCTGAACGCGAAGAAGCGGCCAAGGAGATGGCGCGCAAGCGCGCGGCCCGCCCCGGCACGCTGTTCGTCGCCATCCTCGGCAAGTGGAAGATCAGCGAAACCAAGTGGACCGGCACCGCGCGCGGCCACCTCCAAGGCCAGCAGGTGCACGACTTCCTCGATGCCATGGACAAGGCCAACCAGGAAGCCGCGGTAATGGTCGTCGCCGAGGTCTACGCGGACGGGCGCGGCTTCGACGAACAGCTCAAGTACGACGAGAGCGAAATCTTCGCCATCGACTACGACCACAGCGCCCACGGCGACTACGACGCCAGCCAAGACCCCAGCATCGAGTAGGGGACCGACCAACCCAGGAGGGGCCCGCCACCGGCCGGTGGCGGGCCCCTCTGCGCGTTCTAGGACCACCAGTCGTCCGGGTCGTGCGGGTCGGAGAACAGGTGGGTGCAGCGGCCGCCGTCGGGCAGCTCGGTCCACTCCTGGCGGAGCATCCCGGCCAGCGAG
>NZ_WBOF01000010.1 GCF_009569385.1 Streptomyces kaniharaensis
GCGGATGATGGACGAGCTGGACGACTGGCGCAACGACCGCGAGGTGCGGCTGCTGCAGGCGGTGGTGCTGGACCTGCACGCGCTGGAGTTCCCCGAGGACGAGCTGCTGGGGCGCGAGGCCATGGCCGCGGCCTGGATTCTGCGGGAGACGGACGACAGCCTGGGCACGTCGACCGGCAAGCACCCGCCGTTCGCCGACGAGTGGCACTCCTCCGGCGCCTCCCGGCCGTACGTGCGTCAGGAGTACCTGCAGTACCGCACGAGGCCGGCGGCCGAACCGGTCCCGGCCGCCGCCGTTCCCGAGCCGACCGCGCCGGTCGAGCCGCGCCGGGTGTGGTGGGACCGCCTGCTGGACCCGATCTTCACCAAGTGGCTGGGCTGGCAGAGGATCGAGGAGTAACAGTCGTCCTACCCGAGGTTCTGCCCCGGTTCGCGGCCGTCGCCGACGTCCCGGTGCCGGGGCAGCGGGAGCGGGCCGACGAGCTGCACAAGGTCCGTGCCCGCTCCCCACATCTCCAGCTGCTGGCCGTCGAGCAGGTACACCCCGCCCTGCCGCGAGGCCCACAGGACGTCCTGCCGGGAGTACCGGCCGAGGCTGACGACCAGGCGCAGGACGCCGCCGAAGCCCTCGGTCCCCGCCCGCCGCAGCGGCGCCGGCGCCGGGGTCGCCTCTCCTACTTCGTTGACCGGCCGCACCGTCACCTCCAGCGTGCGGCCGTCGCCGTCGCGCGCCATCAGCCGCGGAGTGCCCTGCCAGGGAGCCGACTTCACCCGCCAGCCGTCGCGCCGCAGCATCCGACTCGCGGCCCGGGCCAGCGCGTGCTCATCGGCCAGGGCCCGCAGGTCGGCAGCGGCGTAGAGGCCGGAGCGGCGCCGCGCTATCACCGCCCGGCGCCGGCGGACGACGACGACCAGGGCGACGACGAGCACCAGGACGACGAGGACCCCGACCAGGCCGAGCACGGCGTACAGCCACCACAGCACCAGGAGCGGCAGGACGAAGACCGCCGCGCTCACCACGAAGCCCGGCAGCGCGTCGCGCAGCGGGGGCCGGCCTTTCCTGCTGCCGGAGGTAGCTCAGGGCCGGGCCCGTACGGCACGCGGGAGCCCTGAGCGGGGGTCCGTCCCAACCAGCCCACCATCTGCCCACTCCCTACCTGCTGCCGCCGTACCTGACGCCCCGTTGATACATGCCCACGAGCGTCGATCGCAGCGGGGCCCGCAGAGCATGGCCGAACCCGGACACTTCGAGGCCGTCCGGACGCTCGGCGTCGAGGGCGGGTCCCGGTCGTCCGCACCGTGTGCATGGTGGATGTTGTGGGCGCCCGGGGCCGCAGTCGGAGACGGGCGCGTCGCCCACCTCCTGTAAGCAGTCTTGAACTTCAAGACTTCAAGAGTTAGGGTGGTGACGCGGAAACCCCCTGTGCTTGGCGTGGGGAGGCCAAGCGGGACAGGATGTCCCGCAGGCCGTGAGCAGCACGGACAACGACGAGAAGGCGAGCGCGTGAGCATCTTCAAGGACATGAGCCAGGGCGCCGAGCTGCTGGCCGCCGAGGTCGAGCGGCTGGTGAGGAGTTCCCGATGGGCCAGGACAACCGCGGCGGCACCGTAACGCTGACCACCGCCGGCGGCCTCGGACACCCACAGTTCACGGTCGAGCTGTCGCTGGAGGAGGCCGCCGCCGTTCGCCAGGCGGTGGCCCGGTTGCGGCTCCAGTTCAAGCAGCAGCACCCCGACCAGCCGGGCGTCTGCGCGCACTGCCACGGTGGCGGCCGTGCGGACGAGAGCCGGGACTGCCCGGCCTGCGGGGAACGGATGCGCTGGTGGCAGAGCCCCGACCTGCCCGACTACCAGGCCCAGGAACTGGGGTGGTGGGTGTGCGGGGGGTGCGCGCACCGGGTGGCCGGCCCGTACGACGCCGAGCAGGCCGACGCCAGCGCCCGTACGGAGCTGGAGCCCGGGCACGCGAACGGCGAGCACTGGCGGTGCGTGGCGTGCGAGACCGTGAACGCGATCACCGACCGGACGTGCATGGCGTGCGACCGCGGCCGGCCCCAACTGGTGGCCGGGCACCGGCAGTACACCATCACCTGCCCGTACTGCAGCAGCACGGACGTCGAGGAGTACGGCGATCCGATCTCCACCACCCACGACGACTACGCCGACTGTGCGCGGTGCCGGGCGTGCGGGCGGGAGTGGGGGCTGGACCCCGCCGCCGACGCCTCCTGCACCAGCTGCGGGGGCAGTGGCCGCCCGGGCAACGGCCCCCACGCGACGAAGGACGAGCACGGGGCCCGGGTGCTGACCCGGCCTGCAGCTGCTCGGAGGAGCGGTGAGGCGAAGCCGGGCGGACCTGCCGTGGGCCGAGCTGGTCGGGCACGCGCCGAGCCGTGCGAGGTACACGGCGAAGGTCTTCCGGCGGGGCGACGGGCAGTGCTGGTACTGGACCGGGGGGATCAGCTCGACCGGGCACGGCAAGTTCCGCGCCGGCACCGGGGACTGGAGCGAGGTGGTCAGCGCCCACGAGTACGGGTACGCCGTCGAGCACGGCCACCAGGCGCTGATCGACACCCCCGTGATCCGGCACACCTGCGACAGCCCGAGCTGCTGCAACCCCCGGCATTGGCTGCCGGGCACCCGGCAGGACAACGTGCTGGACTACGCGTCCCGGTCGCGGCTGGCCGGGCACGCGCTCGCTGACGTGCGGGGGCCGAGGGGCCGGGCCGACGCGATCCGGGAGGCGATCCTGGCGGCGAAGCCCGACGAGGTCGAGGCCGCGATCCGGGAGGCGATCAGGGCGGGCCAGCCCGGGGGAGCGCAGCAGGACGGACTTTGGGAGGTCTGACGGACCGTGGGGTGGCACGGGCCTCGGCCCGTGCCACCCCATGGCCCGGGCAGTCCGGACCAGTGACGAAGGGGAGCATCACATGCAGATCGAGATCATCAGCTTCGGATACCTGCACGGCCCCGTCCCGGAGGCCGAGTTGGTCCTGGACCTCCGCAAGCACTTCAAGGACCCCCACGTGTCGCCGACCCTGCGGTACCTCACCGCCCGGGACCAGGAGGTGCGCGACGCCGTCAAGGCCACCCCCGGCATCCTGCAGGTGGTGGCCGCGACCATCACCATGGCGCAGTCGTACGCCATGGGCCCCGGCGCCGAGACCAGCGTGTTTCGCATCGCCGTAGGATGCGTCGGCGGACGCCACAGGGCCGCGGCAACGGCCGAGTTGCTGCAGACCGGGCTGACCGCCGCGCAGTTCGACGTCACCACCCTGACCCACCGCGACCTGGACCAGCCGGTGGTGGAGTCCGGCCGCGAGACCGGCCGCGTCGAGCGGTACGCCGAGGTGATCGAGCCCGCGCTGGTTGCTCTGTGGAACGAGCTTGGCGAGGACGACGAGTTCGATACCCAGGTGGGCGCAGAGAACGCCGCGATGGCCTTGGTGAAGGCCGGGTACTGATCAGGGAGCAGTGGCGGGCCGCTGGAGCGACCCGCCGACCCTCAGCGGGGGTTGGTTGCCCCGCAGTTGCCGCAGCGGCCCCCCGAGTGGGGTGGCAGGGGGTGCCCGCAGGCACCGCATCCTCCCTGTACCGGCATCGGTTCCTCCCGTAGTAACAGTGGCGCCCCCCGGTGAAGCGGACCGGGGGGCGTTGTTGCTGGCCACCACCCTAGGGCCGGACTGTTACGAGGTCGAGGGATCTCCGGACCGGGGGGACCGACTGACCCAGAATCACACCGTGTACATGGTGCGAAAGGTAGGATGCCGAGCATGGCGACGAACCTGCGGGGCCGCGAGGGGGCCCGGATCATCACCGCGCTGGAGACCATGTGGGCCGCGATCCAGGCCCGGCACCCTCACGTGCCGGACGCCGTGGTCATCACCGGCAGCGGCCTGCCCTCGAAGAAGAGCAAGGCGAAGCGCTCGGCGTACCAGAAGTACGGCCACCTCACCCCGGACCAGTGGGCCGACCCGGAGAACACCGGCCGCCGGCCGGAGCTGTTCGTGGCGGGTGAGCTGTTGGAACGCGGGGGCGAGGCCGTGCTGGAGACGATGCTGCACGAGGCCGCGCACGGCATCGCGGTGACCCGGTCGATCGTTGACTGCAGCAGCGACGGACTCAGGTGGCACAACCGGAAGTTTGCGGAGCTGGCGCGCGAGGTGGGGCTGGAGCCGCCGAAGCGGGCCGCGCAGACGTACGGCTTCTCTGACGCTGTGCTGCTGCCGGCCACCGCGGCCGCGTACGCCTCGGCGATCCGGAAGCTGGAGGCTGCTCGACTGCCGTTCCTGGAGGGCGAGCCCTCCAAGCAGGAGGACCAGGAGCAGGCCGAGGAGGAGCCGAAGAAGAAGCGGACCTCCGGCAAGCGGTACCCGATCGTGTGCCGCTGCACGCCGGAGCCCCGGCGCATGCAGGTGACCCCGAAGACCTACGGCAAGGGGACGAAGAGGGGCGCCATCCTGTGCGGGCTGTGCGGGTCGGAGTTCGCGCCCGAGAACGACGACGCGGCCGAGGCGTTCGATTCCTACGACGACGAGCCGGAGACCACCCAGGCGACCACGGAGGCCGTCCCGGTCGCGGTGCCGGCCGCCCGTACGGAGGAGCCTCCGTCGCCGCCGGAGGCGGACTCGGCGTGGGCGGGGGAGGAGCCGGAGCCCGAGTGGGCAGGTGAGGGCTGACCGTCAGCTCCACCGTGTGCATGGTGGGTTGGGGCCCCGTTCTGACGCTCGGCGTCGAGGGCGGGGCCCGGTCGTTTGCACCGTGTGCATGGTGGGTGTGGCGGGGGGCGGGGGTGGGGGCGCAGGCCCGCGCCGAGGGGTGGCTGGCCGCCGTCGAGGTGGGCGGTTCACACCGTGTCCACGGTGGGCGCAGTCGGGCCGACCGGCCCCGGTTCGGTGGGCAGGTTGCACCGTGTGCATGGTGGGTTGGGGCCCCGTTCTGACGCTCGGCGTCGAGGGCGGGGCCCGGTCGTTTGCACCGTGTGCATGGTGGGCGTGGCGGGGGGCGGGGGTGGGGGCGCAGGCCCGCGCCGAGGGGTGGCTGGCCGCCGTCGAGGTGGGCGGTTCACACCGTGTCCACGGTGGGCGCAGTCGGGCCGACCGGCCCGGCGCCCCGGGGTGGGTGGTTGCGGTGGGTGAGGCGCGGCCCGCTGGCGCGGGGCCGGGCGGGGGTGGGGGCGGGTGCGTCGGCGCCGCGCCGACGCGGTGGGTTCGGTGGGCGGTTCACAGCATGTCCACGGTGGCTGCCGTCACGGCCGGCGGCCGGGTGGCTGATCACCTCTTGTAACAGTGGCCCGCGTGCGCGGGCGGGCGTGCCGCGCCGTCGAGCCTGCCGCACGTCCGTGCTCGCGGCCGTTGGCCGTGGTTGCCGCAGGCGCCCGGTTGCTGTCCTGTACATGATGGTTTCTGACGTGTGATCATCTTTCCGCCTCCGGCCCGTCGTCCGTGCTGCCTCTCCCTGTCCTAGGTCTACTGTCCGTTGTGATCTTCCGCCGCTTACTTCCCGTCCCTGTGAGCTGATGGTGTGTCGTGCTGTGTTCCGTCCTCTTGTTCTTCAACACACCCTTGCATTGAAATCCGATGGACCGTACCGTGATCGTCATGACAGCGTCGGTGAGCTTCGGGTCGAGCCCGGACTACCTGCTGTCCTCTGTCGGTGCACGGTCAGATAACTACTACTTGCAGGCCATTGACCAGGACGGCGAGCCGCCGGGGATCTGGGCCGGCAAGGGTGCCGCAGCGTTCGGACTCTCGGGTGAGGTCGACCCCGAGACCTTCCGGGAGATGTACACACATCTGATCGACCCTCGGGACATCGACAAGTTGCACAGCGTCACCGCCGAGCGGTGGGACGCCTATCGCAAGGCGCACCCCGACCTGCAGCGCGGGACCGACGAGTACAAGGCGGCGAAGGCCGCGATCCGCAAGGAGGCGCTGGCCGAGTTCCGTCTGGGCTCACCGCTGCGGGACTACTCGAAGAGCACGCAGCGTAAGGTCGATGAGGCTGTCGAGAAGCTGGGGGAGCACGCGACTCCCGAGCAGAAGTGGGCCGCGGAGATGGGCGTGCGGCGCAACGCGACGCAGTCCAACACGTACGTCGACGTCACGTTCAGCGCCCCCAAGAGCTGGTCACTTCTGCACGCCGGTCTGCAGGTTCGGGCGGTCGAGGAGAGGCTGGCCGGGAACCACGAGCTGGCCGACGCGTACGCCGCTCAGGCGGAGCAGGTCTGGGAGGCGTTGAAGGAAGGCGCGGCCGCCGGCCTTGCCCACATGGAGGCCCAGGCCGGGTACACCAGGGAGGGCCGCTTCGCCAGCAAGAAGGGCGAAGCCTCGGTGGGCAAGCGGGTCGACGCGCACGAGCTGACCGCCGCCCAGTTCGCCCAGCACCTGAGCCGCGACGAGGACCCGCAGCTGCACATCCACACGGCGATCCTGAACCGCGTCGCGTACAAGTCCGTCGACCCGGTGACTGGTGAAGAGGTCACGAAGTGGGGTGCGCTGGACGGCAAGCTGATCCTGCGCGAGGCCAAGGCCGCCGGCCACCTCTTCGAGAAGGTGGCCGAGGAGTCGCTGACGCGACGGCTCGGTGTTCGATTCGAGATGCGCCCGGACGGCAAGGCCCGCGAGATCGTCGGCATCGAGGAGTCGCTGCGGGACCTGTACTCCAGCCGGCGCCGGGTGGTGACCGCCGGGGTCAAGGAGCTGGCCGACGCCTACGAGGCCAAGCACGGCGTGGCGCCGAAGGCCCACACGCTGGCGAAGATGGCCCAGTTCGTCACCCTGCGGGACCGCAAGGTGAAGGACCACGACGGGGCCTCCCGCGAGGAGCTGCTGGAGCGTTGGGAGAGCGCCGCCAAGGAGAACCTGCAGACCACGCTGCGGGACGTGCCCGAGGCCGTCGCCCAGGCCGCCAGCGAGCGCGGCACGGCGCCGGAGGAGTTCGACCCGGCCGAGGTGGTGCGCAAGGCGATCGAGACCGTGCAGTCCGAGCGTTCGACGTGGCAGCGTTCGCACCTGCAGGTTGAGATCATCCGGCAGCTGCCGGACTGCCTCGGCGGCCTGGACGTCGACCAGGTGACCTCCCTGGTCAACGAGCTGACGGACTTCGCGCTGACCAACCCGGAGGAGTCCGGGCTGGTGGCGCTGGCCGCCCCGGAGCTGATCCCCATGCCGCGCTCGCTGCAGCTGGGCGACGGGACGCCGATCTACCAGGTCCCCGGCGCCGAGCAGTACGCGACCCGCGGCCACCTGGACACCGAGGAGCGGCTGCTGGAGGACGCCCGCCTGGTGGGCGGTCCGGCGCTGACCGAAGAGCAGATCGAGCAGGCGCTGGTTGGCCGCGGGCTCAACGCCGGGCAGGAGGCCGCGTTCCGGGGCATCCTCGGCGGAGGCCGCCAGGCGGACGTGCTGATCGGCCCGGCCGGCGCGGGGAAGTCGTACGTGGCGGCCGCGATCCACGACGCGTGGCGCGACACCGGGCGCTCGGTGATCGGCCTCACGACCTCCGAGCGGGCCGCCCGAGTGCTGGCCGGTGAAGGCGTCGAGCACGTCGCCAACTTGGCGATGTTCATCAACTCCAACAAGGCACTGGCCGAGGGCAAGACGTCTCCTGAGCTGGAGAAGTACCGGCTGCGGCCCGACCAGCTGGTGATGCTGGACGAGGCCGGTATGACCGAGACCCACGTCATGGAGGAGGTCCGCCGACTCGTCCGCGAGGCCGGCGCCAAGCTGGTGTACGCCGGCGACTTCGCCCAGCTGACCTCCGTCGGCGCGGGCGGCATGCTCGCCGAACTGGCCACCCAGGCCGGGGTCCAGGTCTACGAGCTGGAGGAGGTCCGCCGCTTCAATGCGACGTGGGAGCGCGAGGCGTCGCTGCGGCTGCGCGAGGGCGACACCGAGGTTCTGACCGACTACGAGAACCGCGGCCGCCTGCTCGGCGGCGAGCGCGACGAGATGCTGACCGCCGCGTACCAGGACTGGCTCGCCGACACGACGGCCGGCCACAACTCCCTGCTGATCGCCGTGTCCCAGCAGCAGGCCGATCAGCTGGCCGCGATGGCCCGGGCCGATCTCGTGCGCCTCGGCCGCGTCGAAGCGGACGGCGTCCACCTTGAGCTGCGCGGGATCACGATCGGTGTCGGCGACCAGATCCAGCTGCGGGAGATCAACCGCCAGGTCAAGAGCGCGACGGGTGACCGGTTCGCCGTCAACCGGGACGTAGTCCAGGTCACCCAGCGCAACAAGGACGGTTCGCTGGTCGTGCGCTACGACGACGGCGAGCTGATGTACCTCCCGGCCCACTACGTGCAGGACCACGTGGATCTGGCGTACGCCGGCACCGTGCACTCCAGCCAGGGCCGCACGGTCGACCGCTGCCGCGTGCTCACCGAGGGCGGGGACACCCGCGAGAGCCTGTACGTCGCGCTCACCCGAGGCAAGGACGGCAACTGGGCGTACGTGGTGACGGAGCGGAACATCTCCGAGCTGGACGGCCCCGACGAGGTCGTGGTGGACGAGAAGTTCGCCGTGCTGGCCCAGGCGATGGAGACCTCCGGCGCCGAGCTGTCCGCTACCGCGGTGATCCGGCAGAACCTGCAGGAGTCCGTCAGCTTGGTGCGCTGGTCGTTCATCCTGGACGACCTGCAGACCGGGTACGCCGAGGAGCGGTACGGCCGACTGATCCACGACACCCTCGGTGCCGAGAGGTATCGGGAGATCAGCGAGGACCCGGCATACGGGCCGTTGATCAGGCTGGCCCGGGCCGCCGAGGCCGCCGGCCACAACCCGGAGGCCCTGCTGCAGCAGTCCATGGCTGGCGACCTCTCCGACGCCCGCCACGTCGCCCGCGTGCTGCACTCCCGGCTGGAGCAGCAGATTGACGCCGCCGACCGCGCCCGCGTGCGGGCCGACGAGCGCGACGTGCGCCAGACCGTGCGCGCCCAGGAACTGGCCGCACCGGAGGTGACCGGGGCTGCCCAGCTGGCGCCGGTCGTCGCCGAGCGCCCCGAGCTGGTGATGGTCTACGACCCGCAGACCGGCGGGTGGGTTCAGCGCGAGGCCGAGGCCGCCCCGGCGGCCGCCGAGACGGCGGGCGAGACGCTGCCCGAGCAGCCCGTGGCGACGTGGGACTACGAGGCCGGCCAGTGGGTCCAGCAGGCCCGTGTCGAGGACGGCGTGGAGGTCGAGCCGGAGGACTGGCTGCTGGCCCCGCCCGCCCCGCAGGGGCTGGACCAGGCCGAGCTGCAGCCCGCGTACGGCCAGGAGGCCGAGCGCCCCCGCGTGTTCGACGCCGCCAGCGGTGAGTGGGTGGAGCTCACGATCGCCCAGGAGGAGGTCCCCAGCCCGTGGGCGGCCGTCGAGGACGCGTGGCTGGAGCAGCTGACCGCCGTCAACACCAGCATTGCCGTCCTGCACTCGGGTCAGGAAGAGCAGCGGCGAAGCGAGATCGCCGACGAGCGCCGGGCCGAGGCCCAGGAGCGCGCCCGCTGGCAGAGCCGGGTCGCGCAGATCCCGGGGGAGAAGGGCGACACCGCGCGGGCCGCCGCCGAGCTGATGGACGGCCGGCGCCTCCTGCTCGGCCAGGAGCTGGCCGACGCCGAAGAGCTGCCGCAGTGGGCGGCCCGCTCCCTCGGCCCGGTGCCGGACGTCGACCGGCCCGAGCAGCGAGAGCAGTGGATCGAGCGGGCCGGCACCGTCGCGGCGTACCGCGAGGCCCACGGGTGGGACAGCGAGGTGGCCGCCATCGGCCCCCGCCCGGCCCGCGGAGCCGTCGACTACCAGCAGGACTGGGACCAGGCGTTCCGCGCCCTCGGCGAGCCCGAAGAGCGGATGGAGCTGGTCGGGGCGACCGACGCCCAGCTGCGCGAGCTGGTCGACCGCTACGAGCGGGAGGAGGCGTGGGCACCCGCGCACGTCGCCCCGCAGCTGCGGACCACCCACCAGTCGATCCAGCGGCTGGAGCGCGAGGAGGCCCAGCGCCAGATCGCCCTGCTGGAGGCGACCGACGAGGCCGCCCGCGAGGAACTGCAGCGCCAGGCCCAGGCCGCCGCCGAGGAGCTGGCCGAGCTGCGGTCGCGTACCGCCGCGCTGGAGGAGATCCACGGCGTACGGGGCGACTGGCACGAGCACACCGAGGAGACGCGCGAGCGCGCGCAGGAGGCCCGCCGCCTGCTGGAGCTGCGCGAGGCCGTCGAGCCCGAGCTGGAGCTGGAGCAGTTCGCGGCCGACGAGTGGGACATGGTCGAGCCGGAGGCCGAGTTCGCGCCGGAGGCGGAGTTCTCCCCGTTCGACGACGGCGAGTGGCAGATGACCGAGCCGGAGGCCGAGTTGGAGGTGCCGGCCGACGTCGAGGCGGAGCACGACGTCCACCAGGACGTCGCCGAGCCCGTCCCCGTCGAAGAGCCGGAGCTGGCCGACGAGTTCCAGCCCTACCAGTGGGAGAGCGCCAAACCGGCGCCGGAGCCCGAGCCGGAGGCCGAGTTGGCGGCGCCGGCCGACGTCGAGGCGGAGCACGACGTCCACCAGGACGTCGCCGAGGCCGGGCACCAGGACGTGGCGGACGTTCAGCCGCAGGCCGGCGGGCCGTCGTTCGCCGAGCAGTCGGAGACCCTGCGCCGCTACCACGAGGAGCTGCTGCTGGGCCAGGCCGCCGAGGAGCCCGCGGCGGCTGTCAGCGCGCCCCAGGAGGCCGTGCTGACAGCCGAGGTGGAGGCCGAGCCGGTGCTGGCCGGGGAAGGGCTGCACGACGCCCTCCTGCAGGCCCGCGAAGCCCGGGGCATCCTGGACGACCGCGCCGCCTACCAGGACCAGGTGGTGGCCGAGGCCCGCGCCGCGATAGGAGAGCTGCAGGCCGGGCGCGACGCGGCCGAGGCCGTGCGCGAGGTGCCGCCCCCGAGCGTCCCCGCCCAGCCCGTCCCGGTGGTCGAGGCCCCGCAGATCCAGATCCAGCTCTAGCCGGACCCGTACGGGGCCCGGCACCCGGGCGACCAGCGGAGGAAGCGTGTCCAGCAGGCCCATTGACCGCCCGTTCGCTTGGCACCGCGCGAGCGGCACCGCGACCTGCCGCCGCTGCAGGTCGGGCGTCGTTGGGCTGGCCGACGTCGCCGAGGCCGCCCGGTGGCACGCCGTCCACCGCAGCGGCTGCACACCGCCGAGCACGTCGGGCGCCAAGGTGCTCGACTTCACCGGGAGGCTGGCCAGCCGCACCGCCAGGTGACCCAGCACGGGTGAACGGCCCGTTCGCGCTGCTGTGCGCTCTGTCCCTGTCGGAGGAGATCGGGCTACCGTCTAGCCATGGTGAGTAATGGCTGGTCCCGAGTCCATGTCCCGGTGCCGCCGGCGGTGGCGCCCTACACCGTGCCGGGCGGGGCGGGCGTGCCGCCCATGCCCTCCGCGCCCCCGGCCGTCCCCCTGCCCACCGGGGTGCCCGAGGTCGTCATCCGCTCCCGCGCCGAGCTGGAGCAGCTTCGCGACGACGCCCGCCAGGAGCTGGCCGCCACGGAGGAGAGCTTCCGCGCGATGTGGTTGGACCCGCGCCACCGGGGCGAAGGACTGACCGGCGTGCTCAACGCCGTGCTGTGGCTGCTCGGCGAGCGACCGCTGGCGCCGATGAGCAACGAGGTCGAGGACAGCCCGCTGCCGGTGACCCGGTCGATCGGGCGGGAGCAGATCCACGCCGAGGACAGGGTGTTCGGGCGGGCGTGGCGCGAGGAACGCACCGAGTGGTACGCCGGCGGTGTGCTGCGGACGCTGGAGTGGTCGCACATCCAGGGCCGGGACCGGCCGATCTCCGAGAGCTTCTAGCAGCGGAAACGACAGAGAGGGGCGGGGAACCGATCGGTTCCCCGCCCCTCTCGCGTGTGGTCCGGGCGTCAGCCGCCGGTCGACCCCGCGGCCGCCCGAGCGCGTTCGTCCTGCTCCGCCTTCTCCCGGGCCTGCATGGCGAGCACCCTCCCGTTGATCTCCTGCTGTTCGGCGTCCAGGTTGATCGGCCGGTCCGGCTCGAACGGCTCGACGTGCTGCTGAGCCGAACGGCACTCGTCCAGAGCCGACTTGAGATCCTTGAGGATCAGGGGCTTCCACCTCACCAGCCACTCGGACTGCCGCAGCGGAGAGGCGTCCGCCTCGGTGTGGGCCCAGTGCCACATCCCGCACAGCGCGCCGAGCAGGTGCACCACGTCCCCGTGCTTGAGCCAGCAGGGTTCCATGTGGGCGGCGTACTCCGCCGGGAAGTAGCGGCGCCAGTAGGTCTCCCGCCAGTGTACGAGGTGGTTCAGCGCGGCGTACATCTGCTCGGCGTTCATCGCCGACCAGTTCCACAGCGGGGTCTGCGTGCCCTCCCGGTGGGCCAGGCCCTGCAGAATCCGGCTCATCTCGATGACCTTGCCGGGCAGGTCGATCTCTTCCATGGTGGTCAGCCGGGCGTCCACCTTGGTGACGTGCGAGGCAGCGTCGTTGACCTTGCGGTTGACCACGTCGATCATCCCGACCAGCCGCCGCTCGGCGGGGTCGGTGACCTTCGCGGTCGGCTTGAGCCGGAGGTCCGGGCGTTCGTCGGTGCTCATCAGCGGTTCTTTCGTGCTCGACGGGGCGGAGGCTACCAGGGCAGGGTGCCGTCACCGACAGCACGGCGGCGCGGCTGCTCGGCGGGCGCCTCGGCCGGCGCGGCGGCGGGCTGCTGGGCGGGGATCTCCGGCGAGTAGTTCGGCAGCGGCGGCGGGAAGACCACGGTGGCCGCGGGGGCGGGCTGCTGGACCGGCGGGGCCGCCGGAGTTGGCACGGGCATGGCCGGCGGGGCGCTCGGCATCACGGGGGCGGGGACCGGGACCGGCTGCTTCACCAGGTCGACCGTGCCCTGCTTCGCAGCCAGCTTCTGCTCCTTGCGCTGCAGCTTGAGCGCCTTCTTCTCCTCCCGCAGCGACTCCTTGACGTCCTTGCGCTTCCAGGTCGGCAGGTACGTGACCTTGATCGGGGCGACGGCGCGGTGCAGGTAGAGGCCGTTGCCGACCTTCATCTCCCGGATGTCCTTGGGGGGCATGATCCTGATGCGGCGGATGCTGTGACTCTCGGTCGGCTTGCCGTCCTTGTCCTTGCTGACGCTGACCACGGTCTGGTCGGCGTCGCCCACCAGCATGGAGAGGTCTTCCAGGTCGGAGGGGACCGTCAGGCCGCCCAGCACCAGCTTGTTGCAGTTGTTGTAGATGGTCTGGGCTGCCGTGCGGCCCCAGCGTTCGTCCAGCTGGGAGCGGGACTGGGCGCTGATCTCCATGTGGATGTTCCATCCGCCGGCGTCGGAGGTCCAACGGTGGATCGGCAGCGGGCAGATGATGGCAGCTTCGTCGAGGATGAAGCGGATGTACGGGTCGAGGCGGCCGCCGGCGCGCTTGGCCCACTCCTTGGACTCTTCGTAGACCTCCGCCACCAGGCAGGAGTACAGCGGGGCGATCGAGCCGCGGTCGCGGTCCTCGCCCATCAGGTAGAGGGTGCCCTGCGTGGCCAGCAGCTCGTACGGGCTGAACTCCGGCTCACCCGGGGCCGGGAGGACGATCTGCGCGACCGTGGGCACCGACATGAAGTCCAACGTCGGCGCGAGGCTCATGTAGACGCCGGCCGCGGTCTTGTCCGGAGCGTTCATCTCCTGCTCCAGGGAGTCGATCCACAGCTGGGGGACGCGGTGGGCGTTCCCCTTCATGATCCGCAGCGGCTCCCCGTTGTTGGGGTCCGAGACCCAGCGCGCGACGTCCAGGAGGGTGCCGCCCTTGAGCGCGGGCCGCCATCATCAGGTTGCGCAGGAGCGTGAAGGAGTGGCTGTCCCAGAAGCTCTGGTTGGCCATGGCCTCACCCTTGGCCGAGGCCGAGAGCATGTACCCGGCCCGCCGGATGGCGATCGTCGGGTTCTCGCAGCCCCTCACCGGGTTCCACTTGATGGTGTTGGGCACGCCTTCCAGGTCGCTGTTGAACACCCAGACCGGCCGGCCGTCCCGGCGACGGAGCACGTGCGTCAGCTTGTACAGGTCGGCGCGGGTCGAGGTCGCGACCACCGCCCCGGCCGCGTCGATCAACTGACCGCCCAACCACGCCGACTTGCCCGCACGCGGCGGCGCGAAGATCAGGACCGTGTCCTCACAGGCGATGTACAACTGCTTCTTCCAGATCGCGTCCGTGCCCAGCTGAGTGCCCAGGTCGAGGGCGGTCGGCCGGACGCCGGAGCCCACCAGGGAGGGCCGCAGGTCCGCGACGCGGTTCAGCAGCTGACGCTCGCCCAGGGTCTCGTTGACCTCCCGGTCAGTGGCGAACCCGGTGCCCTTGGGCAACGGGAGCGCGCGGGCGTTGCCCTCGGTGACCTGCTTCTTCAAGTGCATGTAGCCGTACCCGAGCCCGCCGACCGCGAGCCCGACCGCGGTGAACCAGTGGCCGGGCAGCGCGTCCACGAAGTGGCCGAGGAGGTTCAGCGAGTCCCCCACGGACGGCCCGGGCACCTTGGTGCCGGGGGACGCCGGCGCCGAGGGCGCGGTGGAGGGTCCGGCCGCGCCGACCATCAGGGGCATGCCGCCCAGCGCCGCCAGCCCGATGCGCTTGGTCGAGCAGCAGTCGTCGCCGTACTCGGCGGTGTCGTTGTCGGTCGTCTCGGTAGTCTTCTCGGTGCGGGACAACATCGGAGCGCGATCTCCTTAGGTCTCGTTCGGAGCCCCCCGGCTGACGGTTCGAGCGTTGCCCGGGGGGCTTCGCGTGTGTACCGATGACCGGAGCGATCACGGTACGCCCCCCCTGTGACAAGCACAGGGGGTTTCCACGGCGAGCCACCATCGTAACTCTTGAAGTCTTGAAGTTCAAGAGTTCGGCAATCTTGGTGTCCGCGCTCGGCGCCGGGGAGGGGGCCGCTCGGCGGGGGAGGTTCGGCGCTCGGCTGGCCCCCGCCCGCGCTCGGCACGCGACGGGGGCCCGGCATCCGGCGCTCGGCCGGGCACCGGGCCCCCGTGAGAAGGTCCGTCAGGACGTGGTGCGGTGGGCGGCGAACACGCCCGGGTCGATCGGCGGTACGGGCGCCGGGATCGAGGCCGCTCGGCCGCCCTCGGCCGCGCGCTCGGCGGGGGAGCCGCCCCGCTCGGCGCCGTCCGCCGCGCGCTCGGCACCGCCCGGAGTGCGCTCGCCTGCCTCGGCGGCGATCATCCGGAGTCGACGGCCCCGGAAGTGGACCCGCCACTCACGGGCCCTACTCTCCGAAACCGGGTAGCGCTCGGAGAGCTGCTTGGCGTCGAGGGTGGGACGGCCGTTGGTGACCTGGGACAGGTACTCCTCCCATGCCTCCTGCTTGGCCGTGCTGCCCGGGAAGGCGATGCCGTCGAGGTCCAGGCCCTCCAGTTCCTCCTCCGGCAGTTCCGCCCGGATGGTCAGCCTCAGGTCGTCCAGGGCCAGCTCCGCCTCCCGCACCTGGACCTCCAGCCGGTCCGCCATGGCGACGGCCTCGGCGGCGCGGTCGGCCGCCTTGCGGCCGTTCTCCTCAGCCTCGGCGGCGCGCTCGGCGTGCGCCCTGACCTTGGCGTCCTCCTGCTCGGCGCGGGTCCGCAGAGCTGCCAGCGACTCCTCCAGGCGCTCGGCCTCGGTCTTGGCCTCGGAGACCTGAGCGAGGGTCTGCCGGCGCTGCCCCTCCGTCTCGTCCAGGGCCCGCTGCAGGCCGGCCAGCTTCTCGGCGGCCCCCCGGATCTGCTCGTCCAGCTCGTTCTTCTGCTCGACCGCGTCGAGGCCGGCGGCCTCCAGCTCCTTGCGCTTCTGCTCGGCCGCGGTGACCGACTCGGCGGCCTCGGAGACCCGCTGACGGAGCGTGTCCGCCTCGGAGGACAAACGGCTCATTTCGGTCTCGGCTTCCTGCCGAGCGGCCTTGGCCTCCGCCCGAGCGGCCTCCGCCTCCTGCCGAGCGCGGTTCGTTTCGAGGGCCGCCGCCGCCAGCTCCCGGCCCTTCTGCTCGGCCTCGGTCTCCGCCTTCTCCGCGTCGGCCTTGGCCTTCTCCGCTTCCTTCTTCGCGGCCTCCACCTCGGCCTTGGCGTCCTCCAGCTCCTGCCGAGCGCGCTCGGCTTCCTGCCGAGCGGCCTCGGCGGCGGCGGCGTGCCCGGCCGCCTCCAGCTTGCGGGCGGAGGGCATGATGGCCACCTGCTCCATCAACTCCTCCACCCGCGGGGAGTCCGCGGTGTTGACCATGGCGATGTCGTCCTGGCGGGTCCAGCCGGCCAGGCCCCGGAAGACGGCGAGCGCCTGCTGGCTGTCGGTGCCGAAGGAGGCGCGTTCCAGGGCCTGACGCGTCTCGTCCCGCTGTTCCTGCAGTTCCTCCAGCAGCTTCAACGCGGTGCGGCGCTGAGCCCGTCCCTGCTCGACCTTGACGGTCACGTTCTTCGCGGCCTGCTCCAGCAGCTGGCGCAGGACGAACAGTTGACGGGCCGCCCGGCGTGCGGAGGCCGCCTTCACCAGCGAGTCGGAGTCCCGGCCGGTGGGGTCGACGCCGAGCGCGGCGTACTTCTCCGCCCACCACCGCCGCCACAGAGCCGCCAGCAGCTTGAGGGGACCGGTGCTCGACTCCTCCACCACGCCCTGCCCGGCCATCCGGTCGCGCAGCTCCAGCTCCACCACCCAGGCCGCCCCCGCCGGCATCAGGGCCATGAAAGGTGCGGAGGCCAAGTTGGGGGCGTGCACGACGTTCGCCCAGACGCTGAACGCGACCAGCCCCCACGCGGTGTAGTGCATGACCTTCATGCCCTTGGTCCACTTGGGCGCCGGCTGGCCGGGCTCATGCCGGCTCTTCTTGTAGAGGGCCCCGAACAGGCTCAGCTCGATGACGTCGAACATCGTCACGAAGGCGAGGCGGATGGGCCACGGGAGGTCACCCGTTTCCCGGCCGAACCCCCACAGCCCGTAGACGCTGACGATGGTGCCGGCCAGCGCGAGTTTCCCGTGCGGACCCATCTCCGAGAGGAAGGAGAGCAGGCCGTTCGCCTTGCTCTTCGTGCCGAACAGCACCCTGTAGACGGCGACCAGGGCGACGACGCCGAACACCGCGGCGCCCGCCAGGGCCAGCCACGGCGGGGCCGCCTCCAGCTTGCGCTGCAGGGTGGACAGCAGGCTGTCCATCTGGCTGGATTCGGCTGCTGACCAGCGCGAATTGCTGGCCGTAAGCTGTGTGTAGCGCACGTTTCGCTCCGATTCTGCGTTGGCCTCGGCGGTGACTTGAGACCCCCCGCCGAGGTCTTTTGGTGTCGTGATCTCTTGAACTTCGAGACCAGACGAGTCAGTGACTCCTGGTCTCCGGTACTACCGGTCTTCCGACCCCTGGATCTCTTCGAGTTCGAGGAGCTTGGCCTCCGCCTTTTCCAGGCTCTTGAGGAGCTTGGCCTTCTCCTCTTCCAGGCCCTTGACGTAGCCGAGCCAGGAGGCCAGCAACTGTTCCTCCGTGTCACCGGCCAGCAAGCCGCGGCGGGCCAGGACCGCGTCCACGGCGACCCGGATCACGGTGTTCGCGGTGATCCGCTCCGTCTTCTGCACGCGGCTGGCCTGCAGCTCGCGGGCGACGACGTCGAGTTCGATCTGCTGATCGCCCCTCAACTGGACATATTTCGGACTGGTGGTTCGCTTCGCGGCGGCCGCGGCCTGGCTGAGCGTCGCGGACCGCCGCCGGGCGGTGTTGGTGTTCGTGTCGTCCCCCTTCACGTTGCTGGAGAGGATCAGCTCTCCGATGTCCTGTGCCTTCTTCTTCGCCGCCATCAGGAGGTCACCTTCCTACTCGTACGCGCTGACGTTGTTGCCTTGGGGACGACCGCCGGCCTCGGGCGGGGGACGCGGTCGGGCTGCCCGAGGACGGCCAGGAGTTCGTCCACCAGGTTCCGGGCGTCCTCCGCCGGCCTCTCCCAAGTCCGGTTCGTGCCCTCCGTCACCGGGATGCCCGAGGCACCGGCGTCCTGGTGGGCCGCCAGTTCGCGCACGTGCGTCTTGAAGACCGGGATCTTCACCAGGTCGAGCGAGTCGTGTGTCCTGCGCGCCTTGCTCTTGCGGTTGGCCTCCACCCGGTTGATCACCACGCGGTACGGGCGACCAGAGGGAATCACGATCTCCCGAAGGGAGGACATGATGGCCTTGGCCTCCAGGTGGTCCAGCGTCAGCGGCACCACGATCAGGTCCCCGTCACAGCTGGCCTCCAGCTTCTTCTTGTCCCGGTGCGGCGCGTTGTCGATCACGATGAACCGGTAGCCCCTGATGCGGCGGAGGCCGGCGAGCTTCTTCGGGTCCTCCTCCGTGGCGATGTCGAAGGAGGGGTCCACCTCCAGAAGGTCGTACAGCTCCTTGGTGCCGCCCTCCTTCTGCAGTTCGTCCGCGTCGACCAGCAGCGTGCGCCCGACCAGGCCGAGCAGCCAGGCGATCAAGAAGGCAAGCGTCGACTTGCCGATCCCGCCCTTGCCCCCGAACACGCTGATGATGATCGGCTCACCGTCCCAGGGCGGATGCTCCACCCGTTCCACCTGCGTCATTGCGCGTCTTCCTCTCAGTCCGGTACCGCGTGCGTCCCAGAGCCTATGTCTCTGCAGGTCAACAACCCCGAGACTCACGAAGACCGGACCATGGGGAGTCTGCAATCCCTGATCTTCCGACCTCGAAAACAATCATACTCCCAGAGTCTTGAAGTTCAAGACTCTGGGGGTCTAGAGTTGGAGGCACAGCGAGAGGGCCGGGCTTGCCGGCCCGGCCCTCTCAGCCTGCAGCCGAGCGTGTCACCGCTCCGCAGGCATGGACCGATCCCTCATGGAGGACCAGTCATGTCCCAGTCTCTCAGGCCCCCCCAGCACCGCCTCACGGTGGTCAACCCCCGCCCGCACCAGGACGGCCGCGGCGTGCTCATCCTGGGCCGTATCCGGCCCGCCGGCCGCGCCTGCCCGAAGTGCGCCGGGTCCGGCCGGGCCACGGTCCAGCGGGACGGCGCGCTTGTCAGCGTCGCCTGCCCGGTGTGCTCCCTCAGCGCCGTCGACGCCCCCGAGGCCCAGGTGATGGCCCGATGAGCGAGCAGACGACGACCGGCCAGAGCCTGCTGCAGCAGTGCCAGCAGGACTACCGCGACCACCAGGCCAGCTCCGGCGCCAACTCGACCGGCGTCACCGGGCAGCTGGGCGGCGCGATCAGCCACGGCAACGAGGCCGCCGGCAGCTGGGGCGGCGCGACCGCCCCCGGCGTCGGCGACCGGTACTGATCCGCCCGCCCGCTCACCCAGCCCGCCGGGCGGCACCAACCGCCCGGCGGGCAGCCTCGGAGGTTGCCATGTACCGCTTCACCATCGTTCAGACCGCGCTCCAGCCCCGCCAGCAGGTCATCGCCATGACGGCCATGCTCGCCGCCGTGCTCGGCGTCGTCGCCGCGCTCACCCACTCCGCCACCGCCTCCGGCACCGGCCTCTCCGCCGCCGCCGGGTACGCGGTGGTCCTGGTCCCCGCCGTTCTGTGGCTGCGGGCCCGGCCCCTCGCCGTGCTGGTCGGCACGGCGCTGATCAGCGCCGAACTGGCCCGGGTGCCGCTGCACCTGATCCGGCACCGGCGCCACGGTCGGCAGGTGTGGGCATGACCCCCATCGCGCTGGAGACGCTGCTGACCACGTACGAGGAGGGCCGCTGGCGCCACCTCCGTACCGGCGAGCTGATGATCCAGGACCGCCTCGGCGCCCTCCAGGCCCGCCGCGAGGTCCGCCGGCGGCTCGCCGAGGGGGACGTCACCCTGATCGCCAGCCCCGGCCAGCTCTGGACCCTCCGCCCGGAGTTCGACGCCCCGGCCGACTGGCCGCGCGGCCGGACGCTGGAGCTGGTCGAGCGCCGCTCCTGCCCGCCCGCCGCGCTGGTCGCCGACGAGGCCGGGCAGGAGCGCGAGATCCGGCTGACCGTGCTGGACGAGATGTATGAGCTGACCAGCTGGCGGTGGTGCGAGTGAAGCGCACCGTCATCCCGTTCGTCGGCGAGCAGTTGCTGCTGTTCTCCGTGGACGACGTCGCGGCCGAGGACCCCCCGGTGAAGAAGCCGGCCCCCGCCCGGCGCCGGGCACTGCGGTGCCTGCCCCCGCAGGCCGTCCACGAGCTGCTGGCCGCCGCCGAGTCGGACCCCGGCCCGGCACCGGACCGGCCGTGAGCTGGAGGGACGGGGAGCCGCGTCTGGTGATCGAGAGGTCCGGCCACCAGGTCGTGCTCGACCACCAGGGGCTGGCGATCGACGGACAGCGGATCTGCCGGACCCCGCTCACCCCCGCCCAGACCATCCCGCCCGGTCAGGCCGGCACCAGCCGGGCCTTCCAGGTCGCCGACTCCGGGGCGGTGATCTACCGGGGCCGAATCGTCGCCGAGATCGGCCCCAGCCCCGCCGGGACCGCCAACCCCGGGGAACTGACCGTCCACGGCCCCAACGGGCCGGAGTGGTACCCGCCGGGGGCCGCCGAGCGCACCCGCCCCCCGCTGCCCGCAGCGCCGAGCGCGGCCGAGCTGCAGGCGAGCGTCGACGAAGTACAGGCGAGCGTCGACCAGATGATGCGCCGCCAGCAGGACGAGCAGGACCTACTGGCCCGGGCCGAGGAGCCCGGGCCCCAACTTCCCGATGCAGCCCAAGAGATGGAGATCAGCCGATGAACCCGAGCCAGCCCACCAGCGGCGGCATCCCGGACTGGCTGCTGGCGCACGCCAAGCGTCCCCTGCCGCAGGCCCCCGTCGAGCCCGAGCTGCCGCAGATGATGAGCGCGGCCCGGTGGGTGCTCAGCCGCTACAGCGCCCGCATCCTGCCCGTGCTGACCACGACGACCGTGCTGATCCTCGCCCGGATCTGGAACGAGCAGGGCGCCGTCCAGGACGTCGGCGACGCTGTGCTGATGGGCACGCTGTCCGGGCTGAGCGCGGCGGCCGGCACCGTCTCGGCGCTCGGCAAGAACGGACACGGCGAGATCACCGCCACCGCCTACGGCGCGTCCGCCTCCCTCGCGCTGACCGCCGTCGCCGCCTACACCCCGTCGTGGCCGCTGGCCCTGCTGATGTGGGTGCTGTCCACCGCCGCCGTGTACGCGCTGGCCGCCCCGCACTGGCGCGCTGCGAACGCCCGCGCGGCCGAGCACCGGCACGAGTTCCGGATGCAGTCGCTGCGGAGCCAGACGGAGATCACCACCACCGCGATGCGGGTCACCGGCGCGGTGGAAGTGGCCGACCGCCTCGGCCAGCTGGAGCAGGCGTGGATCGCCCGCCGGGCGCTGGACGTGATGGACGGCCAGGACGTCAGCGGCGACGTCCAGCTGCTGGAGGCGGTGTCCGAGCCGAAAGCCCTCGGCGCCGCCCGTCCGGCCGCGATGATGACGGGGGCGAAGCGTGCGACGGCCGGAGGGGAGCGCGCGTGAGCGTGTGGGGAGCGTCGATCATCGCGGTCGTGACGGCCGCCGGCCTTGCCCGGGTGTGGCAGCACCGCGCTGCCGGGCAGGCCGCCCCCGGCCCCTCCCCGGCCGCCGCCTCGGCGCCGCTGTACGCCTTCGACGGGCCGCCGCCCGAGAGCGCGTACGCCGGCGCCCCCGGGATCGGGGACGAGCTGGAGACGCTGATCCGCGCTCAGGTCGAGGTCGAGCGGGCCGCGGTCGAGACGGAGTACGGGCAGGCCGAGCACCGGGAGCACCTGCTGCGGTGGGCCGCCGTCCGCGACCGGATCGCCCTGCAGGCCGAGCTGCCCGGCGAACTGCGCGAAGGCGCCGAGCGGGCGGCCGCCCACGCCGCCGACCGGCTGCAGGCCCATGACCACGTCTGGGACGGGCAGGCCGGGCCGTACGGTCCGCGCTCGCCCGAGTGGGACCTGGCCGAGGGCGGCCGGGCCTACGTCCGTCAGGAGTACGCCGCGTGGCGTGCCGCAACGAGGAGGAGGACACCGTGACGACGAACACCGAACACCGGTACCGGGGCGATCTGGCGTACAGGCAGTTCAGCGGCGACAAGGAGATGGCCCGGGCCATCAACGAGGGCACCGTGCTGTCCACGCTCCCGTACCGGGGCGAGCGCACCCAGGTGGTGTCCACCACCTTCGGCACGGTCGGCAGGGTGTCCGCGTTCGGCGTCATCCGGGAGCCGTGGTTCGGTGACCAGGCCAGCCGCTGGTTCCCGTTCCCGAGCGTCGGCGCGGCCCAGGCGTGGCAGCAGGGGCTGGTCGCCGAGATGCTGCGGGGGGAGGTCCACGGCGGCTACTCCCGTCACCACTACGGGTCGTGGACCTCCCCGGACGGCGGGTGGGCGGTCGAAGTCGACCGCCACCGCTGGCGGTTCACCACCGTGGTGGGGCTGGCCCCGGGCGAGCGGGTCGAGTGCTTCGAGGCTCTGGAGTACCCGGAGGAGCCGTGGCAGCTGGCGGAGGAGCGCGGGTGGGCCCGGCTGGTCGAGGTGCTGCCGGTCGGTCCCGAAGACTGGCCGCAGGCCATGGCCTCGGAGTACCGGCGGGTGCAGGCCGATGCCGAGCGCCGGGCCGACGCCGCCGAGCGCGAGGCCGCTACCACCGAGCTGGCCGACGAGTTGGAGGGAGCGGCCGTCGCCGCCGAACTGGCGGAGCCGAGCGCGGCCCCGGTGCCGGCCGCCGTCGAGGCGAGCACGACCGGGTGGTGGGCGCGGTTCGTCGGGTGGCTGGCCGCGTTGCTGCGGATCGGCCACCAGCGGTGAACAAGCGGCGTACGCTGACCAGTTCGGCTCTGCCGGACACCACGATTCGGGAGGAGACCGGGATGGGACAGGAAGAGGAACGCGGCTGGTGGTGCCCCTACCACGAGGAGGAGCACCCGCAGAGCCAGGAGTGCCCCGCAGGGTTCTGGGCGTGCCCGCACCACGGCGAGGACGGCATCCGGGGACAGGACTGCCAGGGGTGCCGGGAGCACTGGGGGATGGCCCCCCAGCCCATGGACCACAGCGTGGAGTTCTGCGACGACCCGAACTGCCGGAGCTGCGGCCCCGAGCCGACGTACGAGCAGTGGGTGGCCGAGCAGATCGGCCCGCGCAAGGTCGGCGGCCGGTACCGCACCCGGAACGGCTACGAGTACGACGTGCTGGCGATCGACCCGGGACCGCGCCCGAGCACCCAGTGGCCGGTCTGGCAGATCACCATCATCGGCACCGAGGACGGCGCCACCCGCAGCCACTGCACCGCGTGGGACGAGCGCGACCAGGTGGTGAAGGAGCCCGGCGAGGTCGTGCTGGACTGGCCGGCCGCGGGCTACCGGGCCGCCGGCGCGGCCGCCGCCGAGGCGCTGGAGCCCGGAGGCCGCACCCGCTGACCCAGGAGGCAGCCGCGAGGCAGCCAAGACGAAGGGGC
Source organism: Streptomyces kaniharaensis (assembly GCF_009569385.1). NCBI lineage: Bacteria > Bacillati > Actinomycetota > Actinomycetes > Kitasatosporales > Streptomycetaceae > Streptomyces > Streptomyces kaniharaensis. The sequence continues at coordinate 23,323 of NZ_WBOF01000010.1, forward strand.
CCGGACACCATGGTGTCCGGGCCCCTTCGCGTCGACAGGTCGACAATCAGGCAGCGGGTGGGAGGAGTTGTTCCGCCCGGCGGGCGAGCTGGTGGGGGATGGCCCCGGCCGGACCCGGCGCCGGCGCCCGGTTGCGCAGGTGCCGCACCAGGGTCTTGGCGTTCATCACGGTGACGTCCTGCAGGTGGAGCTGCCCGTACGGGACGGCGGCGCCGTGCACCGCGACGTAGGCCGTCACCGGGACGCCCAAGAGCCGGGACGCCTGCCCCGCCTCCCAGGCGACCGTCTGCAGGGCCCTGGTCTGCGGGTACCGGCCGTACCAGAGTTCGCCGTCCTGCAGCCGCAGCTTCGACTTCGAGGACGTCCAGGACTTGCTGTCCACGTACGCGACTTCGCCCCGGGGGCTGATCAGCAGGTGGTCCAGGTTGGCCTTGGACCCGGGTACCGCCCGGTCGTGCAGGGCGATCCACCCGTCCTTCTCCAGGGCCCGCATCAGGTCGGCGGTCCGCCGCTCGCCCGCCGCCCCCTTCGACCAGGAGGAGGCCCCCGCCGGCCGGAACAGCTTCCAGCCCGCCCCGGCGAGCAGGACCAGGCCGAGCACCAGCCCCGCCGCCCCGAGCGCCGCCCAGAGCACCAGCACCCCGACCGCGGCCGCCGGCAGCACCTTGCCCGCCAGGCCCTGCCGGGCCCTCCGTTCGGCCGCCCGCTGCTGCTGGCCCATCCGGGCCGCGCTCGACCCCGCCCCACCCCTGCCCGCCACGTTGCCTCCCTCGGTCTGCGTCCGGACGATCCGGCCGAGACCAGGAGAGCACAGCGCGAGGACACCATGACGGCCAGTTACGAGCTTTCGGCCACCGGGCGCTCGGACTGCAGCCGGCGGACCAGCGCCTGCAGGATCAGCACCGTCTCCAGGCTGATCTCCAGGTCATCCCGGTCGAAGCCGAGGCTGGAGGCGAGCGCGCCGGCCTGCCCGGGCAGCGGCATCGCGGGGAAGCCCCGGCCGTGGAACGACTCGGAGTCCCCGGCGTGGGTACGCGCGTACTCGTGCAGGTCGGTGGCGTACAGCCCGGCCGTGCTGTCGCCCGCGTTCAGCGGCGCCTCCCGGGAGTGCCAGGCCATGTTCAGCAGGAGCGCCGAGCGGGTCTCCGGAGCCGCGTCGGTCCACGTCCGCAGGAGCCCCCGGTGCCGGGCCGCACGGCGCGCGTCGCCGTCGTACTGGTCGAGGACGTCGGCGAGTTCGATCGTGACGTCCGGGATCTGCATGGCGATGCCGAGCAGGCTTCCGGCGGCCGCCATCTGGTCAAAGGCGTTGTTGTTCACGGGACTTCTCTCCGTTCGGGTCGAGCTGGTCGGTCAGCCAGCCGGGCAGCGGCTGGAGCGGGATATCGCGGGTGATGACGTAGGGGGTGTGGTTGACGACGGACCCGGGGCCGATCAGGTACCCGCCGCAGCGGAGGCCGGGCCCTCGGACGTCGATCCCGGGCCCGAGCCCGGAGCGGCCCCCGGACGTCGAGGCGATCACCCTGCCGGTGGGCGCGCGGAAGTAGAGGTGCTGGCCGCCGGAGGGCGTGCGCACGGTGAGGGTGTCCGGCCAGTCGTGCCCCAGCCAGGCGCACAGCGCGTGCAGGGTGGCGGCGCCGTCGCTGCCGTCCTTGACGTCGAGGTCCAGGCCGACCACCCCGGCCGCCCGGCAGGCCACCCCGATGTTGGCGCCGCCGGTCCAGTCCCGTTCCACCGCCTCCGGGGTGGCCAGGCAGCGCTTGTGCCAGCCGCGTTCCGGGACGCGGCCGCCGGCGGGGAGCTTGAACACCACCAGGCCCCGCCGGACGGCGTCGACGGCGGCCGCGACCGTGGTCACGCCGCTTCGTCCTCTTCGTCGTCGTCCCAGCAGCAGCACTCCGCGTAAGGGTTCTCGCCGCATCCGGCGCCGCAGTCCGGGCAGCCGACCGGGTCGATGCGGTCTTCTTCGTGCGCCCACTCGTCGTGCCGCCAGCCGGTGCACCCGTAGACGCACCCGCAGCCAGAGCATTCCGGGCAGATCATCCCGACCGTCCACCCGCACCGCTCGCACAGGAGTTGGTTGCGCGGGTCGTTCTGCTGCTGACGCAGGTAGTCGACCGCCTCCCGGTACGTGGTGACGTCGGTGTACGTCTCCAGGTACTCCTCCAGGAGGTCGCGTTCTGCCGGGTCGGGGTGGTCGAGGAGCGCGACGGCGCAGGCGTGCTTGATCCCCAGGTTGGTCTTGAGGTTCGCCAGCGCCTTCTTGCGCGCGTGGTCCTTCGGCATCTCAAGCTCTTTCCGCGGTGCGGTGATCCCAGACTCACCGGCCGCTCAAGAGCGAGGCCAGCGAAGGCGATGCGGTGGAGAAGGCGGCTCGGCGCGGAGCACCTACGGCGAACGCGTCCGGTCTGGGCCGAACGCACCGGGCCACGAGCCGGGCCCACAGCACCAGGGCTGCGTGCCGCAGCGTAGCGCACCCACCAGCGGGCCGGGGGCGGGTGCGCGGCCGTCCCACCCGGACGGGTGACTCTGACGCAGGCCAAGGCCCGCAGCCGCGCTGGCCGTCCGTGCCGAACCCGGCGGCGCCGTAAGGGAACTACGCGGCCGGGGCAGGCGTGGGGCTGAACCAGGGTGACGACAAGGGGAGGAACGCGGCGGGCCGCCGCCGGGGGCCGGCGCCCCGTGGCCGGGACGCCTCCCGGGTCACCTGACCGGCGTGCTGGTCAGCTGGCTGTCTCGGGCGGCGCGCATTCAGCGGCCGGGCTGGAGAGGTTGAGGACAATCACCGTCGCGTCGTCACGTTCGCCGCCGAGGTCGGCGGCGCACAGCATCGCGGCCTGCAGCAGGCTGTCCGCGATGCGCTGCGGCGAGCCGTTGGTGCTGCCGTGTGAGGACAGCAGCGTGGCCAGGCGCCGCTCGCCGAGTGTCTTGGTGATGCCGTCGCTGGCCAGCACCACCAGTGGAGCGGTGGTCTCCGTCTCCCTGACCGTGGCGATGGAGGAGCGGGCCAGGCTCACCCGCACCCAGTCGTCGTGGTGTCGGGCCCGGGCCGGCGGGCCGCCCGGGTGAACGGTACGCAAGAATTCGCCCATGGTGTGGTCCGTCGTCAGCCGTTCCACCGTGTCCGTCGCCGGGTCGTAGCTCCAGGCCGCGCAGTCCCCGGTCCAGGCCAGCGCGATCCCCGCCCGGTCAGGGTGGGCAACGGCGGCGACCGCCACCGCGTCCTCCTCGGGGTTGTCGTCCGGGCCCGGGTCCGCGATCAGCTCCGCGGCGGTCAGCAGCCCGTGCAGTGGCCCCTTCGTTCCCGCGAGCCGCGCGCCGACCTCTGCCAGCAGCGCGGCCCGCGCGGTGATCTGCTCCGAGTGTCCGATGCCGTCGACCAGGCAGGCCCCCACGCTCCCGTCCCTCAGGGTGTGCACGTAGGCGCCGTCACCGGTAACCCCGGTGGAGCCAACCGCAGTTGCCACGGCGGAGAGCACGGTGGAGGGCTGAGTAACCGTCGTCATGGCGCCAGCGTAGGGGTGCCGCTGCCGGGCCGATTCACGTTCGGTTCACGTTTCCGACTTGACAACGAGCCGCCCCCGCGCACCCGCCGGGCGACGCCGGATCAGTTCGCCGGGGGAGAGCCCGGTCCGTCGCCGAGCGGGCGCCGGCCCGCGTGCTCCCCCGGCCCCAGGACGTCCGGCCCGGCAGGAGCTGCCAGCGGCAGCTGCTCGACCGCCAGACCGGGCGACGCCGTCCGCGCTGCCCACCACTTCGGGACGGCGGCCGCCCGGGGGCCGGTGTGCAGCGGCCGGCGAACAGGACGCTCGGGCTGGTCCGCCATCAGCGCACCGCCCCGGGGACGGCGCCGTGCTCCCGGGCGGCGAACTGGGCGTACTCCAGCGCGACGGCCCGAAGTTCCGCCCCGCTCGGCCGACCACCGTCCGCGTTCAGCGCGGCCTCCCAGTTCAGCGCCGCGAACCCCCACATCGCCCGGGCCTGCCCGGTGGTCCCGGCCTCCGCCGCCCGCAGGCACTCCAGCACGGTCTCCGCAGTCGGCGGGACGGACGACAGCCAGGACCCGAGCGCGGTCCCCACCGCGCCCATGACGTCCGGCTCACAGGTCTTGTCGCTCATGCCCCCAGCCTGGCACGACTGCCGGGCCCGGACCGTACGCGGCGTCAACTCCGTGCCCGGCCGAGGTCACCGACGAGCCTCCGGCGGGCCGCCCAACCAAGAGGACCCAGGGGGAGGGTGCCGGGCCTTGCCCGCCGTTGGTGGCGGGGTGGGTGGGGGTGGCCCGGTGCGGCCCCCTCGCCAGACGCCCTCCGCACCCTGGCACACCCCGGCGGAGGCCCAGGGCAACCCGGGGAGAACTTTCCGCCGGCCGCCGCCCGGGGGGCGACGACCACCAGAAACTTCCCCCCGGGCCGGGCGCCCGGCGGCGCCCGGTCCCTAGGCCCCCACCAGGGCGCGCCCCCACCGAGAGGCCGTCCGCCGAGGGGACCACCCCGAGCCGGGAGGAGGAGTGCGGCAAGCGCCGCCCGGGCCGCCGCCGAAAACCCGGGTCATGTCAGCCTTTCTCTGACAAGATTCGTGTGTCAGTGATAGACTGACATCATGACGGAGCAGACGAAGACGGAGTTCAACCCCGACGACCGGCACGGCTACTCGCGCAAGGCGCTGGCCCGGGTCGTGCTCTCCGAAGACGCCGCCGAGGCCGCGCGCTCGGCCCTGAACCTGGTGCGGACCGACCAGCGCGAAGAGCCGTACGACGTGATCGGCGAAGCGCTCAACCTGGTGAACATGGCCGAGGCCGTGTTGAAGGCCGCCGTGGTGTGGGCCCGCGAGAACCACACCAGCTGGGAGGACATCGGCGAGGCGGTCGGCGGCATCACCCGCCAGTCCGCCCACACTCGGTACGCCGAGGCCGAGTCCGAGTGGAAGCTGGGCCTGGTCGAACCGATCATTCCGCCGCCCGCCGACCGGCCCCGCGCACTCGCGTCGCAGCGACTGCACGAGGCCGCATACCAGCCCACCGACTCCATCCGGCGCCTGGACGCGTGGGCCGCCGAGCACGGGCTGGGCCAGCGCGCGATCAGCCGCAACCTCCCGGAGTTGACGCTGATGGACGAGTTGGGCAACGTCCTGGACGCCATCAGCCACGCGACGCGGAACCCCCACCGGGTCCAGGGCGAGGAGCGCGCCCGCCTGCTAGACCGCAAGGCTGCACTGCTGGACCGCATCGCAGCCGAGCAGAACCGGCCGGAGTCCGCGGAACTTGCCGCCGGCGCCCGCGCGAAGGCCGCCGAGATTCGCGCCGAACTGGCCACCACCCACGAGGAAGCTGGCCGCTGACCAGCAGTCCGTCAACATCGAGACGAGAGGTTCACCCCATGAGCACGTCGTCGCACCACGAGCCCCTGACCCCCTGGGAGGAGATCACGCCTGACTGGAGCAAGGCCGCGCTGATCGAGTACCCGGGCAGCCGGTTGAAGAGGATCATGTACGGGACCGAGGTCGGCCTGGTCCCCGACGAGGCTTTCGCCGCCGATTGCGCAGCCGCCGACGTCCGGCTGCAGGAGCTGCGGACCGCCGACCCCGACGACGCCGGCGTGGTCCACGCCGGACAGACCTTCTCCGCCGTCGCGGCCGGCGGCAGCGCCGAGGACCGAGCCCGCGCCGAGTACTACCTCTGCGACGAGCTGATGGAGTACCCGCTCCGGCACGGGTACCTCTGGTACGGCGAGCACCCGGCCCTGGACCCCGAACTGAGGGGCCGCTACCAGCAGAGCGAGACCGGCCCCGGCCCCGTCGACTCCCTCACTGCCGCCATCATCGCCCGCGGCGCCGAGGCCGCCGCCCGGTGGGACGCCAGGCCCGAGCCTTCGCTGTAGGCGAAGCCACCACACTCCATACCTCACAAGTCTTGAACTTCAAGACTTGTGAGGTATGATCGTTTCCGGCGATCAAGGCCCGGGCCACCGGGTCCGTGAAGGCCGGTCAGCCGCCGAAGGATGGTGCTGGAGCGTCGCTGTGAGTCCCGGTGAGGTGACATACCGGGATAATCCGTACGACTTTCCGGCCCGGGCGTGTTGACCCCGACACGAAACGTCGCCGATGTGAAAAACTCCGAGATGGCTTACACGAAGTGATCTTGGAGACCTATCGAGAGCATGCGAAAAGAGCCTCAGACCGTCCCGGGTTCCAGCCGGGTGATCGAGGCTCAGACCGCCTACCACGTATTCGCTTATTCGCTCTAGACCCGCCTGGGGCGCCAACCTTTGGGACCGGGTCGAAGAGCTGGCCGAGTGCGCCCTTCTGGCGTACTCACTACCGGGAGACGACTATAGCCGTCCGCCGCCCGGTCTGCCCACCATGCCCGCGTGCCGACACGCCGGTTATCGGCCAGGCCAGCAGCTCCGCCGCCCGCCGCCTCGCGGCCGCCGGCGCCGACCGTCCGCCACGGGGTCCGCCCGTCCTGCCCGCCCACGTCGCAGCAGGACGCGCCCCGCCATGGCGGGCGGGTGTCGTTGATATGCCAAAGGGAGACCGGTCCCCGGAAACCGGCCCGTGGCCCCGCCCTGACGACGGCGGGGAGTCCGGAAAGAGTCCCCGGTAGGAGAACGGACCGGGTTACCAAAGAACCGACCCCGGTAGCCCCCGGGAGGTAGAGAAGGCACGGCGGAGGCAGCTCACCCCACCCCCTGAGCGGAGGGAGAGCGCCGGCGGAGCAACAGGCAAATGGAGCTGACAGCCAGTTCGGCCTTGCCTCGTGGGTAACCGCGGGGCGAACAAGGTGGACCCCAGCCGAAGCCCGGGCGGACCGGGCGGAGACGCGACCTCCCGAGCTGCCAGCACATCCCGGTCCCAGGGCGCGAGTAATCCCCGCAGCCCGGTCTGAAGCGAAGACGGTGACGGGCGTACCGGAAGGCACGACCTCAGCAACATGACGCGAATGACCCCCTCTGACGAGCAGGCAGAACCCCGTGGGGACCTCTGTCATGTTCGTCAGGGGGGGTCACCGCTCCCCCGGACTCAGGGCACCCGGAGCCGGTAAGGCAACCCCCGAACAGCAATGAGGCCGGGGGAGCGGTACTCCAAAAAAGCAGCCCCGAAGGGCCCTTATCCGCGCTGTGGGGCCCGATCCGGCCCACCCCCAACAAGGTGAGCCGGTTGGCACCGCGTAAGCCGGATCGGGCCCCACAGCTCATCACAGCCCCGGCGAAGCCGGGACGAATACGGCCGAATGGCCGTTCGGTTTGTCTGCCCCCGATACGGAAACACCCCCAACTGACCAGGGAAAAGGAGAGATTGGTGTGAGCACGTCTGGCTACGGTGACCCCATGACGACCACCCCCACCCCCAGCACCGGTAAGAGAGGGCGGGTCCTGCTGCTGGCCGCGGCGCCGAGGACGAGTCGACGCCGGCTGCTGGACCCCGAGCACGGGGCGAGCACGCTCGGCAGCGTGCCGGCCGAGCGGCTGCTGCAGGGCTGGGACGGCCCGGTGGACGTGGTGCAGCTGGTCGACCCGGGGGAGCCCCAGGCCGTGCTCGCCCGGCTGCAGGAGGCCGCGGCCGCCGCCGGGCCGCTGCTGGTTTACGTGTGCGGGCAGCTGACTCGGGACCACCGCCAGCACCGGGTGCACGTCGCGTTGGCGAAGACCGTGGAAAGCACGATCCGCAACACCGCGCTGCCGTGGACGTGGGTCGCGCAGGCCCTCGCCAGCCGGGCGCCGGGGTCGACCGCGCTGGTCCTGGACGTGATTGCCGACCCGAGCTGCCTGCCGATGCGGGACGAGGACCTGCAGCTGCCGGACGCCGTCGAGCGGTACGGCGTCGTCGCCCCGCCGGCCCGCCGAGGCCCGTGGCAGCCGCCGGCCTACACCGTGCAACTGGCCCAGCTGCTGCGGAGCGGCCCGTCCGGGCAGCGGCTGGCCGACCTTCACCCGGTCGCGGCCGCGCAGGCCGGGCTGGCGCCGGGCACCGTGGTGCTGGCCCCGCCTCCGCCGGTCGAGGTCGAGGTGCCCCGGCCCCGACCCGAGTTGCTGCCTCCGCCGATGCCGAACCGCGCGCCCGCCCCGGCGCCGGTGGACCTGCGGCCGGCCATTGCGGAGGCGATGCACGACGGGCACCACCAGGCCGCCGCCGAGCTGGCCGCGCAGTGGGAGCGCGGTGTGCTGCGAAGCGCCGGGTACCTCTCGGCGGAGATGGGGGACGTGCTGGAGGTTCAGGCGACCGTGGCGGTTGCCGCCGCCGACGTCGTTCGGGCCGCCGAGCGGTGGACCGCCACCGCCGAGCACCGGTTGCGGTTCGGCGTCGAGGACCAGGCCGCCGCCGTGCAGCTGGCCGCCCGTAACGCCCTCGCCTGCTGGCGCCAGGTCCCTGACAGCGAGGGGGAGTTGGCCGTGCTCGGCGAGCGGCTGGCCCGGGTCCTGCAGGATCTCGGCCGGGACAGCGCCGCGGCCGCCGTCGCCGAGCGGGCCGCCGCCGTCGAGCGCCGGACGGCCTGAGACCAGCGCGAAGCGGGGCCGCACCAGGGTGTTGGTGCGGCCCCGCTTCGCAGTGTCAGAGGCGTTGGAGATCGGCTTTAACAGCGCGTCGTCGGCGCCACTCGTGCAGGGATACCGTGCCCTCCGGCGCCGGATCTTCCAGACGGGGCTTGCGGTGCCGGGCTGGTGGAAGAGCCGCCAGCCGTGCCCACTCCGCCTCCAGCGCTTGCCGGTCCGGCGGATCGGGCAGCATCAGGCACTTCGGCCACTCCTCCGGGTCGCACGACCGACAGGTGCACTCCCACACGATCGGTTCCCGCTCCGGGATCGGCTCCGGCGGCCTCCGGTGCCGGCCGCTACCCGCGTACTCCTCCACCGTCAGCCTCGGTCGCCGTTGAGGGCCCGGAAGACCTCCCGGCCGTACGCCTCCGTGGCCGGGGCTTCCAGCCACTCCTCCGCCAGCGCGACCACCCGGGCCACCTCCGCCTTGCAGTCCTCCAGCTCCGTCCCACGCCGCTCGCCCGCGTGCAGCAGCCGGGGCAGTGGGCGGTCCAAGTGCTTGTTCATCCAGGTGTCAGCCATGCCCTGCCCAACGGCAGCGGGCCGCCCAGGTCACGTACTGGGCACGCCAGTTGGCCAGACCACCAGGGACTCCACCGGCACCGGCCAGTCCTCCGGCGGGGCCAGCGTGAGCCCGTGGGCAGCCTTCACCGACTCGTCCGCGCCGCAGACGCCGCAGATTGTGATCCGCCGAGCCGGGGCGACCCGGGAGAGGGCCCCCACGTCCCCGTCGAACTGGGCGAGGAGGCCGAGGCAGCGCGGACACGTTGGTGATTCAGGGGTCATGCAGTGGCAACGACGGCGTGCCGGTCGAGGTGCCCCCGTGGCCTCATCTGGGGTCGAGAATCTATAACCGCCCCGGACCCGGTGCAGGTCAGGGGCGGTTCTGGTGACGGGGTGTCAGGTCGGGTCGGGGGCGGGGGAGAGGTGGCCGGGGTCCGCCGGCCACTGGTGGCCGCCGCCGGGCGGGACGAGCCAGACCCGGCGGTCCACGGGCTTGTCGGTCCAGGTGGACCGCAGGACTTCCTGACCGTCGATGATGCCCACCTGCCCGGTGGCCGCGTCCAGGACCCGCTCGCCGTCGCGCGGGTGCCGCTCGAATTCGTGAACGGCGCGTTCGCCGTTGTGGAGACTCACTCCGTCGCCGCCTCTCTGCCGTCGAGGGGCAGCCGGTCGAGGAGGTCAGCGACCGCGTGAACCACGGTGGCCGAGGCCCGGCCGAGTTCGACCATCGGTTCGCCGGCGCCGGAGGGGTGGTCGCCCCGGACGCCGGGGAGGTCGAGCCGGTGCCGGGCGAGGGAGACTCGCAGGCGCTCGGACGCCAGGATGGCGAGGCGGTACGCCTCCGAGTCGGTGCCGGACATGTGCGAGGGTGCGAGGGGTGCCATCCCGGCACCGTAGGGAGCCCGGACAGCAGTAGGGGGCACGGTCTGTGCCCCCTACTCCGGTATGAAGAACTAGGCGGCGATGCCGACCGCCTCGGCGAGCGAGCGGGCCGCCGGCCGGACTGTGGCCGGGCCGTCGAGCAGGCCCCGGACGAGCTGGTGGGTCTCCCCGTTCCATCGCGGCGTCTCGCTGGCCGCCTCCACCGCCTCCGTCAGCAGCTCCGCCGTCCGGGCGTGCTCGCCTCGCAGTTGGTGAGCACGAGCGACCTCCACCAGGTGGCGCGAGCGCCGGGGCCGGGCGGGGATCTGCCGGGGGTCGATCCGGTCGGCCCAGGCCAACGCCGTGCCCACCTGCCGCAGTTCCACCGCGACCGTGACGGCGTGGATCGGCACGGCGGTGAGCGAGGCGGAGGTGGGGGAGGACCACCAGGTGGCCGGCAGGGTTCGGGCCACCGCCTCCGCCCGGTCCGCCCACCGCCAAGCGTCGCCGGACTCCCCGGCCCGGGCGTGCGTGATAGCCGCGTGCCAGGCCATTCCCGCCCAGGCCGCCGCCAGGGCAGGCGAGTTGGCCCGGTGCGGGTCGAGGACCCTCAGCGTCTCCTCCGTCAGGACCTGCGCGGAGTCCCACTGGCCGGACTCCCGAAGCGCCTGAACCAAGAACCAGGCGCTCTGTCCGACCGCGGCAAGGTCCCCGGTGGCCCGGGCCGTCGCCAGCGACCGCTCGGCGACCCTCCAGACCAAGTTCCCGTCCGACTGGTAGGCGCTGAACATCTGCACCAGGTTGAGCACACTCGCGTACAACACCTGAGCCCGCCGCCGGTCGGCGACCTCCGGGTGCGCGGCCGCCGCCGCGACGTCGCCGACCAGGCCGGGCAAGAGCTGGCCCAGCGCGGTGCGGTGGTCGCCCCGGGAATCGCGTGCCGCCCAGCCCGCCTCCAGCGCGGCCGCGACGTAGTCGAGGTGCTGCGGGGGCCCGTCCGCGACGGCGAGCGAGGCCGCGTCGATCGAGCGCCGTACGGCGGTGAGCGCCGGGTGCTCGCGGCCGGTGAACAGCGCGACCGGCAGCGGGAAGGCTCCGGTCAGCTCCGCCAGGTCGTCGACCTGCAGGTGCTCGGCGAGCCGCACCAGCATGGGCAGCCGCGGGGGAAGGAGCCTCCCGTTTTCCACGGCCTTGAGCCAGCCAGCGCTTCGGCCGACGAGTCCGGCCAGCGCCTCCCGGCTGATCCCTCGCGCCTTCCGCAGGCGCTGGATTCGCTGGCCGGTCGTCAGGGACGGTGGCAGTTCTGGCATGGCTGTCTCCCTGCTGCGGGATCGCTGGTGGCGCCAGGGTACGGCCGGAGCGCGAGCCCGCGCACCCGCCTTCGGACCAGGCCACCCGGACGTGCCCCCCGGCGCGGACTCCTCCACCGTGGCCCCCGGCGCGGTGGACTGCGTGGGGCGGCCGTAAGGCTGACTTACGCGATAGCTTGCTGCCCCGCTGGCCCGCTCCGGTTCGAGGCCAGGGCCGGTGTCAGTGCGGGGGCGTACGGTCGGGTGCCCGTCACCGTGACGCCGAGGAGGAGTCCATGGCCCCCACCCCCTACGTGCCGTTGCCGCCCGAGGTGTTCGACGCCCCGCTGCCCGTGGTCGCCTACGCGGACGAGCCGGACGCCGTCGAGCTGGACCTGCGGATCGAGCGGATGATGGACGAGCTGGACGACTGGCGCAACGACCGCGAGGTGCGGCTGCTGCAGGCGGTGGTGCTGGACCTGCACGCGCTGGAGTTCCCCGAGGACGAGCTGCTGGGGCGCGAGGCCATGGCCGCGGCCTGGATTCTGCGGGAGACGGACGACAGCCTGGGCACGTCGACCGGCAAGCACCCGCCGTTCGCCGACGAGTGGCACTCCTCCGGCGCCTCCCGGCCGTACGTGCGTCAGGAGTACCTGCAGTACCGCACGAGGCCGGCGGCCGAACCGGTCCCGGCCGCCGCCGTTCCCGAGCCGACCGCGCCGGTCGAGCCGCGCCGGGTGTGGTGGGACCGCCTGCTGGACCCGATCTTCACCAAGTGGCTGGGCTGGCAGAGGATCGAGGAGTAACAGTCGTCCTACCCGAGGTTCTGCCCCGGTTCGCGGCCGTCGCCGACGTCCCGGTGCCGGGGCAGCGGGAGCGGGCCGACGAGCTGCACAAGGTCCGTGCCCGCTCCCCACATCTCCAGCTGCTGGCCGTCGAGCAGGTACACCCCGCCCTGCCGCGAGGCCCACAGGACGTCCTGCCGGGAGTACCGGCCGAGGCTGACGACCAGGCGCAGGACGCCGCCGAAGCCCTCGGTCCCCGCCCGCCGCAGCGGCGCCGGCGCCGGGGTCGCCTCTCCTACTTCGTTGACCGGCCGCACCGTCACCTCCAGCGTGCGGCCGTCGCCGTCGCGCGCCATCAGCCGCGGAGTGCCCTGCCAGGGAGCCGACTTCACCCGCCAGCCGTCGCGCCGCAGCATCCGACTCGCGGCCCGGGCCAGCGCGTGCTCATCGGCCAGGGCCCGCAGGTCGGCAGCGGCGTAGAGGCCGGAGCGGCGCCGCGCTATCACCGCCCGGCGCCGGCGGACGACGACGACCAGGGCGACGACGAGCACCAGGACGACGAGGACCCCGACCAGGCCGAGCACGGCGTACAGCCACCACAGCACCAGGAGCGGCAGGACGAAGACCGCCGCGCTCACCACGAAGCCCGGCAGCGCGTCGCGCAAGCGGGGGCCGGCCTTTCCCTGCTGCCGGAGGTAGCTCAGGGCCCGGGCCCGTACGGCACGGCGGGAGCCCTGAGCGGGGGTCCGTCCCAACCAGCCCACCATCTGCCCACTCCCTACCTGCTGCCGCCGTACCTGACGCCCCGTTGATACATGCCCACGAGCGTCGATCGCCAGCGGGGCCCGCAGAGCATGGCCGAAACCCGGACACTTCGAGGCCGTCCGGACGCTCGGCGTCGAGGGCGGGTCCCGGTCGTCCGCACCGTGTGCATGGTGGATGTTGTGGGCGCCCGGGGCCGCAGTCGGAGACGGGCGCGTCGCCCACCTCCTGTAAGCAGTCTTGAACTTCAAGACTTCAAGAGTTAGGGTGGTGACGCGGAAACCCCCTGTGCTTGGCGCTGGGGAGGCCAAGCGGGACAGGATGTCCCGGCAGGCCGTGAAGCAGCACGGACAACGACGAGAAGGCGAGCGCGTGAGCATCTTCAAGGACATGAGCCAGGGCGCCGAGCTGCTGGCCGCCGAGGTCGAGCGGCTGGTGGAGGAGTTCCCGATGGGCCAGGACAACCGCGGCGGCACCGTAACGCTGACCACCGCCGGCGGCCTCGGACACCCACAGTTCACGGTCGAGCTGTCGCTGGAGGAGGCCGCCGCCGTTCGCCAGGCGGTGGCCCGGTTGCGGCTCCAGTTCAAGCAGCAGCACCCCGACCAGCCGGGCGTCTGCGCGCACTGCCACGGTGGCGGCCGTGCGGACGAGAGCCGGGACTGCCCGGCCTGCGGGGAACGGATGCGCTGGTGGCAGAGCCCCGACCTGCCCGACTACCAGGCCCAGGAACTGGGGTGGTGGGTGTGCGGGGGGTGCGCGCACCGGGTGGCCGGCCCGTACGACGCCGAGCAGGCCGACGCCAGCGCCCGTACGGAGCTGGAGCCCGGGCACGCGAACGGCGAGCACTGGCGGTGCGTGGCGTGCGAGACCGTGAACGCGATCACCGACCGGACGTGCATGGCGTGCGACCGCGGCCGGCCCCAACTGGTGGCCGGGCACCGGCAGTACACCATCACCTGCCCGTACTGCAGCAGCACGGACGTCGAGGAGTACGGCGATCCGATCTCCACCACCCACGACGACTACGCCGACTGTGCGCGGTGCCGGGCGTGCGGGCGGGAGTGGGGGCTGGACCCCGCCGCCGACGCCTCCTGCACCAGCTGCGGGGGCAGTGGCCGCCCGGGCAACGGCCCCCACGCGACGAAGGACGAGCACGGGGCCCGGGTGCTGACCCCGGCCTGCAGCTGCTCGGAGGAGCGGTGAGGCGAAGCCGGGCGGACCTGCCGTGGGCCGAGCTGGTCGGGCACGCGCCGAGCCGTGCGAGGTACACGGCGAAGGTCTTCCGGCGGGGCGACGGGCAGTGCTGGTACTGGACCGGGGGGATCAGCTCGACCGGGCACGGCAAGTTCCGCGCCGGCACCGGGGACTGGAGCGAGGTGGTCAGCGCCCACGAGTACGGGTACGCCGTCGAGCACGGCCACCAGGCGCTGATCGACACCCCCGTGATCCGGCACACCTGCGACAGCCCGAGCTGCTGCAACCCCCGGCATTGGCTGCCGGGCACCCGGCAGGACAACGTGCTGGACTACGCGTCCCGGTCGCGGCTGGCCGGGCACGCGCTCGCTGACGTGCGGGGGCCGAGGGGCCGGGCCGACGCGATCCGGGAGGCGATCCTGGCGGCGAAGCCCGACGAGGTCGAGGCCGCGATCCGGGAGGCGATCAGGGCGGGCCAGCCCGGGGGAGCGCAGCAGGACGGACTTTGGGAGGTCTGACGGACCGTGGGGTGGCACGGGCCTCGGCCCGTGCCACCCCATGGCCCGGGCAGTCCGGACCAGTGACGAAGGGGAGCATCACATGCAGATCGAGATCATCAGCTTCGGATACCTGCACGGCCCCGTCCCGGAGGCCGAGTTGGTCCTGGACCTCCGCAAGCACTTCAAGGACCCCCACGTGTCGCCGACCCTGCGGTACCTCACCGCCCGGGACCAGGAGGTGCGCGACGCCGTCAAGGCCACCCCCGGCATCCTGCAGGTGGTGGCCGCGACCATCACCATGGCGCAGTCGTACGCCATGGGCCCCGGCGCCGAGACCAGCGTGTTTCGCATCGCCGTAGGATGCGTCGGCGGACGCCACAGGGCCGCGGCAACGGCCGAGTTGCTGCAGACCGGGCTGACCGCCGCGCAGTTCGACGTCACCACCCTGACCCACCGCGACCTGGACCAGCCGGTGGTGGAGTCCGGCCGCGAGACCGGCCGCGTCGAGCGGTACGCCGAGGTGATCGAGCCCGCGCTGGTTGCTCTGTGGAACGAGCTTGGCGAGGACGACGAGTTCGATACCCAGGTGGGCGCAGAGAACGCCGCGATGGCCTTGGTGAAGGCCGGGTACTGATCAGGGAGCAGTGGCGGGCCGCTGGAGCGACCCGCCGACCCTCAGCGGGGGTTGGTTGCCCCGCAGTTGCCGCAGCGGCCCCCCGAGTGGGGTGGCAGGGGGTGCCCGCAGGCACCGCATCCTCCCTGTACCGGCATCGGTTCCTCCCGTAGTAACAGTGGCGCCCCCCGGTGAAGCGGACCGGGGGGCGTTGTTGCTGGCCACCACCCTAGGGCCGGACTGTTACGAGGTCGAGGGATCTCCGGACCGGGGGGACCGACTGACCCAGAATCACACCGTGTACATGGTGCGAAAGGTAGGATGCCGAGCATGGCGACGAACCTGCGGGGCCGCGAGGGGGCCCGGATCATCACCGCGCTGGAGACCATGTGGGCCGCGATCCAGGCCCGGCACCCTCACGTGCCGGACGCCGTGGTCATCACCGGCAGCGGCCTGCCCTCGAAGAAGAGCAAGGCGAAGCGCTCGGCGTACCAGAAGTACGGCCACCTCACCCCGGACCAGTGGGCCGACCCGGAGAACACCGGCCGCCGGCCGGAGCTGTTCGTGGCGGGTGAGCTGTTGGAACGCGGGGGCGAGGCCGTGCTGGAGACGATGCTGCACGAGGCCGCGCACGGCATCGCGGTGACCCGGTCGATCGTTGACTGCAGCAGCGACGGACTCAGGTGGCACAACCGGAAGTTTGCGGAGCTGGCGCGCGAGGTGGGGCTGGAGCCGCCGAAGCGGGCCGCGCAGACGTACGGCTTCTCTGACGCTGTGCTGCTGCCGGCCACCGCGGCCGCGTACGCCTCGGCGATCCGGAAGCTGGAGGCTGCTCGACTGCCGTTCCTGGAGGGCGAGCCCTCCAAGCAGGAGGACCAGGAGCAGGCCGAGGAGGAGCCGAAGAAGAAGCGGACCTCCGGCAAGCGGTACCCGATCGTGTGCCGCTGCACGCCGGAGCCCCGGCGCATGCAGGTGACCCCGAAGACCTACGGCAAGGGGACGAAGAGGGGCGCCATCCTGTGCGGGCTGTGCGGGTCGGAGTTCGCGCCCGAGAACGACGACGCGGCCGAGGCGTTCGATTCCTACGACGACGAGCCGGAGACCACCCAGGCGACCACGGAGGCCGTCCCGGTCGCGGTGCCGGCCGCCCGTACGGAGGAGCCTCCGTCGCCGCCGGAGGCGGACTCGGCGTGGGCGGGGGAGGAGCCGGAGCCCGAGTGGGCAGGTGAGGGCTGACCGTCAGCTCCACCGTGTGCATGGTGGGTTGGGGCCCCGTTCTGACGCTCGGCGTCGAGGGCGGGGCCCGGTCGTTTGCACCGTGTGCATGGTGGGTGTGGCGGGGGGCGGGGGTGGGGGCGCAGGCCCGCGCCGAGGGGTGGCTGGCCGCCGTCGAGGTGGGCGGTTCACACCGTGTCCACGGTGGGCGCAGTCGGGCCGACCGGCCCCGGTTCGGTGGGCAGGTTGCACCGTGTGCATGGTGGGTTGGGGCCCCGTTCTGACGCTCGGCGTCGAGGGCGGGGCCCGGTCGTTTGCACCGTGTGCATGGTGGGCGTGGCGGGGGGCGGGGGTGGGGGCGCAGGCCCGCGCCGAGGGGTGGCTGGCCGCCGTCGAGGTGGGCGGTTCACACCGTGTCCACGGTGGGCGCAGTCGGGCCGACCGGCCCGGCGCCCCGGGGTGGGTGGTTGCGGTGGGTGAGGCGCGGCCCGCTGGCGCGGGGCCGGGCGGGGGTGGGGGCGGGTGCGTCGGCGCCGCGCCGACGCGGTGGGTTCGGTGGGCGGTTCACAGCATGTCCACGGTGGCTGCCGTCACGGCCGGCGGCCGGGTGGCTGATCACCTCTTGTAACAGTGGCCCGCGTGCGCGGGCGGGCGTGCCGCGCCGTCGAGCCTGCCGCACGTCCGTGCTCGCGGCCGTTGGCCGTGGTTGCCGCAGGCGCCCGGTTGCTGTCCTGTACATGATGGTTTCTGACGTGTGATCATCTTTCCGCCTCCGGCCCGTCGTCCGTGCTGCCTCTCCCTGTCCTAGGTCTACTGTCCGTTGTGATCTTCCGCCGCTTACTTCCCGTCCCTGTGAGCTGATGGTGTGTCGTGCTGTGTTCCGTCCTCTTGTTCTTCAACACACCCTTGCATTGAAATCCGATGGACCGTACCGTGATCGTCATGACAGCGTCGGTGAGCTTCGGGTCGAGCCCGGACTACCTGCTGTCCTCTGTCGGTGCACGGTCAGATAACTACTACTTGCAGGCCATTGACCAGGACGGCGAGCCGCCGGGGATCTGGGCCGGCAAGGGTGCCGCAGCGTTCGGACTCTCGGGTGAGGTCGACCCCGAGACCTTCCGGGAGATGTACACACATCTGATCGACCCTCGGGACATCGACAAGTTGCACAGCGTCACCGCCGAGCGGTGGGACGCCTATCGCAAGGCGCACCCCGACCTGCAGCGCGGGACCGACGAGTACAAGGCGGCGAAGGCCGCGATCCGCAAGGAGGCGCTGGCCGAGTTCCGTCTGGGCTCACCGCTGCGGGACTACTCGAAGAGCACGCAGCGTAAGGTCGATGAGGCTGTCGAGAAGCTGGGGGAGCACGCGACTCCCGAGCAGAAGTGGGCCGCGGAGATGGGCGTGCGGCGCAACGCGACGCAGTCCAACACGTACGTCGACGTCACGTTCAGCGCCCCCAAGAGCTGGTCACTTCTGCACGCCGGTCTGCAGGTTCGGGCGGTCGAGGAGAGGCTGGCCGGGAACCACGAGCTGGCCGACGCGTACGCCGCTCAGGCGGAGCAGGTCTGGGAGGCGTTGAAGGAAGGCGCGGCCGCCGGCCTTGCCCACATGGAGGCCCAGGCCGGGTACACCAGGGAGGGCCGCTTCGCCAGCAAGAAGGGCGAAGCCTCGGTGGGCAAGCGGGTCGACGCGCACGAGCTGACCGCCGCCCAGTTCGCCCAGCACCTGAGCCGCGACGAGGACCCGCAGCTGCACATCCACACGGCGATCCTGAACCGCGTCGCGTACAAGTCCGTCGACCCGGTGACTGGTGAAGAGGTCACGAAGTGGGGTGCGCTGGACGGCAAGCTGATCCTGCGCGAGGCCAAGGCCGCCGGCCACCTCTTCGAGAAGGTGGCCGAGGAGTCGCTGACGCGACGGCTCGGTGTTCGATTCGAGATGCGCCCGGACGGCAAGGCCCGCGAGATCGTCGGCATCGAGGAGTCGCTGCGGGACCTGTACTCCAGCCGGCGCCGGGTGGTGACCGCCGGGGTCAAGGAGCTGGCCGACGCCTACGAGGCCAAGCACGGCGTGGCGCCGAAGGCCCACACGCTGGCGAAGATGGCCCAGTTCGTCACCCTGCGGGACCGCAAGGTGAAGGACCACGACGGGGCCTCCCGCGAGGAGCTGCTGGAGCGTTGGGAGAGCGCCGCCAAGGAGAACCTGCAGACCACGCTGCGGGACGTGCCCGAGGCCGTCGCCCAGGCCGCCAGCGAGCGCGGCACGGCGCCGGAGGAGTTCGACCCGGCCGAGGTGGTGCGCAAGGCGATCGAGACCGTGCAGTCCGAGCGTTCGACGTGGCAGCGTTCGCACCTGCAGGTTGAGATCATCCGGCAGCTGCCGGACTGCCTCGGCGGCCTGGACGTCGACCAGGTGACCTCCCTGGTCAACGAGCTGACGGACTTCGCGCTGACCAACCCGGAGGAGTCCGGGCTGGTGGCGCTGGCCGCCCCGGAGCTGATCCCCATGCCGCGCTCGCTGCAGCTGGGCGACGGGACGCCGATCTACCAGGTCCCCGGCGCCGAGCAGTACGCGACCCGCGGCCACCTGGACACCGAGGAGCGGCTGCTGGAGGACGCCCGCCTGGTGGGCGGTCCGGCGCTGACCGAAGAGCAGATCGAGCAGGCGCTGGTTGGCCGCGGGCTCAACGCCGGGCAGGAGGCCGCGTTCCGGGGCATCCTCGGCGGAGGCCGCCAGGCGGACGTGCTGATCGGCCCGGCCGGCGCGGGGAAGTCGTACGTGGCGGCCGCGATCCACGACGCGTGGCGCGACACCGGGCGCTCGGTGATCGGCCTCACGACCTCCGAGCGGGCCGCCCGAGTGCTGGCCGGTGAAGGCGTCGAGCACGTCGCCAACTTGGCGATGTTCATCAACTCCAACAAGGCACTGGCCGAGGGCAAGACGTCTCCTGAGCTGGAGAAGTACCGGCTGCGGCCCGACCAGCTGGTGATGCTGGACGAGGCCGGTATGACCGAGACCCACGTCATGGAGGAGGTCCGCCGACTCGTCCGCGAGGCCGGCGCCAAGCTGGTGTACGCCGGCGACTTCGCCCAGCTGACCTCCGTCGGCGCGGGCGGCATGCTCGCCGAACTGGCCACCCAGGCCGGGGTCCAGGTCTACGAGCTGGAGGAGGTCCGCCGCTTCAATGCGACGTGGGAGCGCGAGGCGTCGCTGCGGCTGCGCGAGGGCGACACCGAGGTTCTGACCGACTACGAGAACCGCGGCCGCCTGCTCGGCGGCGAGCGCGACGAGATGCTGACCGCCGCGTACCAGGACTGGCTCGCCGACACGACGGCCGGCCACAACTCCCTGCTGATCGCCGTGTCCCAGCAGCAGGCCGATCAGCTGGCCGCGATGGCCCGGGCCGATCTCGTGCGCCTCGGCCGCGTCGAAGCGGACGGCGTCCACCTTGAGCTGCGCGGGATCACGATCGGTGTCGGCGACCAGATCCAGCTGCGGGAGATCAACCGCCAGGTCAAGAGCGCGACGGGTGACCGGTTCGCCGTCAACCGGGACGTAGTCCAGGTCACCCAGCGCAACAAGGACGGTTCGCTGGTCGTGCGCTACGACGACGGCGAGCTGATGTACCTCCCGGCCCACTACGTGCAGGACCACGTGGATCTGGCGTACGCCGGCACCGTGCACTCCAGCCAGGGCCGCACGGTCGACCGCTGCCGCGTGCTCACCGAGGGCGGGGACACCCGCGAGAGCCTGTACGTCGCGCTCACCCGAGGCAAGGACGGCAACTGGGCGTACGTGGTGACGGAGCGGAACATCTCCGAGCTGGACGGCCCCGACGAGGTCGTGGTGGACGAGAAGTTCGCCGTGCTGGCCCAGGCGATGGAGACCTCCGGCGCCGAGCTGTCCGCTACCGCGGTGATCCGGCAGAACCTGCAGGAGTCCGTCAGCTTGGTGCGCTGGTCGTTCATCCTGGACGACCTGCAGACCGGGTACGCCGAGGAGCGGTACGGCCGACTGATCCACGACACCCTCGGTGCCGAGAGGTATCGGGAGATCAGCGAGGACCCGGCATACGGGCCGTTGATCAGGCTGGCCCGGGCCGCCGAGGCCGCCGGCCACAACCCGGAGGCCCTGCTGCAGCAGTCCATGGCTGGCGACCTCTCCGACGCCCGCCACGTCGCCCGCGTGCTGCACTCCCGGCTGGAGCAGCAGATTGACGCCGCCGACCGCGCCCGCGTGCGGGCCGACGAGCGCGACGTGCGCCAGACCGTGCGCGCCCAGGAACTGGCCGCACCGGAGGTGACCGGGGCTGCCCAGCTGGCGCCGGTCGTCGCCGAGCGCCCCGAGCTGGTGATGGTCTACGACCCGCAGACCGGCGGGTGGGTTCAGCGCGAGGCCGAGGCCGCCCCGGCGGCCGCCGAGACGGCGGGCGAGACGCTGCCCGAGCAGCCCGTGGCGACGTGGGACTACGAGGCCGGCCAGTGGGTCCAGCAGGCCCGTGTCGAGGACGGCGTGGAGGTCGAGCCGGAGGACTGGCTGCTGGCCCCGCCCGCCCCGCAGGGGCTGGACCAGGCCGAGCTGCAGCCCGCGTACGGCCAGGAGGCCGAGCGCCCCCGCGTGTTCGACGCCGCCAGCGGTGAGTGGGTGGAGCTCACGATCGCCCAGGAGGAGGTCCCCAGCCCGTGGGCGGCCGTCGAGGACGCGTGGCTGGAGCAGCTGACCGCCGTCAACACCAGCATTGCCGTCCTGCACTCGGGTCAGGAAGAGCAGCGGCGAAGCGAGATCGCCGACGAGCGCCGGGCCGAGGCCCAGGAGCGCGCCCGCTGGCAGAGCCGGGTCGCGCAGATCCCGGGGGAGAAGGGCGACACCGCGCGGGCCGCCGCCGAGCTGATGGACGGCCGGCGCCTCCTGCTCGGCCAGGAGCTGGCCGACGCCGAAGAGCTGCCGCAGTGGGCGGCCCGCTCCCTCGGCCCGGTGCCGGACGTCGACCGGCCCGAGCAGCGAGAGCAGTGGATCGAGCGGGCCGGCACCGTCGCGGCGTACCGCGAGGCCCACGGGTGGGACAGCGAGGTGGCCGCCATCGGCCCCCGCCCGGCCCGCGGAGCCGTCGACTACCAGCAGGACTGGGACCAGGCGTTCCGCGCCCTCGGCGAGCCCGAAGAGCGGATGGAGCTGGTCGGGGCGACCGACGCCCAGCTGCGCGAGCTGGTCGACCGCTACGAGCGGGAGGAGGCGTGGGCACCCGCGCACGTCGCCCCGCAGCTGCGGACCACCCACCAGTCGATCCAGCGGCTGGAGCGCGAGGAGGCCCAGCGCCAGATCGCCCTGCTGGAGGCGACCGACGAGGCCGCCCGCGAGGAACTGCAGCGCCAGGCCCAGGCCGCCGCCGAGGAGCTGGCCGAGCTGCGGTCGCGTACCGCCGCGCTGGAGGAGATCCACGGCGTACGGGGCGACTGGCACGAGCACACCGAGGAGACGCGCGAGCGCGCGCAGGAGGCCCGCCGCCTGCTGGAGCTGCGCGAGGCCGTCGAGCCCGAGCTGGAGCTGGAGCAGTTCGCGGCCGACGAGTGGGACATGGTCGAGCCGGAGGCCGAGTTCGCGCCGGAGGCGGAGTTCTCCCCGTTCGACGACGGCGAGTGGCAGATGACCGAGCCGGAGGCCGAGTTGGAGGTGCCGGCCGACGTCGAGGCGGAGCACGACGTCCACCAGGACGTCGCCGAGCCCGTCCCCGTCGAAGAGCCGGAGCTGGCCGACGAGTTCCAGCCCTACCAGTGGGAGAGCGCCAAACCGGCGCCGGAGCCCGAGCCGGAGGCCGAGTTGGCGGCGCCGGCCGACGTCGAGGCGGAGCACGACGTCCACCAGGACGTCGCCGAGGCCGGGCACCAGGACGTGGCGGACGTTCAGCCGCAGGCCGGCGGGCCGTCGTTCGCCGAGCAGTCGGAGACCCTGCGCCGCTACCACGAGGAGCTGCTGCTGGGCCAGGCCGCCGAGGAGCCCGCGGCGGCTGTCAGCGCGCCCCAGGAGGCCGTGCTGACAGCCGAGGTGGAGGCCGAGCCGGTGCTGGCCGGGGAAGGGCTGCACGACGCCCTCCTGCAGGCCCGCGAAGCCCGGGGCATCCTGGACGACCGCGCCGCCTACCAGGACCAGGTGGTGGCCGAGGCCCGCGCCGCGATAGGAGAGCTGCAGGCCGGGCGCGACGCGGCCGAGGCCGTGCGCGAGGTGCCGCCCCCGAGCGTCCCCGCCCAGCCCGTCCCGGTGGTCGAGGCCCCGCAGATCCAGATCCAGCTCTAGCCGGACCCGTACGGGGCCCGGCACCCGGGCGACCAGCGGAGGAAGCGTGTCCAGCAGGCCCATTGACCGCCCGTTCGCTTGGCACCGCGCGAGCGGCACCGCGACCTGCCGCCGCTGCAGGTCGGGCGTCGTTGGGCTGGCCGACGTCGCCGAGGCCGCCCGGTGGCACGCCGTCCACCGCAGCGGCTGCACACCGCCGAGCACGTCGGGCGCCAAGGTGCTCGACTTCACCGGGAGGCTGGCCAGCCGCACCGCCAGGTGACCCAGCACGGGTGAACGGCCCGTTCGCGCTGCTGTGCGCTCTGTCCCTGTCGGAGGAGATCGGGCTACCGTCTAGCCATGGTGAGTAATGGCTGGTCCCGAGTCCATGTCCCGGTGCCGCCGGCGGTGGCGCCCTACACCGTGCCGGGCGGGGCGGGCGTGCCGCCCATGCCCTCCGCGCCCCCGGCCGTCCCCCTGCCCACCGGGGTGCCCGAGGTCGTCATCCGCTCCCGCGCCGAGCTGGAGCAGCTTCGCGACGACGCCCGCCAGGAGCTGGCCGCCACGGAGGAGAGCTTCCGCGCGATGTGGTTGGACCCGCGCCACCGGGGCGAAGGACTGACCGGCGTGCTCAACGCCGTGCTGTGGCTGCTCGGCGAGCGACCGCTGGCGCCGATGAGCAACGAGGTCGAGGACAGCCCGCTGCCGGTGACCCGGTCGATCGGGCGGGAGCAGATCCACGCCGAGGACAGGGTGTTCGGGCGGGCGTGGCGCGAGGAACGCACCGAGTGGTACGCCGGCGGTGTGCTGCGGACGCTGGAGTGGTCGCACATCCAGGGCCGGGACCGGCCGATCTCCGAGAGCTTCTAGCAGCGGAAACGACAGAGAGGGGCGGGGAACCGATCGGTTCCCCGCCCCTCTCGCGTGTGGTCCGGGCGTCAGCCGCCGGTCGACCCCGCGGCCGCCCGAGCGCGTTCGTCCTGCTCCGCCTTCTCCCGGGCCTGCATGGCGAGCACCCTCCCGTTGATCTCCTGCTGTTCGGCGTCCAGGTTGATCGGCCGGTCCGGCTCGAACGGCTCGACGTGCTGCTGAGCCGAACGGCACTCGTCCAGAGCCGACTTGAGATCCTTGAGGATCAGGGGCTTCCACCTCACCAGCCACTCGGACTGCCGCAGCGGAGAGGCGTCCGCCTCGGTGTGGGCCCAGTGCCACATCCCGCACAGCGCGCCGAGCAGGTGCACCACGTCCCCGTGCTTGAGCCAGCAGGGTTCCATGTGGGCGGCGTACTCCGCCGGGAAGTAGCGGCGCCAGTAGGTCTCCCGCCAGTGTACGAGGTGGTTCAGCGCGGCGTACATCTGCTCGGCGTTCATCGCCGACCAGTTCCACAGCGGGGTCTGCGTGCCCTCCCGGTGGGCCAGGCCCTGCAGAATCCGGCTCATCTCGATGACCTTGCCGGGCAGGTCGATCTCTTCCATGGTGGTCAGCCGGGCGTCCACCTTGGTGACGTGCGAGGCAGCGTCGTTGACCTTGCGGTTGACCACGTCGATCATCCCGACCAGCCGCCGCTCGGCGGGGTCGGTGACCTTCGCGGTCGGCTTGAGCCGGAGGTCCGGGCGTTCGTCGGTGCTCATCAGCGGTTCTTTCGTGCTCGACGGGGCGGAGGCTACCAGGGCAGGGTGCCGTCACCGACAGCACGGCGGCGCGGCTGCTCGGCGGGCGCCTCGGCCGGCGCGGCGGCGGGCTGCTGGGCGGGGATCTCCGGCGAGTAGTTCGGCAGCGGCGGCGGGAAGACCACGGTGGCCGCGGGGGCGGGCTGCTGGACCGGCGGGGCCGCCGGAGTTGGCACGGGCATGGCCGGCGGGGCGCTCGGCATCACGGGGGCGGGGACCGGGACCGGCTGCTTCACCAGGTCGACCGTGCCCTGCTTCGCAGCCAGCTTCTGCTCCTTGCGCTGCAGCTTGAGCGCCTTCTTCTCCTCCCGCAGCGACTCCTTGACGTCCTTGCGCTTCCAGGTCGGCAGGTACGTGACCTTGATCGGGGCGACGGCGCGGTGCAGGTAGAGGCCGTTGCCGACCTTCATCTCCCGGATGTCCTTGGGGGGCATGATCCTGATGCGGCGGATGCTGTGACTCTCGGTCGGCTTGCCGTCCTTGTCCTTGCTGACGCTGACCACGGTCTGGTCGGCGTCGCCCACCAGCATGGAGAGGTCTTCCAGGTCGGAGGGGACCGTCAGGCCGCCCAGCACCAGCTTGTTGCAGTTGTTGTAGATGGTCTGGGCTGCCGTGCGGCCCCAGCGTTCGTCCAGCTGGGAGCGGGACTGGGCGCTGATCTCCATGTGGATGTTCCATCCGCCGGCGTCGGAGGTCCAACGGTGGATCGGCAGCGGGCAGATGATGGCAGCTTCGTCGAGGATGAAGCGGATGTACGGGTCGAGGCGGCCGCCGGCGCGCTTGGCCCACTCCTTGGACTCTTCGTAGACCTCCGCCACCAGGCAGGAGTACAGCGGGGCGATCGAGCCGCGGTCGCGGTCCTCGCCCATCAGGTAGAGGGTGCCCTGCGTGGCCAGCAGCTCGTACGGGCTGAACTCCGGCTCACCCGGGGCCGGGAGGACGATCTGCGCGACCGTGGGCACCGACATGAAGTCCAACGTCGGCGCGAGGCTCATGTAGACGCCGGCCGCGGTCTTGTCCGGAGCGTTCATCTCCTGCTCCAGGGAGTCGATCCACAGCTGGGGGACGCGGTGGGCGTTCCCCTTCATGATCCGCAGCGGCTCCCCGTTGTTGGGGTCCGAGACCCAGCGCGCGACGTCCAGGAGGGTGCCGCCCTTGAGCGCGGCCGCCATCATCAGGTTGCGCAGGAGCGTGAAGGAGTGGCTGTCCCAGAAGCTCTGGTTGGCCATGGCCTCACCCTTGGCCGAGGCCGAGAGCATGTACCCGGCCCGCCGGATGGCGATCGTCGGGTTCTCGCAGCCCCTCACCGGGTTCCACTTGATGGTGTTGGGCACGCCTTCCAGGTCGCTGTTGAACACCCAGACCGGCCGGCCGTCCCGGCGACGGAGCACGTGCGTCAGCTTGTACAGGTCGGCGCGGGTCGAGGTCGCGACCACCGCCCCGGCCGCGTCGATCAACTGACCGCCCAACCACGCCGACTTGCCCGCACGCGGCGGCGCGAAGATCAGGACCGTGTCCTCACAGGCGATGTACACTGCTTCTTCCAGATCGCGTCCGTGCCCAGCTGAGTGCCCAGGTCGAGGGCGGTCGGCCGGACGCCGGAGCCCACCAGGGAGGGCCGCAGGTCCGCGACGCGGTTCAGCAGCTGACGCTCGCCCAGGGTCTCGTTGACCTCCCGGTCAGTGGCGAACCCGGTGCCCTTGGGCAACGGGAGCGCGCGGGCGTTGCCCTCGGTGACCTGCTTCTTCAAGTGCATGTAGCCGTACCCGAGCCCGCCGACCGCGAGCCCGACCGCGGTGAACCAGTGGCCGGGCAGCGCGTCCACGAAGTGGCCGAGGAGGTTCAGCGAGTCCCCCACGGACGGCCCGGGGCACCTTGGTGCCGGGGACGCCGGCGCCGAGGGCGCGGTGGAGGGTCCGGCCGCGCCGACCATCAGGGGCATGCCGCCCAGCGCCGCCAGCCCGATGCGCTTGGTCGAGCAGCAGTCGTCGCCGTACTCGGCGGTGTCGTTGTCGGTCGTCTCGGTAGTCTTCTCGGTGCGGGACAACATCGGAGCGCGATCTCCTTAGGTCTCGTTCGGAGCCCCCCGGCTGACGGTTCGAGCGTTGCCCGGGGGGCTTCGCGTGTGTACCGATGACCGGAGCGATCACGGTACGCCCCCCCTGTGACAAGCACAGGGGGTTTCCCACGGCGAGCCACCATCGTAACTCTTGAAGTC
>NZ_WBOF01000011.1 GCF_009569385.1 Streptomyces kaniharaensis
GCGTCGGTCTCCAGGGTGAGCGGGAAGCGCCCGGCCTGGAGAAACGCGCGCAGGTCCCGCCAGGTGTTGGCAATGGCGGCGTCCTGGAGGGCTGCGGCCCAGTCGGGGCGGTAGATCTTCCTGGCGTAGATCTCGCCGGTCACGTGGTCGCGCTCGGGCTCGTTGCGCTCCAGGTAGCCCCGGCCCGACTTGTACAGGGCGCCGTTCAGGCGCTTGCCAGGGTCGCGGCCTCGCGCCCTGCCTCGGCCTCGGCCAGCAGGAACTCCCGGCCGAGGCGGATGCGCTCGTAGCCGGTCTCCATCACGCGGCGGCTGTCCTTCCAGACCAGGGCCTCCAGGACGACCGGCGTCCAGTCCGGGTACGCCTCCATAAGCAGGTTCATCGCGGGGGTGGAGCGGATCCACCAGCCGCCTTCCTCGGCCGTGCGGAGCTGGAAGGGGGCAGGCCGGGCAGCCCGAACCCGGGCGCCTCCGCCACGCGCCAAAGGCCGGCCTTCTTCGGGTCGAACTCCGCGCCGTCCGGGTAGTGGTCGGCTCACCGACCCCGAGCGGCGTGTTCGACCAGGCGGACAGCCACGCGCGGTCTTGTCGTACGGGTGCAGCCACTTCATGTCGCGCTCCGGCGGCTCCATGCGCCGGTTCCACCCGAGGTGAAGGATCGGCTTGAGCCGCTGCCCGGCGGTGAACTGGGGGATGGTCTCCAGCCGGATCGCCTCGCACCGGGCCAGGTCGGCGGTCATCCCGGCGTAGCCCATGGCGGTCATGTTGACGTTGCGGTAGTACCGCTCCACCTTGGGGCGCTTGCCCTTGCCCCGGCTGGACAGCAGGAACAGCATCACCGCTTCGAGCAGCTGCGCGCCGTCGACGGCGGAGCCGAAGGAGTCCTCCAGGCGGGACGGGTCGTAGGCCGGGATGGAGATGTGGCGCCGCTCGCCGTCGCCGGGGATGGCGGTCATCCAGAACGAAAGGCCGGCGGGCTCGACGCGCTCGACCACGCCGCCCGCCACGGGGGTGGCCCACGGGTGCTCGTGCGGTGCCACGAGTTCGCCGTACACCGTGATGTCGTAGGCGGGCAGCCCCATGGCCCCGATGGCGCTGGCGTGGACGTACAGGGTGCACACGTCGTACGCCGCCATGAGCGCGTAGGTCTCCTCCACGCTGCCCGGCATGGCACCGGCACCGGCCGCATGTTGGGCAGGTGCAGCCCGGTGCCCGCCAGCACGCCGACCTTCGCCGCGCTGAACTTCCCGTCCACCAGCTCGTCCCACCGAGGTTCGGTCACCTCCCGAACCAGCGCGGGCAGCCCGGCCGCCACGGTCGGCACCGGCTCCGCCTCGGGCGCGGACAGCGACAGCTCGACCTGCGTCGGCACGAACGCCGTCTCGCCGCCGGGCACCTCGCCCGACTCCTGGTGGTCCGTGCCGCCGTCGCCCTGGCCGTCGTGGCCGTCGTCGCCGTCGTCATCGAGGTCGAGCGGTCCGCCGAACAGCTCCTGCGCCGGACCGAGGTTGAAGCAGTGCATCCGCTGGGTGACGGGCTTGTCCCGCAGGAAGTTCGGCACCCGCCGCAGCACGTTGGCGCCCTCGCCCCGTACGTGCACCTTCACCTCATCGAGCTGCCGCAGCGCGGAGGTGAGGTTGACGACGCCACCCTTGTCCCCGGCCTCCTTCACCACCGGGTCCAGCACCCACCACTCCTGCTGGCCGTGCCGGTCGACGCGGTAGAAACCCGCGCGCTTGACCCCGCCAGCAGCGGCCCGGGGCAGCTCCTCCATCTCCGGAACGCCGCAACGTCCAGGCGCATCGCGTCCAGCGCCCGCCACAGCAGCTCGCCCTCCGGCACGTTCGTCTCCGCCGCAGCCTCGATCGCCGCCTTCAGCCGCTCGGCGGCAGCGCGCTCGGCAGCCTCGCCCAGGCCCGGCACGCCGATGGCCTCGCCCAGGACGTGAGCGCCGACCACCCACGCCATGTGAATCTCGGCGATCGTGTCGGGGATACCGCCGTTGCGCGGCATGTACTTGGCGCACAGCTCCAGGTGCGCCCGCCGGGCCTCCTTCAGCTTCTCGCGGTGAAGGCGCCAGCCTTGCGGGCCCACTCCAGCGGCCACCCGCCGTGGTCCCTGGCCAGTCGCTTGAGTCGCTTGGAGACGTGCTCGGCGCCCTTGTGGTCGGCGCCGACCGCGTTGCCGTCCAGGTCCACCCACGCGTTCGGGAAGAACGGCGCCTTGATCTCCAGCAGGCGCGAGGCCAGGTCTTCGGTCTGCCCCTCGAACTTCAACGGCAGGTTGGAGCTGGACAGCAGGATCGACAGCCAGAAGCCGTCCATCTCCCGGATGCCGCCGTCGACCGTGCCGGTCGAGCGCAGGCAGCCCGCGCAGATCTGGGAGAACTCCGAGCTGGACTGCTGCGGGGTGCGCCCGCTGCTGCTGTGCTCGTCCAGGCACAGCGGCAGGTAGCCGCGCCCGCGCAGGTCCTGGGTGATGCCCTGCTTGCTGGCGTTCCACGTCATCAGCAGCCGCTGTCGGCGCGGCTTGATGTTCCCGAACAGGGCCGCGCAGACGAACATCATCGTGGACTTGCCCTGCTGGCCGGGCCCGTGGAGGTTCAGGATGTGCGCCAGCACGCCCAGGGAATCGAGCATCGGGCCGGAGAACATCGCGCCCATCACCAGCGCGGCCTTGGGGTCCACGACCGCGTACGCGCCGGTCTCCTCCCACGCGTCGCGGGCGGCCTTCTCGGACCCGCACAGGGTGCCGTAGCCGTAGAGCTGGGCGTCCGCCTCGGGAAGCACGAGGTCGCCCTCGTCGGTGTAGTACGTGCGGGCGGGGACCTCGGGGGCGTCCTCCGCCTGCATGCGCATGGCCTTGGCGAACGCGTGCTTCTCGTCCGGGCCGGTCGGCCGGCGGCTGCCGGTCTTCGACGCCCAGGTGCCCCCGGTCGAGTTCGTCTTCCGTGATGATCCGGGGGCGACGCTGACGGCGGCCGACGACCAGGTACTCCAGTGCGGATGTCTTCGCCGTCGTCGGTCAGGTGCGCGATCACGGAGGTGACCTTCGGCGCCTGCCCGACGTGCAGCAGCGGGGACCCAGGCCGGTGCTGGTGCAGGACCATCCGGTCGTTCAGGCCGGTAGAACCACCCCAGCCGCATGCCGGGGATCTGGATACAGCCCGCCGGAACGCCGTCACGGTCGAGCTGGGAAACGGTGCCCTCGCCCTGCTGGCGGGGGATCGGGGCCGACTTCTTTCGGGGTGGGCAAGGTACGCCCTCTCCCGGTGCCATGGTGTGTCGGGACGCGTGGTCACCTACACTCGACACCGTCTAGGGCCCGCCTTCCGGATTACGACCCCTCTCCTGGTTACGCACCAAGTGAGGGTCCGGGGGGCGGGTTTCGTCTTGTGTGGGGTCAATCGCCGTTCGTGGGGCTGAGGTTACTCCCCGTTGCGGAACTGGAGTTCCTGCACCCTCTCCGTGCGGCCGGGGAACGACGGACAGGCGAACCTGCCCATCCTCCAAGATCCCCAGCTCAACGGCGTGGAACGTGCCGTCCGGCGTGCCGAGGGCATCGACCGAGAGGGCGTCGGCGGGCATGTCGAAGCTGCCGCCGAGGTGCATCAAGAGGCCGATCAGCATCGCGTGCGACATGTCGGCGGGCTGGGGCAGGCGGTCGGTCACGAGGTCTCCCGCTTCCGGCTGGTAGTGGCCTTCTTCGTGGCGGTCTTCTTCGCCGCCCTGGGGCGGACCTGGATGCCCGCCTCGTCCAGCCACTCGTACCAGAGCGTGGTGGAGACTCCCGCCAGCTCTCGTACGCGGTTGCGCCCCGCGCCAGCCTGTACGGCCTTCACGGCGGCGGGCTTGATGCGGGTCAGCAACTCGTCCGCCTGCCGTAGCAGTTCGCCCCTGTCGTGACCCAGCTTTGCTACCTCTGCGAGTGCGGCAGCTTGTGCTACCTCCGGAATGTCCATGCGGGGATCATACCGTCATGACTCGCTACGCAACACACTTGTGCGCTGCGAAATAACGTGTCATGGTGGAGCCGTTCCCAAACGGGAGCGGCCCCGAGCCGGTGCGGCAAACACCTGCTCAGGGCCTTGACCACCCCCCTGAGACGACAGGAGGGCGATCCGTGATGGATCGTACCCAGGGGCCCGGCACGTCCGTGCCCGCCCCCGCCCCGAACCCGTCCCCGGCGCCCGAGCCGACCCCGGCCCCGGCCCCCGAGCCGGTCGTCCTGGAGCGCGGCTCCGGCATCAGCGTCATCTGGCCCCAGGACGGTGCCCGATGAGCGACGACCGCGACTTCGCCGCCCAGATGCTCCGGCGCGGTCTCCAGCTCGCGGAGCGGGCCGACGCGACGCTGTCCAACGCCGCCAGCGGCATGGGGCACACCAACGAGGGGCGGGCCGCGCTGGTCGCCCTCGGGGCCGCCCAGGCCCAGCTGGCCCAGACCTTCACCCAGCTCGCCCAGGCCGCCGGCGATCGTCGGGGGTGCCCGATGAGCTACGCCGGTGGCACGCCCGTCCAGAAGCCCGCCCCCCAGCCGAAGGCCCCGAAGGCCGGCCTCGTCTGGCGGGCCCTCACCCCGCAGCGCTTGGCCGTCCTGGTGGCCGCGCTGTTCGCCGCCGCCGCCGCTGGTGCGGCCGGTGCCTTCATGGCCCACTTCGACGCGCCGTTCTGGGCGGAGCTGGTCGTGGCCGAGCTGGTGGCGGTCGGCATGCTGCTCGGCTCCTTCGAGCTGCTGGCCGGTTGGCTGCGGCGGGCCGAGGAGAGCGCGCTGTTCGCCATCCAGGAGAAGGCCGCCGCCGCCCACTGGGCCGGTACCTGCGGCTGCACCTCCACCGCCGTGATGCTCGCCGACTGCGACCGCTGGAACGAGGCGCTGGTGCTGGCCGTGGAGTTCGAGGACGGTGCCCGATGAACACCTCTCTGCGACGCACGGCGGGCCGGGCCTGGCTCGCGGCTCCGGCTCTGGCGGTGACCGTCGTCTCGGCGGTGCTGACCGTCGCCGTGGTGGCCCTGTGGCTCAACGGCGTGATGCCGCTCGCCCTGGCGCTGGTGATCGGCCTGGGTTACGACGGCGCCTGGCTCGCCGCCCTCTCCTACGAACGCCGGTTGGCGGGGCAGGGCGACCACAACGCCAAGGTCACCGCGCTGGGCTGGATGTCGGGGGCGCTGACGACCGGGATGCTGGTCGTCCACGCGCTGACCAGCCCTCACACCGCCGGGTGGCTCGCGGTCGCCTGGCTCCCGCTCGCCGCCAAATCGCTCTGGTGGCTCCACGGCGTGTGGGAGTCGACGGAGATCAGCCCGAAGGCCAAGTCGGAGATCCGCCGGGTCCTCCAGGACTCCCGCGACAACGCGGCGATCTCCCGGGCGGTGCTCAACGCCCAGACCCACGGCGAGCGGACCCGCATGGACTCCCTGTCCCGGGCCGGAGCGGCCGTGGCGAAGGCCCAGTCGAAGGCCGCCGAGCGCCTCTCCGGCGCCTGGCAGGAGTTGGCGGAGGTCAACGGGCAGGAGGACCAGGCGCCGGTGTTGGAGCGGCTGGGCGCCCCGGCGGCGCCCCGCCTGGGGAGCTGCCGGTGTGGACGCCGGTCTCCGCGCTCCGCCCGACCGCTGTTCTCTCCGGCGGAGACCCGGCGGATATCCGCCCGCAGCCCGCTACCGCCCAGGTCAGCGCCACGCAGCCGTCCGGCGGTCCCCGCCCGGAGACCGAGCAGCTTCCGCTCCCGGCCAACCTCGTTGCCTCGGTGAGCGCCGGAGCCCCGGCGCGAAGGCCGCGAGCGTGGCCTCCCTGGTCCGCCTCGCCGTGGCGGAGGTCGGCGACGACCCAAAAGCGGTGACGGCCTGGGTGAGCGCCAGGACGACGAAGCCGGTGCGGCCGGACACGGTCGCCCGGGAGATCCGCAGCACGAGGAACACCCCCACCAACACCAAGGCCGGCGGCTTCGGGTTCGCCGCCGGGAGGAGCTGACCATGGCCGAGCCGCGCTACTACACCACCGCCGAGAAGGCCAAGCTCGCCTGGCTGGTCGGCCGGGCCGCCGCCGGGGGCGACCGCGCCAAGATCGGCGCCAAGATCGACGAGATCCAGGCGGAGGCGGTGGCCCGCGAGGAGGCCGAGGACGCCGCCCGCGAGAAGGCCAAGCAGGACGCCCGGGAGGCGAAGGCGAAGGCCCAGGCCGAGCGCCGCGCGAACCGCTGGTTCTGATCGACCATCAGGGGCGGGCCCGAGGGGGCCGCCCCGTACTACCCGAACCACCTCGAAGGAGAGCACCATGCGCAAGTCCGTGATCAAGACCACCCCGATCGGCCTGCGGGCGGGCGACACCCTCCGGGACACCGGGGCGGTCGTTGACCACATCGTGACCGGCGTCGCTGCTGGCCGGATCGACGTGGTGACCGACAGGGGCACCCGCCGTATGAGCTCCACCCACATCGGTCAGCGTCATCCGCTAACCACCCCGAGGAGATCCCCATGGACACCACCACCCGCGAAAGCGCTCGTGGCCTTCCAGCGGCTCCGTACCGCACTCGCCGTCGTCGCCCTGGACCCCGCGCGGCGGGCCCGTGCGACGGATTTCACGGCCCCGCTCCAGGTCCTGGCCGAGGAGGCCAACGCCAAGATGACCGCCGCCGGATTCCTGGGACGCGTCCGGGCCGACCGTCACCACGCAGGAGATCGAGGCGCTGATTCCGTCAGGCCGGCTCACCGCCCTCTGACCAACCCCGGGGCGGGCCCGGCCGGGCCCGCCCCGCCCACCAGAGAGGAGCACGACATGAGCAGCATCCAGGTAGGCGACGAGGTTCGAGGTGACCTCGGGCCGGTACGCCGGTGGTCGGGGCCGGGTCGTCTGGGTCGGGCCGGAGGACGTCGAGATCCGGGGGCTGATCGGCTGGTTGGCCGAGGCGTTCTGTTCCCTGCCGCGCGTCCCGCCCCGGCCGACCTGCGCCGGATCGGCCCGCCGACCGGGCCTGACCGACCACCCACCAGGGGAGGCCCACCGGCCGCCCCTCCCGCACGAAGGAGAGACCCCCTGATGAGTGAGACCCCGCGCCGAACGCTGCACCACTACCCGGCGTTCACCGCCCCCACAGCGGCCGAGGCCTACGCGGACGCCCCCGACCTGGACCAGGAGGCGGAGGTGCTGGCCCGGCTCTCCCAAGATCCGGAGCTGGACGGCTGCCGGGAGATCGCCCTCCGGGAGGCGGCATTGGCCGACCGGCGGTGGTGGCGGAGCCGGACCGAGCTGGACGGCCTACTCGCCGAGTCGGCGGCGTACGCGCTCCAGCAGCGCGACCGGCTTCACCCGGAGGACGTCCAGGGTCCGATCGGCCCGGACAGCATCGAGTGGGACGCCCCCGGTGGGACCCGGGCCTACGTCCGCCAGGAGTACTGGCACTGGCACAACGTCCCGCCGGGCTGCGGCCCGTGCCCGCCGGAGGACCCGTGCCCGTGGCACGCGGAGCACGGCACCCGCTGAACGGGTGACCGAGAAGAACCGAAATCCGTGGGCCATCTGTCGCAGGTGGCGCGCACACTGACAGATCACCTGCTGATCTCTGATCAACGAGGGGACGCCGGGCGGGGGTGACGCCCCGCCCGGCAGCAGGCTCCCCAAGGCAATGGAGAGGAGAGCACCACATGGCCATCCTGGCAGCCGCGAGAGGCGTCCACAGCGCCGTATCCGGCCTCGCTCAGGTGTCGCCCTCCGCGCACCCGTCCGGCCCCGCTACGGGCACCCCAGCGCCCGCCGGTAACGGCACCGGCAACGCCATCGCGGGCGCGATCTGGAGCGTCATCGAGTGGATCGGCAAGGTCACCCACCTGACCCCGCTCGGCGTGCTGCTGGCGCTCGGCGGGATCGGCTGGCTGATCAGCCAGATGCCGAAGCTGCCCAAGCGCACCGCCCAGCAGAAGGCGACCGACGAGGCGATCGGCAAGGCCGGAAAAGCCACCGCGGCTTGCCTCGGCCGGTTCCTCACCGGGCGCCCGATCAGCGCGAAGACCGCCGCCGCGAAGAAGGCCGGCGGAGCGTCGTTCTGGAACAACGCGCTGCCCGAGCCGGAGCCGCTGTCCGCGCCCCCGGCCGCGATGGGCGCCATCGCCCTGCCCGGCCCGGCGACCGGCCCCGACTTCCGCGAGGTCCTGGCCGACCGACTCACGGACTTCCAGGACTGGGTGGCCACCCTGCCGGTGCCCCGCCTCCTGGTGCAGCTCTCCGACGTCGGCACGATCGTGG
>NZ_WBOF01000012.1 GCF_009569385.1 Streptomyces kaniharaensis
GGGTGCCGTCCGAGTCGTGCGGGTCGGTGGCTAAGTGACGCCCGGAAGACTCGGAAGCGAGCTATACCCCCGCGCTTCGCTTGGGTGTGCTCGCCCGTCCTCGCTTCGCTCCGGGCGGGGGAGAGGACCGGCCCCGGAGGGCCGGTCAGGGCCCGTCAGGAGCGACGGGCCAGCAGCCGCCCGAGCGCCCCGGCGAGCTGTCGCCGGGCCGCATCCTTGGCCGCCTGGTCGGCCTCGTACGCGGCGATGCGGGCCTGCCGCATTCGCTCTTCCTGCCGGGCCTTGAGGCGGGCGAACAGTGCCTCTTGAACCTCGGCCAGTTGCTCGGCGGTGAGCACACGGACGTGATCGGCCCGGCCGCCGAGACCGGCGACGACGTCGGCCGCCGAGTCGTAGCACTCAGCCTCGACCGTGGCCCGCACGTCTAGCTCAGCGTCAGCGCGGACCACGAAGCCGTGTGCGTCGGCGGTCATCGCGATGCCGCCGACCAGCTTCTGATTCTTTTCCTGCTCGTAGATGAACTCACGGTCGCGCTCCTCGGAGTCGTCGCCGTCCATCCGGACGTGACGCCGCAGGCCGCGCGTCCACTCGATCGCCCGGCGTCCGGCCATGGCTTGCTCGTACTCCGCCCACCAGGCCCGGCACTGGGTGGGGGTGCCGTAGCCCTCGGCCTGCTCCGGGTCGGTCCCCGCCGACTCGATGTCCCACAGCCGGTAGAGCAGTTGGAACGGGGTCACGCTGTGGCCGGTGTACCGCTTGGTGTCGGCGCGGGTCGTCTCCATCGCGGCCCCGGTCGCCGCCTTCAGGTCGGCGGTCACCGAGTCGGCAGGCTTCTTCCCGTCCTGCACCTTGGTCAGGTAGTCGATCAGGGCAGCGTCGTCCGCCGACCTCACGATCTGAACCTTCACGCCGTGGCCCTTGCCGTCGCACTTGCAGTCGCGGATCTCGCACTCGGTCGAGGGCTTGTAGGACGGGTCAGCCTTGCCCAGGGCACCGGACCACAGGTCACGCAGCCAGGTTTCCCACATCGCCAGCGACTTCTGTCCGGGCTTGAAGTGCTTGACCACGGTGCCCTTGGCCGGAGTCCCGACGAGCCGCCCGCCAAGGAAAACCAAGAGGTTCATGTGCGGGTGCCAGCCGTTTTCCTTCGATCGAGTGACCTCGGAGGCCCGCGCCATGCCGACGTACCCGATCCGGTGACGGATGCCACCCTCGGGCCGCTTGCCCCGGCGGGCAGCCCGGCCGTAGAAGGCCGGGGCGGTCAGCATCGCCTGATACGCCCCAGGCGTCCGCCGGGGCTTGCCCGAGCTGTCCAGGACCGGGTTTCCCTTCCCGTCGAGCTTGGGGGCCCCCCAGAGCGCGTCAGAGAGCTTGTCCAGCTCGGTCGTCTTGTTGTGCCGGGCGGTCAGCACCACCACGGCGAGCATGCCGCCAGCAGCCAGCCAGCGGAGCGCGGCCGTCTTCAGCTCCTCGGAGCGGCCCCGGCGGATCGCCGCCGAGCACTCCGGGCAGAACCAGATCTTTCCGCAGCGGACCAGGCCGATCGTGACCGCGTAGCCGCGCGAGGACCGGCCCACGATCACGCCCGTGTCCGGGTCCAGGACCGCCCGCCCGCAGCCCTTACAGGCGTCGATCCCGGACGTGCGGTTGAGGACCTTCCGACCCTGCCAGCGGCGGATAGCCGGGTCAGGGGTCGCCCGCCGTTCCCGCAGGTCAGGCGTGTGGGAAAACTCTGTTACCCCATTACCTAGGCGACCGCTTTTGCCGGGCGCGGTCGCGTCGGCGGCAGCCCGCTTGGAGCCTTCCGGGTTCCGGCGGGCCGCGCTACGGCACGCCTCGTTGCAGAAGCGCTTGGCGCGCTTGCCGGGGGTCTGGGTGAGTGGCTTACCGCAGTAGCAGCGGGACGGCCCGGCGGTGCGCTGTGGCGGGACGGCCGGGGTCTTTCGTACGCTGGTCACAGCAACGTTTCCTGTCTCGGTTTGGCGAGGCTGGAGGCGGACGGCCCGGAGTTGCGAGCTCTGGGCCGTTGCCATGTCTGGGGTCTGATCTTGCCCTACAACAGCCGTGCGGCCCGCCGGGATTGATTGGCGGGCCGCTGGCGTGTCGTCAGGCGGTGAGGGCTTCACGTACCCGCTGGGCGCGAGGCTGGCCGATCCGGTACCGCTCGCGCAGGTCACGGATGGACGGCTTACCGCCCTCGGCGAGTACGTCGGCGTACTCGGTCCGAGCCGCTTCGATCAGCTCCGCATCCGCCGGGGCGGGTACGGACGCCGACACCTTGCGGGTACGGCGCGACCGGTCGGCCGGTACGTCAGGGGTGGTCGGGTACGGGACCTCTCCACCGTCGACCGTGAGCTGTACCGGCTCTGTCACGGGTACGGACTCCAAGGCGGGAGCGGGTACGGGCTCTGGCACGGGTACAGGGTCCGGCTCCGTCACGGGTGCGGGCTCCGGCTCCGGGTCGGCGGGTACGTGGTGGGCCAGCCGGTGTACCCGCCACAGGACGAGCGGGGCGATTGCGGATACGGCCACGAACAGCGGCCACTCCACCGAGAGCAGGCGGGCCGCCACCAGGTGCGAGAGCGAGTTCGTCACGACCATGGCGAGTACGGCAGCCCACACGTCCCGCCCGGCGCGTATCGAGCGGACCGCGTACAGGTCCAGGGCCGCCGGTACGCAGGCCGCCGTGTAGGTACCGAACCCGACCGCTTGGGCCAGGCCGTACTCAGCCGATGCAGTACCGACCAGGGCGGCGGCCAGCGCACCCCACGCGAGCCAGTCACGCTGAACCTTCATCACTTCCCACCCTTCTTGAGCTGCTTGATCACGGGTACCGCGATGGCACCTGCACCCACGGCCGCGATGGCGACCACGGCGACGGACAGGAGCAGGGCGACCAGGACGCCGCCCCCGGCGACGACGGCCAGGGCGATCAGGGCCCAGTCCCCGGAGGACTTCCGGCGCTGGTTCTCAGTGGCCAGGGCGATCAGGGCCCGGATGTTCTCCTGCTGGGCCGCCTGCTCGGCGGCCCGCTCGGTGGCCTGCTGGGCGGCCATGAACTTGAGCAGCTCGAACATCTCGGACTGCTGCTGTGCGGCGGCCACGGCGGCCTCAGCGCCGGTCACAGCATCGGCGGTGGTCCGCCGGGTGATCTCGTGGCTCATGCCGCCACCTCCAGGCCCTTGTCAGCCCGGCGGACCGTCCCGGCCTCGGTCAGGGCCTTGAGTTCGCGGCTGACGGTGCCCTTGTTCAGGCCCGTGGCTTCGGTGACGTCCTTCGGGGTGCGGGCACCGTCGCGGACAGCCGCCAGGACTCGATCCCGGTTGGTGAGCGGCGCGGGCTTGTCCTCGGCAGGCTCGACCATGACCGGCGTGGCCGGGGCCGACGCCTTCCAGTACCGGGCAGGCAAGGCCCGGACTCCGTCGTCATCGAGCGTCCAGGTTCGGATCAGGCGCGGCCCGTAGCCCTTGAGGTAGCCGTGTCCCCGCCACTGCTTGCCGTCCGGGATCTGGTGGGGCGCGTAGTGCGCGCAGTCGTCCAGGGCGACCTGTGCCTGAGTGGTGCCCGCCACCCGCAGCGAGAAGCGGGTGAGGAGGTTCGGGGCGATCAGCTTGTGAACGCCGGGGGTGCCGTCTGTGACCGGGTACTGAGTGGCCCACCACAGGACCACGCCACGGGAGCGGCCCAGCGACGACAGTTCGATGAGCTTCTGTAGCCGGTCCTTGTCCTTGGCGATGGCCGCCAGGACGACCTGTCCCTCATCGATCATGACCGTGAGCTGACGGCCGTCCCAGACCGAGATCCCCCGCCGCTTCATGTCCGCCTTACGACGGCCCATCTCGGCGTGCGCCTCATCGATCGCCGCCGCGATCTCGTCAGTCTCGACAGCGACCCGGCACACGCGCTCCCAGACGTTGGCCTCTTCGCCCTTGCCGTCGATGAACAGCAGGTCGCCCCGAAGGTGTGCCGTCGCGAGCAGGACACGGACGGACCAGCTCTTACCGGTGCCGGATGCCCCGGAGACCAACAGCCGCTCATCGAACGGCACGAACACCAGCTCGCCGGTCTCGGTGTCCAGGCCGATGCACATCAGGCCCGGGTCCGCCGGGATCATGTCCGGGGTCCACAGCGAGGACGTGCCGTCCGTGGCCTGCCGGGTGGCGAGGGTGATCACCGCCCAGCCGCCGCGCGTCCCGGCCGTGATCCGGATGCGGAGCGCGGTCCGGGCACCGAGAAGGCTCCGGATGTTGTCGGTCTTGTCCTTGAGGGCCTTAGTCGTCCAGGCCCCATCAAGGCGGACATTGCACCGGATGCCGCCGGGGGTGACCTGCGGGGGAGTGGTGACCGTCCCGGACAGACCCCGGTCTGCGGCGTGCGCCACCCAGTAAGCCGGGTCCAGCCGTTCGACGAGCTGACGTTCTTCGAGGGACAGGCCGTCGTCGAGCTGGACGCTCAGCTTCCGGCGGCCCAGCCCGAGGCCCACAGCGTTGAGGCCGACCAGACCGGCGGAGGCCAGCAGGGGCCAGGTGGTCAAGTCGTGCGACGACGACAGCAGCCAGGAGGCCGCCGAGGAGGTCACCACGTGGAGCGTGTGAGTCCGGACCGCCAACGTTCCCAGCGTGACCGGGTAATCCCGGCGGGCGCCCTTGAGCGCCGTCTTTGTCTCGCTCTTGTGCTGACGGGCCGCACGGTCCGCTGTGGCCGCCGCCCGGCGGGCCGTCCCGAACGGGTTCTTGCTCTCCTTGCGGGCCGCCGCCCGCTGGCTCTGTGCCCTGGCCGCAGTCGAGCGGGCCGAGTTGTGGGCCCGCTGTGCGTCCATCAGCGCCTTGAGGTGTTCCGGCGTGCGGAGCTTGGCCCGGCGGTCCGCCTCAGCGTCCCAGCGGGCCGCGAACGGGGCGAAGGCCGGGGTAAGCGCGTCGAGCGTGTTGGTCACGGATTTGGCGACGGCCGCAGCCGCCGACGATCCTTGGGTCTTGTCCACGAGGTTGCCTCCAAGCGGTTCGTGGATAGGGCCGGATTCCGTTGCAGCGGGTCCGGCCCGCTTTGTTTGGTTGTGGTTGCGCCGTTGTTGCAGCAACGGCGCGTGTTGAGCCCCGCAACCGCCTCTGACCTGCGATGTTGCACAGTTGAGGCGAAGGGGCGGGAGGGCCCCTACGTGTGAGCGGCGAGCGCTTCCCGCAGTAGGCGGCGGATCATCTCCGAGCGGTTCACCCCCTCTTCCTTGGCTAGCTCGGCAATCCGAGCGGCGATGTCTGCGGGTAGTCGGATCTCGACCTTGGGGCCGATCTCTGGCCGACCCCCGAGGTTCGGTTTCGGCATGCGTTAACTATGGGGGAGGTTTCGACATGCGTCAAGTCCATTCCCCGGCTGCGGCCGATCGGCAAGCCAGGGTCAGAACCAGATGCCTCCGGCGGGCCACCGCTCCCAGAGGGGAGGGGGCACCGTCGGTGTCTGCGGCTGAGTGGGTGGTTGGGCTCGTAGGGGTTCTGTGGGGGGTTCCCTCCGGCCAGACAGCGCCAGAGGCAAGCACACCAGCCGCCGAGGCATCCAGGCCAAGCCGCGCAAGCGCGGTCGCCGCAAGCGGCGAGCCTGGACGCCCCGACGACCGGCGTACTAGGGCTTCGCCCGCCGCCCGACCGGAGGGAACCCCCCACAGAACCGGGGGGTGGTTGCTGGCGCAGGCCAAGTGCGGGCCAGATTGGGGACCACGGCCAGGAGCATCCCGAACCGGCTGATTCAGATTGACACAAGTGGTCTAGCCTGCTCTCGGGCGTTCAGAGTGGACGCCGGAGAGGGGAACCATGCACATCCGCATCAGCATCGACGTGACCGCTCGGGGCCTGGCCCTGGTCGTCCTGGTGATCCTGCACCTGACGCTGTAGCCAAGCCCGCTCAAACCGAAGCCCCCGGAGCCTGAAGGCTCCGGGGGCTTCTGCGTTGGTGGGTCAGGGTCGGGGGTGGGGGAACCCGCCGGCGGTCGGGCCCTGGGGGGCCCTCTCGACGGCAGAACCCCCCACCCCCTCACGTGGGTGCCGTCCGAGTCGTGCGGGTCGGTGGCTAAGTGACGCCCGGAAGACTCGGAAGCGAGCTATACCCCCGCGCTTCGCTTGGGTGTGCTCGCCCGTCCTCGCTTCGCTCCGGGCGGGGGAGAGGACCGGCCCCGGAGGGCCGGTCAGGGCCCGTCAGGAGCGACGGGCCAGCAGCCGCCCGAGCGCCCCGGCGAGCTGTCGCCGGGCCGCATCCTTGGCCGCCTGGTCGGCCTCGTACGCGGCGATGCGGGCCTGCCGCATTCGCTCTTCCTGCCGGGCCTTGAGGCGGGCGAACAGTGCCTCTTGAACCTCGGCCAGTTGCTCGGCGGTGAGCACACGGACGTGATCGGCCCGGCCGCCGAGACCGGCGACGACGTCGGCCGCCGAGTCGTAGCACTCAGCCTCGACCGTGGCCCGCACGTCTAGCTCAGCGTCAGCGCGGACCACGAAGCCGTGTGCGTCGGCGGTCATCGCGATGCCGCCGACCAGCTTCTGATTCTTTTCCTGCTCGTAGATGAACTCACGGTCGCGCTCCTCGGAGTCGTCGCCGTCCATCCGGACGTGACGCCGCAGGCCGCGCGTCCACTCGATCGCCCGGCGTCCGGCCATGGCTTGCTCGTACTCCGCCCACCAGGCCCGGCACTGGGTGGGGGTGCCGTAGCCCTCGGCCTGCTCCGGGTCGGTCCCCGCCGACTCGATGTCCCACAGCCGGTAGAGCAGTTGGAACGGGGTCACGCTGTGGCCGGTGTACCGCTTGGTGTCGGCGCGGGTCGTCTCCATCGCGGCCCCGGTCGCCGCCTTCAGGTCGGCGGTCACCGAGTCGGCAGGCTTCTTCCCGTCCTGCACCTTGGTCAGGTAGTCGATCAGGGCAGCGTCGTCCGCCGACCTCACGATCTGAACCTTCACGCCGTGGCCCTTGCCGTCGCACTTGCAGTCGCGGATCTCGCACTCGGTCGAGGGCTTGTAGGACGGGTCAGCCTTGCCCAGGGCACCGGACCACAGGTCACGCAGCCAGGTTTCCCACATCGCCAGCGACTTCTGTCCGGGCTTGAAGTGCTTGACCACGGTGCCCTTGGCCGGAGTCCCGACGAGCCGCCCGCCAAGGAAAACCAAGAGGTTCATGTGCGGGTGCCAGCCGTTTTCCTTCGATCGAGTGACCTCGGAGGCCCGCGCCATGCCGACGTACCCGATCCGGTGACGGATGCCACCCTCGGGCCGCTTGCCCCGGCGGGCAGCCCGGCCGTAGAAGGCCGGGGCGGTCAGCATCGCCTGATACGCCCCAGGCGTCCGCCGGGGCTTGCCCGAGCTGTCCAGGACCGGG
>NZ_WBOF01000013.1 GCF_009569385.1 Streptomyces kaniharaensis
TCCTCCATCTCCGGAACGCCGCAACGTCCAGGCGCATCGCGTCCAGCGCCCGCCACAGCAGCTCGCCCTCCGGCACGTTCGTCTCCGCCGCAGCCTCGATCGCCGCCTTCAGCCGCTCGGCGGCAGCGCGCTCGGCAGCCTCGCCCAGGCCGGCACGCCGATGGCCTCGCCAGGACGTGAGCGCCGACCACCCACGCCATGTGAATCTCGGCGATCGTGTCGGGATACCGCCGTGCGCGGCATGTACTTGGCGCACAGCTCCAGGTGCGCCCGCCGGGCCTCCTTCAGCTTCTCGGCGGTGAAGGCGCCAGCCTTGCGGGCCACTCCAGCGGCCACCCGCCGTGGTCCCTGGCCAGTCGCTTGAGTCGCTTGGAGACGTGC
Organism: Streptomyces kaniharaensis; assembly: GCF_009569385.1. Lineage (NCBI taxonomy): Bacteria > Bacillati > Actinomycetota > Actinomycetes > Kitasatosporales > Streptomycetaceae > Streptomyces > Streptomyces kaniharaensis. The sequence continues at coordinate 382 of NZ_WBOF01000013.1, forward strand.
TCGGCGCCCTTGTGGTCGGCGCCGACCGCGTTGCCGTCCAGGTCCACCCACGCGTTCGGGAAGAACGGCGCCTTGATCTCCAGCAGGCGCGAGGCCAGGTCTTCGGTCTGCCCCTCGAACTTCAACGGCAGGTTGGAGCTGGACAGCAGGATCGACAGCCAGAAGCCGTCCATCTCCCGGATGCCGCCGTCGACCGTGCCGGTCGAGCGCAGGCAGCCCGCGCAGATCTGGGAGAACTCCGAGCTGGACTGCTGCGGGGTGCGCCCGCTGCTGCTGTGCTCGTCCAGGCACAGCGGCAGGTAGCCGCGCCCGCGCAGGTCCTGGGTGATGCCCTGCTTGCTGGCGTTCCACGTCATCAGCAGCCGCTGTCGGCGCGGCTTGATGTTCCCGAACAGGGCCGCGCAGACGAACATCATCGTGGACTTGCCCTGCTGGCCGGGCCCGTGGAGGTTCAGGATGTGCGCCAGCACGCCCAGGGAATCGAGCATCGGGCCGGAGAACATCGCGCCCATCACCAGCGCGGCCTTGGGGTCCACGACCGCGTACGCGCCGGTCTCCTCCCACGCGTCGCGGGCGGCCTTCTCGGACCCGCACAGGGTGCCGTAGCCGTAGAGCTGGGCGTCCGCCTCGGGAAGCACGAGGTCGCCCTCGTCGGTGTAGTACGTGCGGGCGGGGACCTCGGGGGCGTCCTCCGCCTGCATGCGCATGGCCTTGGCGAACGCGTGCTTCTCGTCCGGGCCGGTCGGCCGGCGGCTGCCGGTCTTCGACGCCCAGGTGCCCCGGTCGAGTTCGTCTTCCGTGATGATCCGGGGGCGACGCTGACGGCGGCCGACGACCAGGTACTCAGTGCGGATGTCTTCGCCGTCGTCGGTCAGGTGCGCGATCACGGAGGTGACCTTCGGCGCCTGCCCGACGTGCAGCAGCGGGGACCCAGGCCGGTGCTGGTGCAGGACCATCCGGTCGTTCAGGCGGTAGAACCACCCCAGCCGCATGCCGGGGATCTGGATACAGCCCGCCGGAACGCCGTCACGGTCGAGCTGGGAAACGGTGCCCTCGCCCTGCTGGCGGGGGATCGGGGCCGACTTCTTTCGGGTGGGCAAGGTACGCCCTCTCCCGGTGCCATGGTGTGTCGGGACGCGTGGTCACCTACACTCGACACCGTCTAGGGCCCGCCTTCCGGATTACGACCCCTCTCCTGGTTACGGCACCAAGTGAGGGTCCGGGGGGCGGGTTTCGTCTTGTGTGGGGTCAATCGCCGTTCGTGGGGCTGAGGTTACTCCCCGTTGCGGAACTGGAGTCCTGCACCCTCTCCGTGCGGCCGGGGAACGACGGACAGGCGAACCTGCCCATCCTCCAAGATCCCCAGCTCAACGGCGTGGAACGTGCCGTCCGGCGTGCCGAGGGCATCGACCGAGAGGGCGTCGGCGGGCATGTCGAAGCTGCCGCCGAGGTGCATCAAGAGGCCGATCAGCATCGCGTGCGACATGTCGGCGGGCTGGGGCAGGCGGTCGGTCACGAGGTCTCCCGCTTCCGGCTGGTAGTGGCCTTCTTCGTGGCGGTCTTCTTCGCCGCCCTGGGGCGGACCTGGATGCCCGCCTCGTCCAGCCACTCGTACCAGAGCGTGGTGGAGACTCCCGCCAGCTCTCGTACGCGGTTGCGCCCCGCGCCAGCCTGTACGGCCTTCACGGCGGCGGGCTTGATGCGGGTCAGCAACTCGTCCGCCTGCCGTAGCAGTTCGCCCCTGTCGTGACCCAGCTTTGCTACCTCTGCGAGTGCGGCAGCTTGTGCTACCTCCGGAATGTCCATGCGGGGATCATACCGTCATGACTCGCTACGCAACACACTTGTGCGCTGCGAAATAACGTGTCATGGTGGAGCCGTTCCCAAACGGGAGCGGCCCCGAGCCGGTGCGGCAAACACCTGCTCAGGGCCTTGACCACCCCCTGAGACGACAGGAGGGCGATCCGTGATGGATCGTACCCAGGGGCCCGGCACGTCCGTGCCCGCCCCCGCCCCGAACCCGTCCCCGGCGCCCGAGCCGACCCCGGCCCCGGCCCCCGAGCCGGTCGTCCTGGAGCGCGGCTCCGGCATCAGCGTCATCTGGCCCCAGGACGGTGCCCGATGAGCGACGACCGCGACTTCGCCGCCCAGATGCTCCGGCGCGGTCTCCAGCTCGCGGAGCGGGCCGACGCGACGCTGTCCAACGCCGCCAGCGGCATGGGGCACACCAACGAGGGGCGGGCCGCGCTGGTCGCCCTCGGGGCCGCCCAGGCCCAGCTGGCCCAGACCTTCACCCAGCTCGCCCAGGCCGCCGCGATCGTCGGGGGTGCCCGATGAGCTACGCCGGTGGCACGCCCGTCCAGAAGCCCGCCCCCAGCCGAAGGCCCCGAAGGCCGGCCTCGTCTGGCGGGCCCTCACCCCGCAGCGCTTGGCCGTCCTGGTGGCCGCGCTGTTCGCCGCCGCCGCCGCTGGTGCGGCCGGTGCCTTCATGGCCCACTTCGACGCGCCGTTCTGGGCGGAGCTGGTCGTGGCCGAGCTGGTGGCGGTCGGCATGCTGCTCGGCTCCTTCGAGCTGCTGGCCGGTTGGCTGCGGCGGGCCGAGGAGAGCGCGCTGTTCGCCATCCAGGAGAAGGCCGCCGCCGCCCACTGGGCCGGTACCTGCGGCTGCACCTCCACCGCCGTGATGCTCGCCGACTGCGACCGCTGGAACGAGGCGCTGGTGCTGGCCGTGGAGTTCGAGGACGGTGCCCGATGAACACCTCTCTGCGACGCACGGCGGGCCGGGCCTGGCTCGCGGCTCCGGCTCTGGCGGTGACCGTCGTCTCGGCGGTGCTGACCGTCGCCGTGGTGGCCCTGTGGCTCAACGGCGTGATGCCGCTCGCCCTGGCGCTGGTGATCGGCCTGGGTTACGACGGCGCCTGGCTCGCCGCCCTCTCCTACGAACGCCGGTTGGCGGGCAGGGCGACCACAACGCCAAGGTCACCGCGCTGGGCTGGATGTTCGGGGCGCTGACGACCGGGATGCTGGTCGTCCACGCGCTGACCAGCCCTCACACCGCCGGGTGGCTCGCGGTCGCCTGGCTCCCGCTCGCCGCCAAATCGCTCTGGTGGCTCCACGGCGTGTGGGAGTCGACGGAGATCAGCCCGAAGGCCAAGTCGGAGATCCGCCGGGTCCTCCAGGACTCCCGCGACAACGCGGCGATCTCCCGGGCGGTGCTCAACGCCCAGACCCACGGCGAGCGGACCCGCATGGACTCCCTGTCCCGGGCCGGAGCGGCCGTGGCGAAGGCCCAGTCGAAGGCCGCCGAGCGCCTCTCCGGCGCCTGGCAGGAGTTGGCGGAGGTCAACGGGCAGGAGGACCAGGCGCCGGTGTTGGAGCGGCTGGGCGCCCCGGCGGCGCCCGCCTGGGAGCTGCCGGTGTGGACGCCGGTCTCCGCGCTCCGCCCGACCGCTGTTCTCTCCGGCGGAGACCCGGCGGATATCCGCCCGCAGCCCGCTACCGCCCAGGTCAGCGCCACGCAGCCGTCCGGCGGTCCCCGCCCGGAGACCGAGCAGCTTCCGCTCCCGGCCAACCTCGTTGCCTCGGTGAGCGCCGGAGCCCCGGCGCCGAAGGCCGCGAGCGTGGCCTCCCTGGTCCGCCTCGCCGTGGCGGAGGTCGGCGACGACCCAAAAGCGGTGACGGCCTGGGTGAGCGCCAGGACGACGAAGCCGGTGCGGCCGGACACGGTCGCCCGGGAGATCCGCAGCACGAGGAACACCCCCACCAACACCAAGGCCGGCGGCTTCGGGTTCGCCGCCGGGAGGAGCTGACCATGGCCGAGCCGCGCTACTACACCACCGCCGAGAAGGCCAAGCTCGCCTGGCTGGTCGGCCGGGCCGCCGCCGGGGGCGACCGCGCCAAGATCGGCGCCAAGATCGACGAGATCCAGGCGGAGGCGGTGGCCCGCGAGGAGGCCGAGGACGCCGCCCGCGAGAAGGCCAAGCAGGACGCCCGGGAGGCGAAGGCGAAGGCCCAGGCCGAGCGCCGCGCGAACCGCTGGTTCTGATCGACCATCAGGGGCGGGCCCGAGGGGGCCCGCCCCGTACTACCCGAACCACCTCGAAGGAGAGCACCATGCGCAAGTCCGTGATCAAGACCACCCCGATCGGCCTGCGGGCGGGCGACACCCTCCGGGACACCGGGGCGGTCGTTGACCACATCGTGACCGGCGTCGCTGCTGGCCGGATCGACGTGGTGACCGACAGGGGCACCCGCCGTATGAGCTCCACCCACATCGTCAGCGTCATCCGCTAACCACCCCGAGGAGATCCCCATGGACACCACCACCCGCGAAGCGCTCGTGGCCTTCCAGCGGCTCCGTACCGCACTCGCCGTCGTCGCCCTGGACCCCGCGCGGCGGGCCCGTGCGACGGATTTCACGGCCCCGCTCCAGGTCCTGGCCGAGGAGGCCAACGCCAAGATGACCGCCGCCGGATTCCTGGACGCGTCCGGGCCGACCGTCACCACGCAGGAGATCGAGGCGCTGATCCGTCAGGCCGGGCTCACCGCCCTCTGACCAACCCCGGGGCGGGCCCGGCCGGGCCCGCCCCGCCCCACCAGAGAGGAGCACGACATGAGCAGCATCCAGGTAGGCGACGAGGTCGAGGTGACCTCGGGCCGGTACGCCGGTGGTCGGGGCCGGGTCGTCTGGGTCGGGCCGGAGGACGTCGAGATCCGGGGGCTGATCGGCTGGTTGGCCGAGGCGTTCTGTTCCCTGCCGCGCGTCCGCCCCGCCGACCTGCGCCGGATCGGCCCCGCCGACCGGGCCTGACCGACCACCCACCAGGGGAGGCCCACCGGCCGCCCCTCCCGCACGAAGGAGAGACCCCCTGATGAGTGAGACCCCGCGCCGAACGCTGCACCACTACCCGGCGTTCACCGCCCCCACAGCGGCCGAGGCCTACGCGGACGCCCCCGACCTGGACCAGGAGGCGGAGGTGCTGGCCCGGCTCTCCCAAGATCCGGAGCTGGACGGCTGCCGGGAGATCGCCCTCCGGGAGGCGGCATTGGCCGACCGGCGGTGGTGGCGGAGCCGGACCGAGCTGGACGGCCTACTCGCCGAGTCGGCGGCGTACGCGCTCCAGCAGCGCGACCGGCTTCACCCGGAGGACGTCCAGGGTCCGATCGGCCCGGACAGCATCGAGTGGGACGCCCCCGGTGGGACCCGGGCCTACGTCCGCCAGGAGTACTGGCACTGGCACAACGTCCCGCCGGGCTGCGGCCCGTGCCCGCCGGAGGACCCGTGCCCGTGGCACGCGGAGCACGGCACCCGCTGAACGGGTGACCGAGAAGAACCGAAATCCGTGGGCCATCTGTCGCAGGTGGCGCGCACACTGACAGATCACCTGCTGATCTCTGATCAACGAGGGGACGCCGGGCGGGGGTGACGCCCCGCCCGGCAGCAGGCTCCCCAAGGCAATGGAGAGGAGAGCACCACATGGCCATCCTGGCAGCCGCGAGAGGCGTCCACAGCGCCGTATCCGGCCTCGCTCAGGTGTCGCCCTCCGCGCACCCGTCCGGCCCCGCTACGGGCACCCCAGCGCCCGCCGGTAACGGCACCGGCAACGCCATCGCGGGCGCGATCTGGAGCGTCATCGAGTGGATCGGCAAGGTCACCCACCTGACCCCGCTCGGCGTGCTGCTGGCGCTCGGCGGGATCGGCTGGCTGATCAGCCAGATGCCGAAGCTGCCCAAGCGCACCGCCCAGCAGAAGGCGACCGACGAGGCGATCGGCAAGGCCGGAAAAGCCACCGCGGCTTGCCTCGGCCGGTTCCTCACCGGGCGCCCGATCAGCGCGAAGACCGCCGCCGCGAAGAAGGCCGGCGGAGCGTCGTTCTGGAACAACGCGCTGCCCGAGCCGGAGCCGCTGTCCGCGCCCCCGGCCGCGATGGGCGCCATCGCCCTGCCCGGCCCGGCGACCGGCCCCGACTTCCGCGAGGTCCTGGCCGACCGACTCACGGACTTCCAGGACTGGGTGGCCACCCTGCCGGTGCCCCGCCTCCTGGTGCAGCTCTCCGACGTCGGCACGATCGTGGCCTACTACCTGGCCGTGGCCGGGCGCTGGCTGGCCCGGGGCGTGCGCGGCGTGCTGATGCTGCCCGTCGCCCTGTGGCGCGGCGTGGCCTCCTACGGCCGGTGGGCGTACGTCTCCGTGCTGACCGTGCGCGCGGCCGTCCCGGGCGTGTGGGCCCTGTACGAGGTGGCCCCGGGCCGCACCCAGGCCGGCCTTTTGGTGGTCGGCCTGGGTGCCGTGGTCGGCGCGGCCACCGGCCCGGACGGTCAGGGGCACTGGCACGCTCCCCGCCCCTCCGACGACAAGGTGTACGGCCCGGCCCTGTGGGCGATGCTCAAGGCCGCCCTGCACCTGGCCCCGGAGGCGCAGAAGGAGGAGTGGCTGACCATCCCGGACCGCCTGGAGGACGAGGGCGCCCAGGTGATCCTTGCGCTCCCGGAGCACTTCCTCGGCAGCCCCAGGGAGCGCCAGGGCCTGGACGAGATCGTGAACACCCGCCTGCCCGGCGACTGGGTGAGCGAGTGGCGCCTCATGGCCGGTGGCCACCGCGCGGTGTGGACCGCCCGGCGGGCGGCGCGGGAGCTGGTCGGCGACGAGGCGACGTACGGGCCGGCCTTGTGGCCGATCCTGCGCGACCGCCTCGGCCTGGACGAGGAGGCCGACCTGATGGAGGACTGGCTGACCATCCCGGCCGACCTCTCCGACCGCGAATCCATCGTGCGCCTGGTGCTCCCGCTGCACTTCGTCGGCGGGGAGCTGGACCGCACGGACCTGACCACCCTGATCAACCTCAAGCTGCCCGGGGACTGGGTGGCGAAGTGGAGCATCAAGGCCGGGCAGCAGGACGGCGACCACTGGGTCGAGTGGACCCACCGACCCCCGGCGCCCCCCAAGCCCGCGTGCCCGGATTTCCTCGACTTCTACGACCCGCGCATCCAGGAGGCCATTTTCGGATGCGCGCCCGGAGAGGTCGTCATCGGCATGGACGCCTTCGGCGACATCGTGAAGAAGGTACTCGGCGGGGATACCGCGCACTGGGTGCTCTCAATTGGCACCGGAGGCGGTAAGTCCAACCTGATCCAGTTCATCATCGCGCAATTGGTGTACCAGGGTTGGACGGTCTTCGGCATCGACCCGAAGCGTAATTCGATCGCCTGCTACAGCGGGCTGCCCGGCTTCTACCTCCGCAACGATCCGTCGTCCGCCGGTGTCCGCGACATGCGCAAGATGTTCGGCTGGTTCAAGGAAATTGCCGAGGCGCGTCAATACGTCCAGCTCCGTGACCCGAACGTGAAGTTCCCCGGCATGGTATTCGTCCTGGAAGAGGCCGGAGAATTCTCCGACTTGTCGAAGTCGTGGTGGGACCGGAATAAGCCCAAGGGTGCCCGAGTCGGTGACCCGTTCTGGGCGGAACTCGCCTCCACCCTCCGTACCGCCCGGAGCGTCAACGGGCACGTCCTCGGGGTATTCCAGGATCTGCGCGACGACAAGACCGGCAACCAGGGTATTTCCGTCCTTTTCCCCGAGATCATCATGGGGAAGTACAAGGACAAGCAGTGGGAGCGCATTATCGGTGGGCGCATGATGGACATTGCCGGAAATGACCAGGCCGGGCGCATCCTGGTCAACGTCAACGGCGAACGCGTGTGGGTCCAGGTGCCCAGCTGCAACCCGCCCGAGGAGTCCCCGGCCGGTCATTTCCGGCAATGTCCATCATGCGCCCACCGATAATGCGCTCCCACTGCTTGTCCTTGTACTTCCCCATGATGATCTCGGGGAAAAGGACGGAAATACCCTGGTTGCCGGTCTTGTCGTCGCGCAGATCCTGGAATACCCCGAGGACGTGCCCGTTGACGCTCCGGGCGGTACGGAGGGTGGAGGCGAGTTCCGCCCAGAACGGGTCACCGACTCGGGCACCCTTGGGCTTATTCCGGTCCCACCACGACTTCGACAAGTCGGAGAATTCTCCGGCCTCTTCCAGGACGAATACCATGCCGGGGAACTTCACGTTCGGGTCACGGAGCTGGACGTATTGACGCGCCTCGGCAATTTCCTTGAACCAGCCGAACATCTTGCGCATGTCGCGGACACCGGCGGACGACGGATCGTTGCGGAGGTAGAAGCCGGGCAGCCCGCTGTAGCAGGCGATCGAATTACGCTTCGGGTCGATGCCGAAGACCGTCCAACCCTGGTACACCAATTGCGCGATGATGAACTGGATCAGGTTGGACTTACCGCCTCCGGTGCCAATTGAGAGCACCCAGTGCGCGGTATCCCCGCCGAGTACCTTCTTCACGATGTCGCCGAAGGCGTCCATGCCGATGACGACCTCTCCGGGCGCGCATCCGAAAATGGCCTCCTGGATGCGCGGGTCGTAGAAGTCGAGGAAATCCGGGCACGCGGGCTTGGGGGGCGCCGGGGGTCGGTGGGTCCACTCGACCCAGTGGTCGCCGTCCTGCTGCCCGGCCTTGATGCTCCACTTCGCCACCCAGTCCCCGGGCAGCTTGAGGTTGATCAGGGTGGTCAGGTCCGTGCGGTCCAGCTCCCCGCCGACGAAGTGCAGCGGGAGCACCAGGCGCACGATGGATTCGCGGTCGGAGAGGTCGGCCGGGATGGTCAGCCAGTCCTCCATCAGGTCGGCCTCCTCGTCCAGGCCGAGGCGGTCGCGCAGGATCGGCCACAAGGCCGGCCCGTACGTCGCCTCGTCGCCGACCAGCTCCCGCGCCGCCCGCCGGGCGGTCCACACCGCGCGGTGGCCACCGGCCATGAGGCGCCACTCGCTCACCCAGTCGCCGGGCAGGCGGGTGTTCACGATCTCGTCCAGGCCCTGGCGCTCCCTGGGGCTGCCGAGGAAGTGCTCCGGGAGCGCAAGGATCACCTGGGCGCCCTCGTCCTCCAGGCGGTCCGGGATGGTCAGCCACTCCTCCTTCTGCGCCTCCGGGGCCAGGTGCAGGGCGGCCTTGAGCATCGCCCACAGGGCCGGGCCGTACACCTTGTCGTCGGAGGGGCGGGGAGCGTGCCAGTGCCCCTGACCGTCCGGGCCGGTGGCCGCGCCGACCACGGCACCCAGGCCGACCACCAAAAGGCCGGCCTGGGTGCGGCCCGGGGCCACCTCGTACAGGGCCCACACGCCCGGGACGGCCGCGCGCACGGTCAGCACGGAGACGTACGCCCACCGGCCGTAGGAGGCCACGCCGCGCCACAGGGCGACGGGCAGCATCAGCACGCCGCGCACGCCCCGGGCCAGCCAGCGCCCGGCCACGGCCAGGTAGTAGGCCACGATCGTGCCGACGTCGGAGAGCTGCACCAGGAGGCGGGGCACCGGCAGGGTGGCCACCCAGTCCTGGAAGTCCGTGAGTCGGTCGGCCAGGACCTCGCGGAAGTCGGGGCCGGTCGCCGGGCCGGGCAGGGCGATGGCGCCCATCGCGGCCGGGGGCGCGGACAGCGGCTCCGGCTCGGGCAGCGCGTTGTTCCAGAACGACGCTCCGCCGGCCTTCTTCGCGGCGGCGGTCTTCGCGCTGATCGGGCGCCCGGTGAGGAACCGGCCGAGGCAAGCCGCGGTGGCTTTTCCGGCCTTGCCGATCGCCTCGTCGGTCGCCTTCTGCTGGGCGGTGCGCTTGGGCAGCTTCGGCATCTGGCTGATCAGCCAGCCGATCCCGCCGAGCGCCAGCAGCACGCCGAGCGGGGTCAGGTGGGTGACCTTGCCGATCCACTCGATGACGCTCCAGATCGCGCCCGCGATGGCGTTGCCGGTGCCGTTACCGGCGGGCGCTGGGGTGCCCGTAGCGGGGCCGGACGGGTGCGCGGAGGGCGACACCTGAGCGAGGCCGGATACGGCGCTGTGGACGCCTCTCGCGGCTGCCAGGATGGCCATGTGGTGCTCTCCTCTCCATTGCCTTGGGGAGCCTGCTGCCGGGCGGGGCGTCACCCCCGCCCGGCGTCCCCTCGTTGATCAGAGATCAGCAGGTGATCTGTCAGTGTGCGCGCCACCTGCGACAGATGGCCCACGGATTTCGGTTCTTCTCGGTCACCCGTTCAGCGGGTGCCGTGCTCCGCGTGCCACGGGCACGGGTCCTCCGGCGGGCACGGGCCGCAGCCCGGCGGGACGTTGTGCCAGTGCCAGTACTCCTGGCGGACGTAGGCCCGGGTCCCACCGGGGGCGTCCCACTCGATGCTGTCCGGGCCGATCGGACCCTGGACGTCCTCCGGGTGAAGCCGGTCGCGCTGCTGGAGCGCGTACGCCGCCGACTCGGCGAGTAGGCCGTCCAGCTCGGTCCGGCTCCGCCACCACCGCCGGTCGGCCAATGCCGCCTCCCGGAGGGCGATCTCCCGGCAGCCGTCCAGCTCCGGATCTTGGGAGAGCCGGGCCAGCACCTCCGCCTCCTGGTCCAGGTCGGGGGCGTCCGCGTAGGCCTCGGCCGCTGTGGGGGCGGTGAACGCCGGGTAGTGGTGCAGCGTTCGGCGCGGGGTCTCACTCATCAGGGGGTCTCTCCTTCGTGCGGGAGGGGCGGCCGGTGGGCCTCCCCTGGTGGGTGGTCGGTCAGGCCCGGTCGGCGGGGCCGATCCGGCGCAGGTCGGCGGGGCGGACGCGCGGCAGGGAACAGAACGCCTCGGCCAACCAGCCGATCAGCCCCCGGATCTCGACGTCCTCCGGCCCGACCCAGACGACCCGGCCCCGACCACCGGCGTACCGGCCCGAGGTCACCTCGACCTCGTCGCCTACCTGGATGCTGCTCATGTCGTGCTCCTCTCTGGTGGGGCGGGGCGGGCCCGGCCGGGCCCGCCCCGGGGTTGGTCAGAGGGCGGTGAGCCCGGCCTGACGGATCAGCGCCTCGATCTCCTGCGTGGTGACGGTCGGCCCGGACGCGTCCAGGAATCCGGCGGCGGTCATCTTGGCGTTGGCCTCCTCGGCCAGGACCTGGAGCGGGGCCGTGAAATCCGTCGCACGGGCCCGCCGCGCGGGGTCCAGGGCGACGACGGCGAGTGCGGTACGGAGCCGCTGGAAGGCCACGAGCGCTTCGCGGGTGGTGGTGTCCATGGGGATCTCCTCGGGGTGGTTAGCGGATGACGCTGACGATGTGGGTGGAGCTCATACGGCGGGTGCCCCTGTCGGTCACCACGTCGATCCGGCCAGCAGCGACGCCGGTCACGATGTGGTCAACGACCGCCCCGGTGTCCCGGAGGGTGTCGCCCGCCCGCAGGCCGATCGGGGTGGTCTTGATCACGGACTTGCGCATGGTGCTCTCCTTCGAGGTGGTTCGGGTAGTACGGGGCGGGCCCCCTCGGGCCCGCCCCTGATGGTCGATCAGAACCAGCGGTTCGCGCGGCGCTCGGCCTGGGCCTTCGCCTTCGCCTCCCGGGCGTCCTGCTTGGCCTTCTCGCGGGCGGCGTCCTCGGCCTCCTCGCGGGCCACCGCCTCCGCCTGGATCTCGTCGATCTTGGCGCCGATCTTGGCGCGGTCGCCCCCGGCGGCGGCCCGGCCGACCAGCCAGGCGAGCTTGGCCTTCTCGGCGGTGGTGTAGTAGCGCGGCTCGGCCATGGTCAGCTCCTCCCGGCGGCGAACCCGAAGCCGCCGGCCTTGGTGTTGGTGGGGGTGTTCCTCGTGCTGCGGATCTCCCGGGCGACCGTGTCCGGCCGCACCGGCTTCGTCGTCCTGGCGCTCACCCAGGCCGTCACCGCTTTTGGGTCGTCGCCGACCTCCGCCACGGCGAGGCGGACCAGGGAGGCCACGCTCGCGGCCTTCGGCGCCGGGGCTCCGGCGCTCACCGAGGCAACGAGGTTGGCCGGGAGCGGAAGCTGCTCGGTCTCCGGGCGGGGACCGCCGGACGGCTGCGTGGCGCTGACCTGGGCGGTAGCGGGCTGCGGGCGGATATCCGCCGGGTCTCCGCCGGAGAGAACAGCGGTCGGGCGGAGCGCGGAGACCGGCGTCCACACCGGCAGCTCCCAGGCGGGCGCCGCCGGGGCGCCCAGCCGCTCCAACACCGGCGCCTGGTCCTCCTGCCCGTTGACCTCCGCCAACTCCTGCCAGGCGCCGGAGAGGCGCTCGGCGGCCTTCGACTGGGCCTTCGCCACGGCCGCTCCGGCCCGGGACAGGGAGTCCATGCGGGTCCGCTCGCCGTGGGTCTGGGCGTTGAGCACCGCCCGGGAGATCGCCGCGTTGTCGCGGGAGTCCTGGAGGACCCGGCGGATCTCCGACTTGGCCTTCGGGCTGATCTCCGTCGACTCCCACACGCCGTGGAGCCACCAGAGCGATTTGGCGGCGAGCGGGAGCCAGGCGACCGCGAGCCACCCGCGGTGTGAGGGCTGGTCAGCGCGTGGACGACCAGCATCCCGGTCGTCAGCGCCCCGAACATCCAGCCCAGCGCGGTGACCTTGGCGTTGTGGTCGCCCTGCCCCGCCAACCGGCGTTCGTAGGAGAGGGCGGCGAGCCAGGCGCCGTCGTAACCCAGGCCGATCACCAGCGCCAGGGCGAGCGGCATCACGCCGTTGAGCCACAGGGCCACCAC
>NZ_WBOF01000014.1 GCF_009569385.1 Streptomyces kaniharaensis
AAACGGGGCTGGAAGGCCCGCCATGGCATCGCCGGGGTCACCCGCACCATCGAGGTCACCTACGGCGGGAACGGCTGGCACAGCCACCTCCACGTCCTTCTGTGGACCGAGGAGCCCGCCACCCGCGAGAAGGCCGAGGAGCTGCAAGAGCAGCTCTACCAGCGGTGGGCCGACCGCTGCCGCACCGTCAAGCTCCCCACCCCAGACCGCGCGCACGGCGTCCGGGTGGACCCCGTGATCCTCCAGGCCGACGGCAAGGTCCCGCTCAACCTGGTCAAGTACCTGGCCAAGGTGCAGGACAAGGACGTCGTCGACGGCAAGATCACCGCCCGCCCCGTCGCAGCCGAGATGACCCGCGCGGACATGAAGCTCGCCCGTGGCGCCAAGGGCCTGACCGCCTTCCAGCTCGCCGCCCTGGCCGCCACCGGCAACGAGGAGGCCCTCAAGCTCTGGCTGGAGTACGAGTTGGCGACCAAGGGCAGGCAGTGCCTGACCTGGACCGAGGGCTTCAAGGCCCGCCTCGCGGAGCTGGCGGGCATCCCGCTGGACGACTGCAAGGACGAGGACATCCCAGCCGAGGAGGACGCCGAGCGGCGCAAGGAACTGCCCGACCTGGCTATCGCGAGCACGCCCTACAAGGCCAAGATCGCCCGGGTGAAGGGCCGCCGCGCCGACCTGCGGATGGCCGGGGACGCCTACGGCTTGCCCGGCATCGTCGGCCTGCTGATCAGCTGGGGGCTCCAGCCGAAGGCCGACTTTTGGAGGCCCGAGCAGCCGCTCGGCCAGGACGCCAGGATCACCCCCGTTCAGCTCCAGCGCCGCGAGGGCCAGCGCGAAGCCCAGCAGGCCCGGCATGAAGCCCTTCGCCAGCAGCGGGACGGCAACCCGGAGAAGTGGGCGGCTGCCGCCGAGAAGCGCCGCGCCACCCTCGCGCAGAAGGTGACGGCCGACCAGCCTCAGCTCCCCGTCGACCAGCACGACCAGGAGCAGGAAGCCGCCCGGCTCCTCGATGCCCGGGACCGGTTCCTCGCGGCCCGCCGAGCCGTGCAGTCCGCACGCCGCGACGAGCTGGCCGCCGGCCTCGACCGGATCAGGGAGCGGGAGAGCGCCGATGCCGCTGCCCGCTGCTGACCCGAGCACCCGGGTGCGCACCGGGTGCGCACCTGTGCCTCCGCCGGTGCGCACCCGCCCGGCGGAGGTGCGCACACCGGGCGCCGGCCCCGGGGGACCGAGCGCCGTCAGCGGGTGCGGCCGGGTGGTCGATCCCTCCGGCGCAAGCGCCGGAGACCGGGCCCGAGGGGCCCGGTCGCTGGGGTGACGGGCGCTCAGTCGAGTGGCCGTCAGGCGCCTCCCCCGCAGGTCAGAGGGCAGGCAGCCGCTCAGCCGATTACGGGGGAGCGAGCTAGGGATCGGCGCTGCGCTTGATCCTGCTCGCCCGCCTCCTCGCTACGCTTCGGGGCAGGAGGGGCCCCGCCGCCGCTGGCGGCGAGGGGCCCGCCGGCCCGCGCCCGGGGGGCGCGGTCGCGGCACCCGCGAGCGAGGAGAGGTGACCGGCTGTGCCAGCACGGGGAGGCCGACTGACGTCGGCCGGACGGCGTGACCGCCGGTACTCGGTGAACCTGTCGCCGGAGGAGGAGGCGGCCTGGCAGGCCGCCCGGGAGGCGACCGGCCGCAAGGAGCTGGGGGCGTGGGTGCGGGTCGTGGTGAATGAGGCGATCGGCCAGCCCGGCCTGTCCGGCGAGGTGCCGATGCTGCCCGAGGTGAACCACGCGGTGTTCATGCAGTTGGCCGCGATCGGCAACAACCTGAACCAGATCGCCCACGCGACGAACATCCGTGAGGGTGAGATGCCGGTCGGTCTCGTTGACCGGCTGGAAGCCGCGATCGAAGCGGTCGGCAACGCCGCTCTGGTGGTGCGCGGGATGAAGCCGCTCGATCAGGCCGGCCCCGACGGCGGGGCCGACGGCGCGTGATCGGGAAGGTCACCAAGGGGAAGAGCGCCCGCCGCGCCCAGGCGTACGACTTCGGGCCGGGCCGCCGGGACGAACATGAGAACGCCCGGTACATCGCGGGCAACGTCCCCGGGACCTGGCGCCAGGTCGGGGCGCTGATGGACCAGCACGCCGCCCAGCGTGACCTCAAGCAACCGATCTGGCGCTGCTCGCTGAGCCTGCCCGACGAGGACGGGGTGCTCTCCGACGCGGAGTTCGCCGAGATCGCCACCGAGTACGTGAACCAGATGGGCTTCGGCGGGTGCCCGTGGGTCGCGGTCCGGCACGGCGACGACCACATCCACCTCACCGTGGTGCGCGTCGGGTGGGACGGCCGCACCGTGGACGACCACGGCGACTGGATCAAGTCCCGGCCGATCGTGCGGGCGCTGGAGGCCCGGCACGCCCTGGTGAACGCCGACGAGCGGTCAGACCGCAAGGCGCCCCAGGTCTCCGGGCAGGAGCGCGCGGCATCCCAGCGGCGCGGGGCCCCGGAGCCGGAGCGGCTGCGCATCCGGCGCCTGGCCCGCACCGCCCGTCTGGCCGCCGCCGGGACCGGCCGCGAGGCGTTCGAGGCCGAGCTTCGCCACCTGGGCGTGGACTTCCGCGCCAACGTGGCCAGCAACGGCCGGATGAATGGCTACTCGTTCAGCCTGCCGACCTGGACGGACGCCGACGGCGCCCAGATCTGGATCACCGCCTCGAAGGCCGCCAAGGACCTGTCCTGGAACCGGCTCAAGGCAGTGATCGAGCCCCCGCTGCCGCCGGACCAGCCGCCGGTGCCACCGCGGCTTCGCACCGGGCCGCGGCTTCGCGAAGCCGCGGAAGAGCCGGGGGCCACCGCGGACCCGGCCGCGCGGCTGCTCGCCGACCTGCGCGCGCGGCACGGCACGGAGGAGGCCGGCCCCTCGCTACCCGAGATGCCGGACCCCGCCCAGCGCATGGACCGGCGCCCCCACGGCATGCTCGGCGCCGCCGCCCTCGCCTCCCGCCGCGCCGTCGAGCAGCACACGCTGACCGAGTGCGAAGCCGCGCTGAACGCGGCGACCGCCGCCGCGATGCGCCTGGACGGCATAGCGTCCGGCACCGTGCCCGGCACCCAGCAGCGCGCGCTCACCGAGCACCGCGCCCAGCTGGAGGCCGCCGTCGTCCACCAGGGCGAGGCCGCCGGCCACCAGGCCGAGGCCGAGCAGCAACTCGGCGCCGCCCGCGCCGCGCGCCTGGTCGCGGACGAGGCGACCACGAAGGCCGGCCGAAGCCGCCTGGTGCTCGCCGCACTGGGCACCACCAAGGCCGAGCAAGCCGGTATGGCCAAGGCAGCGCGGGAGTTCGCCCAGCGCGCCGAGCTGGCCGCCACCGAGCTGCTCGCCAAGCAGGCCCAGGCGCTCTCCCGGGCGCAGGCCGCAGCGCCCGGGGTGGCGGATCCCGTGCGCGAACTGCAGCACCTGGTCCAGGAGCTGCCCGAACTCGAGCGCGCCGCCCGCCAGGGCGACATCGGCCAGGCCCAGGTCACGCGCGCCGAGTCCGGCGGCACGGTGCAGGCCGCCCGGGTCGCGGTCGGCCAGGCCCGCCAGGCGGTCGCCGCAGTCGACGCCGAGACCGCGCTGCGCAAGACGCTGCCGCCTGCGGTCACCGCCGCCGAGGAACGGGTGCGCGCCGAGCTGGCCCAGCGTCAGCGCGCCCGCGCCGCCCAGTCCCGGAGCACGACGAGCACCAGGCCGCCGCCCTCGAAAAGGGCCGGCCCCTCCGCCGCCGCCCAGCAGTCGACCCCGCCGCCGCGCGGCTACGACCCGCGCGACCGTGGCCGGGGGAGCGGGCCGAGCCGGTAGTGCGCATCGGTGCGCACCCCGCGCACCGCACGGTGGCCGGGTTCCAGTGGTACGAGGGCCGCTTGCCGCGCCCTCGACCCAGGCCCAGGTCGGCACTCCCCGGCGCGCGGTGCGTGCGTTGGCCCGGCCCGCCGTTCGCGCCGGGAAGCACCGCCCCCCCAGCGCGCGGCCGGCCCCCGCCGGACGCCGCCACCGACCAGCGCCGCAGGCCCGCCGAACCCGACCCGCCGCACCAACCAGCCACCCCAACAGCAAGGAAGAAGGGTCAGGAGAGGGATGTCGGAATTTCCGAACCTTGGTGAACGGCACCTGACCTGCACAGATGGCCGCCACGCCTCCGAGGGTGGGTCGAGACATCAGGAGTCACATCGGGAGCTGCAGCAGGAGCCACAGCAGGAGCCACAGCAGGAGTGCCGCGCGGGCCCCTACCGGCCGCGCGCCCACCACCGCGAGCGAGGTTGCTCGGGCACGCTCACCGGGTGCTCGTGAGCGTCGCTCAGGGCAGGTTCCTGGGCTGGCTCAGGGGTGCTCGCGGGTCCGGCGGTGAGCGCGAGCATCGCCCGCCGCAGGTCGCCCAGGTGGGCATCCTGGCGAGTCACGGTGTCCCGCAGGTGCCGGGCGTCCGCCTCGGCGAGCGCCTGGGCGTGCCGGGCGTCGGCCAGCTCCCGGAGCAGGCGGGCGCGCTCACCCTCGCTCAGGTCGCTCACCCCGCTCACGGGTTGCTCGTCCGGGCCGCTCGGGGCGTTCACCCGCAGCCCGGCGGCCAGCAGGTCCTCCAGTGGGATCAGCCAGCCGGAGTCCACCTTCTCGGCGCCGGGGAAGCGTCCGCCCTCGCGGTAGCGGCGGATCGTGGACACGCTCACCCCGCACGCGGCGGCGGCGTCCTTCAGGCTGAACCGGGGTCGTTCCATGCCCGCATCTTCCCGCCAGGCCGGGCGCTCTCGTCCGAGGCCCGCGCCGAAAACTCCCCAGCGCAGGTCAGGGCGGGTGCGCACCCCGGTGTGCACCCCCAGGTCCCGAGGTGCGCACGGCGACCGTCGGGAGATCGGTACGTGATCTGGGTGACGTACCGGGGGAGTGGGTCACGTACCGGGTGGGCAGGCCGGGGAGGATGGCGGCCCGGAGGGCACCAGGGGAGGGGCAGCGATGTACGTCTACGGGTGCGGGGTGTGCCAGACCATCAGCCACCACACCAGCGAGGGGGAGGCGACGGCCGAGCGCGACGGCCACCGCCGCACGGTCCACCACGGACGGGTGCCGATGGGCGAGTGGATCAGGGACACCACCCCGCCGCCCCCGCCGCCGACACCGATGTCCGTCGTGCGCTGGCTGCTGGGCACGTGGCCCGGCCGCGCCGTCGCACTCGTCCTGGTCGTCGTCGTGGTGCGCCTCGGGCTGTTCATCAACGACCTGCCACCGCTGTTCGCCCCGATGCCGCCAGCAGCGCCGGCGCCCACATGGACGAACCCCTTCGCGTCCGAGGCGCCCACGGCTTCCCCGCCCCCTCGGTGACGGGACCGGTTCGGCGGTCCGGCCGCTCACCGTTTCATCACTGACGAAACGAGTAGGGTCGGGCCATGACCGAGGATCAGCAGCAGGGGGACCGGGACCGGCTGTCGCCGTGCGCGTGGTGTGGTGAGCCGTTCAGGCCGCCGAAGCCGACCGGGCGCCGGCCGAAGTACTGCAAGGCGGCGTGCCGTCAGGCCGCGTACGAGGACCGCCTGATCGAGGACGAGGTGAAGGTGGCGCTGGCGTACGGCGAGCGGCGCCCGAAGCCCAGGCGCGGCCGGACGGCTGCGGTCACCGCCCAGGCCGAGCCGGAGCCAACCTTGTTCTGACCAGGCGGACACCCGGGCCGGGGGCCGGCCTTCGCGTGCTCGGCCCGCCATCGTCCTTGCCCCAAAGGGTCGGGCTCGCGGGTCTCCCCCGGTGGGCGGCTCGCGGTGGTGGCCGCGCCCGGCCGCCGCCTCCCGGCTCGTCCGCCCCTCGGGCGGGCGACCCGGACGGGAGTTTCAGCCGTGGAGCTTGCGGAACGGGTGAAAGTCTCGGCCGGGCTTGGCCGGGTGGTGGTGGTCGGGGGTGGCAGGGTTCGGAGGCGTCCACCGGGGGAGACCCGCGTACCGGCCCGCACCACCCACCCACCGGTCACACCCAAGATCACCGGGGCCCCCTCCCTCGGGGCGGGTGGTCCGCCGGAGGCATGTCCGTGACCCGCACCCGTGCGCCTGCGGTCGGCAGGACCGGGGTACGACCGAGCCCCCGCCAGCGAGTGCTGACGGGGGCTCCGGTGGTGCCCCGCCCCTCTTGGGGGAGGGGTAGGCGGGTCGGGTAGGGCGGTCGGTAGGGAGGTGGTAGGGCGGCCGGTAGGCGGCTCTGACCTGCGGTTCCTACCCGGCCTACCGGCCCGGGTGGTGGGGACCGGCAGCGGGTCGGGGGAGGGGTCTCAGGCGGCGCCGCTGGAGACCGCCGGGACGGCTGCCGGGTCGGCCTGGGGAAGGGCGGCCAGCAGCACCGCCGAGCGGACCCGCTGACGGCCCGAGAAGTGCAGCTTCTTCTTCTCCACCACGGGCACCCCGAGGGAGCCCAGATGGTCGCTCAGGTCGGCCACTTCCCAGCCGCCCAGGAGGGAGCGCTTCTCGCCCTCCTCGATCACCTGGGAGAGGTGCGCTGCGGTGCCCTGGTCGGACAGTCCGGCGACGTGCCGGATCAGGGCGTAGAGGGTGGCGGCCGGGGGCGCGTCCTGGATCTCGTCGTCCTCCTGGTCGTCGGCCTCGGGGGAGGAGTCGGCGGTCGCGGCCGGGCCGGCCTTCTCAGCGGAGTCGTCCGCTGCCTGCTCCTGACCCATCACCAGCGCGGCCAGCACCCACAGCGTGACGGTCCCGGCGCCCACGGTTGGCACCCACTTCCCCACCATCGGCCACAGCAGCACGAGAACGCCGGCCGCTCCCCCGATCCGCTTCGCCCAGGTCACGAACGGGTGCTCCGTCTGCTCCGTGTCGGCCGGGGTGGCCTTGGGTGCCGGGTGGCTCGCGCAGTGCTCAGCGTGGGCGGGCTTCTTGTGGTCCGGGTGCTTGCACGGGTCGGGCTCGGCGACGGTCGAGCGTGCCTTCACGGCCGCGATGATCCGGCGGTTGCCCCGGGCGAACGCGGCCAGGCTGACGCCCTCGAACAGCTCTCGCATCAGGCACCGAACCCGTGCAGCAGGGACGCCAGGATGGTCACGGGGATGGCCAGCAGGCCCCCGGCGGTCGAGAGCGCGCCGGGCAGTGCGACGCCCACGATCAGGTCCTTGCCCATGCTCGGCTTGGTGCCGAACCCGATCAGGATCAGGATCAGGGCGACCGCGCCGGCGCCGATCGGGCCGACGGTGCCGGACTGCGCGTTGAGGGACTGGCTGATCGTGGTGGACACCGTGCCGATCTGGCTCAGCGCCTGCCCCGCCCCGGCGGCCAGCAGCCCGAGCGCCGCGCCCCAGTAGATGACGTGGTGCGACTTGACCGGCTGCAGCTTGCCGCCGCCGCGCTTGTGCACGACCAGGGCAACGACGATCAGCAGGATCATGCCGCCGGACCCGATGGCTCCGAACATGTCAGCGACTCCTTTGAGTGTCAGTGGTGGTGGAGCAGGTGGCCGGTGGCGGCCAGCAGGGGAGAGAGGTGGCACACGGCGGCCAGCGCCGAGGCGACGGGGACGCGCGCCAGGACGAGCACGACCACCCGGCCAGGGCCGCGCACCTGCGAGACCGGGGTGCGCCCCCAGCCGCGCACCTTCAAGTCCAGGACGTAGGCGCCGGCCCACGTGCCGATGCCGACCGCCAGGGGCAGGGAGGCGGCCCACTGCACCAGGCCGACGGCGAACCCGGCGCTGGCGCTCAGCGCGGTGAGGGTGCACCAGCGCCGGAACCGGCGGGCGCGCTCGGTGTGTTCGTGACGCCACGGCAGGGTGGCCAGTCGCTGCGCCAGGTGCTGCCGCTTGCGGTCCTCGGCACGGTGACGCTGGGCACGCTCACGAGGGGTCTCCCCCTCAGCCTCGCGTCGCGCGTCGTCCTCCTGACGCTGGCGGCTGCGCCGTTCCTCGGGGGTCTCGGTGATGTACAGGCCCACGCGGTCGATGGCCTCGACGGTGCGCTGCTGGGCCCGGTCGGCGGCGGCCAGGTTCTCCGGCGTCCAGACGGCGGCGGTGGTCTGCGACCACCAGGTGGTGGAGAGGCCGGCGGTCGGTGCGTAGTTCGGGGGCGGGGGCGTGGGGGTGGTCACTGGCCCCACCCGCCCCGGCGGACGAGTTCGCGGATGGCCAGGTAGGCGACCGCCGCGTCGACCGCGACGGCGAGCAACAGGATCAGGGTGCCGATCACTCGGAGACTCCAGGTCGGAGGGGGTGCGCACCCCGCACACCCGAGGTGTGCGGGCGGGTGTGCGGGGTGCGCACCGACGGGCGGTCAGGAGGAGCGCCACCAGGCGCGGGGGGTCGTGCTTGGGTGCCAGGCCGTGGTCGAGCGGCTGGACGGGTAGCGGTCCATCGCGGCCCGCCCGGCGCGGTCGGCTCGGCGGTTGGCTTCGGCCCGGCGTTGCTGGCCGGACCGCTCGTCCTTCTTGCCGAGGCCGAACATCACTGGCCCCCGATCTCGCCGGTCACCACGAACGGGGTGCCGTCGATCTCGCACAGGGCGCGGAACTCGGCGTTGCCGCCCCGGCTGTCGGAGACCTGGACCCGGCGGCACCACTTCTGCCGGACCAGGTCCCGCACGGTGTCGGTGGTGACGGGCGCGGGGACTCGGTAGGCCACCTCGGTGTGACGGCGGGCGACGCCCAAGATCGGAAGCTCGATGATCTCCTTCACTTCGCACCGCCCGACTTGCCGGCCAGCACGAGCACCAGGCGGTCGGCGCTGGCGGTGGTGCGGCTGTCCTTGGGGGTGATCGGGGGGACGGGCGGGCGGGCAGTACCGTGGGCCATGACTGGCTCCCTTTCACGGGGTGACTGCTGGTCAGGGCCCCGCCCGGGGATCTGTGAGAGGTGATGCGGGCGGGGCTTTTGCATGCCGCAGGCCGGTCACCTTCCGGAGCCGTTTGGACCCGGTCGGTGGTGGCGACGAGTAAGAGACTCCCGCATTCCGATATCGGAGTCAAGCCCCGCTGTCGGTATCGCATTCTGCTGACGGTATGCGTATGCTGTGGGGCACCCGCTGAGACCAGGGGACTGACCAGACAGGAGGGGCTCGGCCGTGACCAAGCCGCCGACCAAGTGGGAGCAGGCGCTCAGCGACCTGAGATCCCTGATCGAGACCGACCACTACCCGCCGGGCACTGTCCTGCCGAAACACGCGGACCTGGCGGCCCAACTCGGTTGCAGCGAGGGGACGGTGCGCCGAGCCCTCGACACGCTTGCCCGTGAGGGCCTGGTCAAGGGCGTGCCCGGCCGGGGCACCACGGTCCTGGCCCGGGTCACCAAGGTGCTGAGGACCGACGCGAACCGGGCGACGGCGCAGGCCGAGCGCGGCTTCTACGCCGATGTCCGCGACGCCGGCCTCAAGTCCCACGTCGTCACGGCCCGGGAGTACCGGCCCGCACCCGAGCACGTCGCCGAGATCCTCGGTGTGCCGGTGCGGTCCCCGCTGCTGGTCCGCGACCGTGTGCAGGGCGTCCAGGCCGAGGACGACGGGCCGGTCACCGTGCTGCAGACCGCGTGCAGTTGGTACCTCCCGGCCGTCGCCGAGGCGCTGCCGATCCTCTGGGAGGAGGTCACCGGACCCGGCGGCATGTTGGCCCGCTTCGAGGAACTCGGCCTCACGATCGAGCAGCGGGACGACGTCGTGCCCGCCCTGGCCAGCAAGCGGCAGTGCGAGGTGCTCGGCCTGACGGCCCCCGCGCCGGTATGCCTGGTGACACGCACAACCCGAGACCAGGACGGCCGAGCGCTTGAGGTGACCGACCTGGTCGTCACCGCTCGGAACGTCCTCAGCTACACCCGCTGAACCCATCCGGAACACCCGAAAGGCGCAACCAGTGACCACCGACCAGAACGCCCCCGCCGAGACCGTGCTGCGGACCGCCGAGCACCTGGCCGTCCAGGCTGAGCAGCGCGGGTTCTACGCCGACGTGGCCGCCACCGGGCAGGCCGCCGCCGCCGCCGTCACGATCGAGGACCGGCCCGCGCCGGACCACGTCGCCCAGCTGCTCGGCGTCGCCCCCGGCACTCAGGTGCTCGTCCGCGACCGCGTGCAGGGCGCCGAAGGCCAGCCCCCGCTGCAGCACTCCGTGTCGTACTTCCTGCCCGCCATCGCCGAGGCGCTGCCGGTGCTGCGCGACCTCAACACCGGGGCCGGCGGGTACCTGGCACGGCTGGAGTCCCTCGGGCTGCAGATCGAGCAGGTCGACAACATCCGTCCGGCGCTGGCGACGGCCGAGCAGCGCACCGCGCTGCAGCTGCCCGACCCGGCCGCCGTCGACCTGATCACGCGAGTGGATCGTGACCAGAACGGCCGCGTGGTGCACGTCATGGACCTGGTCCGGACCGATAGGAACGTCACGGTCACGGCGGTCAACCGGGTGAGCAGCAACACCGCCGCGTAGCCCCCGAAAACAGAAGCGGGCCGCCCGGCTGTACCCGGAGCGGCCCCGTGATCCACGGAGGTACCCGTGTCCCACACTGCTGAGTATGACCTGCACACCCCCGAGCACCGCCAGCGTCGCGGGGGTGCGCACCAGGTGCGCACCCCCGCCCACCAGCACCTGAGCAAGGCGGCGGTGGCCATCCTGGCGTTGATCTTCGCCGTCATGGCCGCCGTTGGCGTGGTCGGCGCCTACGGCACCTACGCCAACATGAAGGCCGCCTTCAACGCCTCCGGCACGGCGCTGGGCGTCGTCGCCGCCGGGGAGGGCGCCACGGCCGTCCTGGGCCTGACCCTGATCGGTCTGACCCTGATCTCCCGGCCGTACCCGCTGGCCCTGCGCCTGGGCCTGTGGGTGATCCCGCTCGCCGGGTCGGCCACCGGCATCTCCGTCGCCGACGACGCCCGGCACGCCGTGGTCTACGCCGTGACGCCGCTCGCCATGACCTGCGCCGCCGAGCTGGCCGGGTACCTCGCCCGCTCGATCGTGGTGCACCGCACCGGGGTTGACGCCGAGGCCGACCGCCGGACCGGCGAGACGCTGCGGCGGATCGAGTTCCACCAGGCCCGCGCCCAGCGCCACCCGGACGAGCGGACCCGCCTCCGCTCCGAGCGCGCCGCCTGGCGCCTGGCCCGGAGCCTGGGCAAGGACGACCCGAGGCTGGGCGCCTCGCTCCCGGCCGCCTACGCCGACCGCACGGCGGACACCGCACTGAACGCCCTGGACGCCCTGTACGGCCGCACCCCGGCCGACACCGCCCACCAGGTCGAGCCGCCGCACCAGTCGGTCGAGGCTCCGGCCGCCGCCGAGGTGCTGCCGGAACCGGTGAACATCCCGGTCGCCGAGCAGCAGATCGCGGTCAGCGCCCCGGCCTGGGTGCCGGCACCAGCCGCGCCCGTCGAGCAGCTCGCGCCGGTCGAGCAGCCGACGCAGAGTCAGCCAGCTGCCTACGAGTGGCCGGTGCAGCCCACTCTGGTGCCGGTCGAGGAGGAGGTGCACACCCCGCTCACCGAGGTGCACACCACCTCTGACCAGGACGAGGACGACGCCGAGGGCGCCGACCCGGTGGACGACGAGATGACCGCCCACCGCCGTCGGCAGGTGATCCTCGCCGCAGCCGCCGAGGGCCTGAGCCAGCGCGAGATCGCCCGCCGCGCCGATTGCAGCCCCTCATGGGTCCGCAAGGTCATCAGCGAAGCCGCCGCCTGATCGCCCATCACCTCGGAAGGATGACCACCATGAGCAACCAGCAGACCCAGACCGCCGACGCCTACCGCGCTCAGCTCGTCAGCAACCAGCCCGACGCCCCCGGCTGGCGCCTGTTCGTCGTGCTGCCCGGCCTGGTCAGTGACTGGCCCGAGGCCACCTGGTCCACCAGCAACCCGCCAACCGTCCACCAGCGCGCCACAGCGCTGGACGGCATGGGCTATCGGCACGCCACCCCGGACGGCGCCCCTGAGTGGGACTGGTGCGAGACCCAGCCTTGGGAGGACGACCCGCGCGCCCCGGTGAAGCTCACCGCCGTCGCCCACGTCCGCCCGCTGGAGGACTGACCAGCAGAAATGCCGCAGGGCCCGTCTCCCAAGCGGGAGACGGGCCCTGACGGTCTTCTAGGTCACACTGGCCGCTTTCGCGCCGTGTGCCTCACGTAGAGCCTCCGTACGGCATGATCTACCCAGTACGCAGGCTGGTGCGGGTTCGGGTTGGCGCCCTTACTCCGCTGGCTGAGTCCCATTCACTGTCGCCGGGCAAGGCGCAGACAGCTGAGGAACCCATCGCTTGACCAGCGTAACGGGTGGGGTGCCCCTCCGCACAACACCCCACGAGACTTCGGTGCACACCAGTGCACACCCAGGTGCGCACCCGGTGCGCACCCAGGCCGCTCCCGCATCTGCGGTCGAGCGCCAGGCCAACCCCCCGCGCACCCCCGCCGAGCGTGACGCGGAGCTGGAGCGGCTGGAGCAGCGCCACCGTGCCGCCCGCACCGCCGGGAAGGCCAACCGCGCCACCCGCCGCGCCGAGCAGCAGGCCATCACCCGCGCGGCCCGCCAGCTCTCCGCCGACCTCACCGCCGCCCTGACCGCCGCCGGCCTGGACACCACCCCGGACGCCGACGCCGTCCGCACCGCCGCACTCGGCGCCGCCCTGGCCAGCGTCCCCGCGACCTTCACCACCACCCCCAGCCACCCCCACACGGCCACGGACGGGCCGTCAGCAGCCCCGGACGGCGGCCCGGGTTCGCACGGATTGAGCTACGTTTCCGCCGCAGCTCAGGGGACGTCAGACGGCGCCTGCGGGAAGCTGATCGAACGCAGCGACGCCCGGCTTCGCCAGCTGGACGAGATCCAGGGCTTCACCGGCCTGCCGTCGGTGAAGCTCTGCGACGTCACCACCCTCGGGGAGGCCGTCGGCATCCACGTTCGCAAGGACATCGAGGCCGCCCGCACGTCCTTCTCCGGCCTGGTCAAGTGCGGTTCCGTGTGGGCCTGCCCGCCCTGCTCCGCCGCGATCCGCGCCCGGCGCTCCGCCTGGCTGGAGAAGACCGCCACCGCCTGGCTGGAGTCCGGACGCGGGATCTACATGGCTACCCTGACCGTCCCGCACTGGAAGAACGTCCGGCTCGGCGACCAGTTCGACAAGGTCGCCGAGGGCTGGCGCGGGGTGGGCCAGGGCTCCTGGTGGGTCGGACGGAACGTCATCCGCCAGAAGGCACCCGTGCTGTGGGAGAACCGCCACCGGCACCCCGACCTGCCCGAGGACATCGAGCCGCACGAGGTCGACGGTGAGCTGGTGGTCTGGAAACGGGGCTGGAAGGCCCGCCATGGCATCGCCGGGGTCACCCGCACCATCGAGGTCACCTACGGCGGGAACGGCTGGCACAGCCACCTCCACGTCCTTCTGTGGACCGAGGAGCCCGCCACCCGCGAGAAGGCCGAGGAGCTGCAAGAGCAGCTCTACCAGCGGTGGGCCGACCGCTGCCGCACCGTCAAGCTCCCCACCCCAGACCGCGCGCACGGCGTCCGGGTGGACCCCGTGATCCTCCAGGCCGACGGCAAGGTCCCGCTCAACCTGGTCAAGTACCTGGCCAAGGTGCAGGACAAGGACGTCGTCGACGGCAAGATCACCGCCCGCCCCGTCGCAGCCGAGATGACCCGCGCGGACATGAAGCTCGCCCGTGGCGCCAAGGGCCTGACCGCCTTCCAGCTCGCCGCCCTGGCCGCCACCGGCAACGAGGAGGCCCTCAAGCTCTGGCTGGAGTACGAGTTGGCGACCAAGGGCAGGCAGTGCCTGACCTGGACCGAGGGCTTCAAGGCCCGCCTCGCGGAGCTGGCGGGCATCCCGCTGGACGACTGCAAGGACGAGGACATCCCAGCCGAGGAGGACGCCGAGCGGCGCAAGGAACTGCCCGACCTGGCTATCGCGAGCACGCCCTACAAGGCCAAGATCGCCCGGGTGAAGGGCCGCCGCGCCGACCTGCGGATGGCCGGGGACGCCTACGGCTTGCCCGGCATCGTCGGCCTGCTGATCAGCTGGGGGCTCCAGCCGAAGGCCGACTTTTGGAGGCCCGAGCAGCCGCTCGGCCAGGACGCCAGGATCACCCCCGTTCAGCTCCAGCGCCGCGAGGGCCAGCGCGAAGCCCAGCAGGCCCGGCATGAAGCCCTTCGCCAGCAGCGGGACGGCAACCCGGAGAAGTGGGCGGCTGCCGCCGAGAAGCGCCGCGCCACCCTCGCGCAGAAGGTGACGGCCGACCAGCCTCAGCTCCCCGTCGACCAGCACGACCAGGAGCAGGAAGCCGCCCGGCTCCTCGATGCCCGGGACCGGTTCCTCGCGGCCCGCCGAGCCGTGCAGTCCGCACGCCGCGACGAGCTGGCCGCCGGCCTCGACCGGATCAGGGAGCGGGAGAGCGCCGATGCCGCTGCCCGCTGCTGACCCGAGCACCCGGGTGCGCACCGGGTGCGCACCTGTGCCTCCGCCGGTGCGCACCCGCCCGGCGGAGGTGCGCACACCGGGCGCCGGCCCCGGGGGACCGAGCGCCGTCAGCGGGTGCGGCCGGGTGGTCGATCCCTCCGGCGCAAGCGCCGGAGACCGGGCCCGAGGGGCCCGGTCGCTGGGGTGACGGGCGCTCAGTCGAGTGGCCGTCAGGCGCCTCCCCCGCAGGTCAGAGGGCAGGCAGCCGCTCAGCCGATTACGGGGGAGCGAGCTAGGGATCGGCGCTGCGCTTGATCCTGCTCGCCCGCCTCCTCGCTACGCTTCGGGGCAGGAGGGGCCCCGCCGCCGCTGGCGGCGAGGGGCCCGCCGGCCCGCGCCCGGGGGGCGCGGTCGCGGCACCCGCGAGCGAGGAGAGGTGACCGGCTGTGCCAGCACGGGGAGGCCGACTGACGTCGGCCGGACGGCGTGACCGCCGGTACTCGGTGAACCTGTCGCCGGAGGAGGAGGCGGCCTGGCAGGCCGCCCGGGAGGCGACCGGCCGCAAGGAGCTGGGGGCGTGGGTGCGGGTCGTGGTGAATGAGGCGATCGGCCAGCCCGGCCTGTCCGGCGAGGTGCCGATGCTGCCCGAGGTGAACCACGCGGTGTTCATGCAGTTGGCCGCGATCGGCAACAACCTGAACCAGATCGCCCACGCGACGAACATCCGTGAGGGTGAGATGCCGGTCGGTCTCGTTGACCGGCTGGAAGCCGCGATCGAAGCGGTCGGCAACGCCGCTCTGGTGGTGCGCGGGATGAAGCCGCTCGATCAGGCCGGCCCCGACGGCGGGGCCGACGGCGCGTGATCGGGAAGGTCACCAAGGGGAAGAGCGCCCGCCGCGCCCAGGCGTACGACTTCGGGCCGGGCCGCCGGGACGAACATGAGAACGCCCGGTACATCGCGGGCAACGTCCCCGGGACCTGGCGCCAGGTCGGGGCGCTGATGGACCAGCACGCCGCCCAGCGTGACCTCAAGCAACCGATCTGGCGCTGCTCGCTGAGCCTGCCCGACGAGGACGGGGTGCTCTCCGACGCGGAGTTCGCCGAGATCGCCACCGAGTACGTGAACCAGATGGGCTTCGGCGGGTGCCCGTGGGTCGCGGTCCGGCACGGCGACGACCACATCCACCTCACCGTGGTGCGCGTCGGGTGGGACGGCCGCACCGTGGACGACCACGGCGACTGGATCAAGTCCCGGCCGATCGTGCGGGCGCTGGAGGCCCGGCACGCCCTGGTGAACGCCGACGAGCGGTCAGACCGCAAGGCGCCCCAGGTCTCCGGGCAGGAGCGCGCGGCATCCCAGCGGCGCGGGGCCCCGGAGCCGGAGCGGCTGCGCATCCGGCGCCTGGCCCGCACCGCCCGTCTGGCCGCCGCCGGGACCGGCCGCGAGGCGTTCGAGGCCGAGCTTCGCCACCTGGGCGTGGACTTCCGCGCCAACGTGGCCAGCAACGGCCGGATGAATGGCTACTCGTTCAGCCTGCCGACCTGGACGGACGCCGACGGCGCCCAGATCTGGATCACCGCCTCGAAGGCCGCCAAGGACCTGTCCTGGAACCGGCTCAAGGCAGTGATCGAGCCCCCGCTGCCGCCGGACCAGCCGCCGGTGCCACCGCGGCTTCGCACCGGGCCGCGGCTTCGCGAAGCCGCGGAAGAGCCGGGGGCCACCGCGGACCCGGCCGCGCGGCTGCTCGCCGACCTGCGCGCGCGGCACGGCACGGAGGAGGCCGGCCCCTCGCTACCCGAGATGCCGGACCCCGCCCAGCGCATGGACCGGCGCCCCCACGGCATGCTCGGCGCCGCCGCCCTCGCCTCCCGCCGCGCCGTCGAGCAGCACACGCTGACCGAGTGCGAAGCCGCGCTGAACGCGGCGACCGCCGCCGCGATGCGCCTGGACGGCATAGCGTCCGGCACCGTGCCCGGCACCCAGCAGCGCGCGCTCACCGAGCACCGCGCCCAGCTGGAGGCCGCCGTCGTCCACCAGGGCGAGGCCGCCGGCCACCAGGCCGAGGCCGAGCAGCAACTCGGCGCC
The DNA here is from genome assembly GCF_009569385.1 of Streptomyces kaniharaensis. Classification (NCBI taxonomy): domain Bacteria; kingdom Bacillati; phylum Actinomycetota; class Actinomycetes; order Kitasatosporales; family Streptomycetaceae; genus Streptomyces; species Streptomyces kaniharaensis. The sequence goes on from NZ_WBOF01000014.1 coordinate 16,426, forward strand.
GCCCGCGCCGCGCGCCTGGTCGCGGACGAGGCGACCACGAAGGCCGGCCGAAGCCGCCTGGTGCTCGCCGCACTGGGCACCACCAAGGCCGAGCAAGCCGGTATGGCCAAGGCAGCGCGGGAGTTCGCCCAGCGCGCCGAGCTGGCCGCCACCGAGCTGCTCGCCAAGCAGGCCCAGGCGCTCTCCCGGGCGCAGGCCGCAGCGCCCGGGGTGGCGGATCCCGTGCGCGAACTGCAGCACCTGGTCCAGGAGCTGCCCGAACTCGAGCGCGCCGCCCGCCAGGGCGACATCGGCCAGGCCCAGGTCACGCGCGCCGAGTCCGGCGGCACGGTGCAGGCCGCCCGGGTCGCGGTCGGCCAGGCCCGCCAGGCGGTCGCCGCAGTCGACGCCGAGACCGCGCTGCGCAAGACGCTGCCGCCTGCGGTCACCGCCGCCGAGGAACGGGTGCGCGCCGAGCTGGCCCAGCGTCAGCGCGCCCGCGCCGCCCAGTCCCGGAGCACGACGAGCACCAGGCCGCCGCCCTCGAAAAGGGCCGGCCCCTCCGCCGCCGCCCAGCAGTCGACCCCGCCGCCGCGCGGCTACGACCCGCGCGACCGTGGCCGGGGGAGCGGGCCGAGCCGGTAGTGCGCATCGGTGCGCACCCCGCGCACCGCACGGTGGCCGGGTTCCAGTGGTACGAGGGCCGCTTGCCGCGCCCTCGACCCAGGCCCAGGTCGGCACTCCCCGGCGCGCGGTGCGTGCGTTGGCCCGGCCCGCCGTTCGCGCCGGGAAGCACCGCCCCCCCAGCGCGCGGCCGGCCCCCGCCGGACGCCGCCACCGACCAGCGCCGCAGGCCCGCCGAACCCGACCCGCCGCACCAACCAGCCACCCCAACAGCAAGGAAGAAGGGTCAGGAGAGGGATGTCGGAATTTCCGAACCTTGGTGAACGGCACCTGACCTGCACAGATGGCCGCCACGCCTCCGAGGGTGGGTCGAGACATCAGGAGTCACATCGGGAGCTGCAGCAGGAGCCACAGCAGGAGCCACAGCAGGAGTGCCGCGCGGGCCCCTACCGGCCGCGCGCCCACCACCGCGAGCGAGGTTGCTCGGGCACGCTCACCGGGTGCTCGTGAGCGTCGCTCAGGGCAGGTTCCTGGGCTGGCTCAGGGGTGCTCGCGGGTCCGGCGGTGAGCGCGAGCATCGCCCGCCGCAGGTCGCCCAGGTGGGCATCCTGGCGAGTCACGGTGTCCCGCAGGTGCCGGGCGTCCGCCTCGGCGAGCGCCTGGGCGTGCCGGGCGTCGGCCAGCTCCCGGAGCAGGCGGGCGCGCTCACCCTCGCTCAGGTCGCTCACCCCGCTCACGGGTTGCTCGTCCGGGCCGCTCGGGGCGTTCACCCGCAGCCCGGCGGCCAGCAGGTCCTCCAGTGGGATCAGCCAGCCGGAGTCCACCTTCTCGGCGCCGGGGAAGCGTCCGCCCTCGCGGTAGCGGCGGATCGTGGACACGCTCACCCCGCACGCGGCGGCGGCGTCCTTCAGGCTGAACCGGGGTCGTTCCATGCCCGCATCTTCCCGCCAGGCCGGGCGCTCTCGTCCGAGGCCCGCGCCGAAAACTCCCCAGCGCAGGTCAGGGCGGGTGCGCACCCCGGTGTGCACCCCCAGGTCCCGAGGTGCGCACGGCGACCGTCGGGAGATCGGTACGTGATCTGGGTGACGTACCGGGGGAGTGGGTCACGTACCGGGTGGGCAGGCCGGGGAGGATGGCGGCCCGGAGGGCACCAGGGGAGGGGCAGCGATGTACGTCTACGGGTGCGGGGTGTGCCAGACCATCAGCCACCACACCAGCGAGGGGGAGGCGACGGCCGAGCGCGACGGCCACCGCCGCACGGTCCACCACGGACGGGTGCCGATGGGCGAGTGGATCAGGGACACCACCCCGCCGCCCCCGCCGCCGACACCGATGTCCGTCGTGCGCTGGCTGCTGGGCACGTGGCCCGGCCGCGCCGTCGCACTCGTCCTGGTCGTCGTCGTGGTGCGCCTCGGGCTGTTCATCAACGACCTGCCACCGCTGTTCGCCCCGATGCCGCCAGCAGCGCCGGCGCCCACATGGACGAACCCCTTCGCGTCCGAGGCGCCCACGGCTTCCCCGCCCCCTCGGTGACGGGACCGGTTCGGCGGTCCGGCCGCTCACCGTTTCATCACTGACGAAACGAGTAGGGTCGGGCCATGACCGAGGATCAGCAGCAGGGGGACCGGGACCGGCTGTCGCCGTGCGCGTGGTGTGGTGAGCCGTTCAGGCCGCCGAAGCCGACCGGGCGCCGGCCGAAGTACTGCAAGGCGGCGTGCCGTCAGGCCGCGTACGAGGACCGCCTGATCGAGGACGAGGTGAAGGTGGCGCTGGCGTACGGCGAGCGGCGCCCGAAGCCCAGGCGCGGCCGGACGGCTGCGGTCACCGCCCAGGCCGAGCCGGAGCCAACCTTGTTCTGACCAGGCGGACACCCGGGCCGGGGGCCGGCCTTCGCGTGCTCGGCCCGCCATCGTCCTTGCCCCAAAGGGTCGGGCTCGCGGGTCTCCCCCGGTGGGCGGCTCGCGGTGGTGGCCGCGCCCGGCCGCCGCCTCCCGGCTCGTCCGCCCCTCGGGCGGGCGACCCGGACGGGAGTTTCAGCCGTGGAGCTTGCGGAACGGGTGAAAGTCTCGGCCGGGCTTGGCCGGGTGGTGGTGGTCGGGGGTGGCAGGGTTCGGAGGCGTCCACCGGGGGAGACCCGCGTACCGGCCCGCACCACCCACCCACCGGTCACACCCAAGATCACCGGGGCCCCCTCCCTCGGGGCGGGTGGTCCGCCGGAGGCATGTCCGTGACCCGCACCCGTGCGCCTGCGGTCGGCAGGACCGGGGTACGACCGAGCCCCCGCCAGCGAGTGCTGACGGGGGCTCCGGTGGTGCCCCGCCCCTCTTGGGGGAGGGGTAGGCGGGTCGGGTAGGGCGGTCGGTAGGGAGGTGGTAGGGCGGCCGGTAGGCGGCTCTGACCTGCGGTTCCTACCCGGCCTACCGGCCCGGGTGGTGGGGACCGGCAGCGGGTCGGGGGAGGGGTCTCAGGCGGCGCCGCTGGAGACCGCCGGGACGGCTGCCGGGTCGGCCTGGGGAAGGGCGGCCAGCAGC
>NZ_WBOF01000015.1 GCF_009569385.1 Streptomyces kaniharaensis
GAGCACGAGCGCGGTCAACAGGAGGCGTCGGCGCGGCCAGCGGGCGGTGAGCGTGGCCAGCACCGGAGCCAGCAGCGCGTAGCCGAGCGCGAAGACGGTGACCAGCTGGCCCGCGGCGGGCACGGACACCCCCAGGTCGGCGGAGACCGGCCCGAGGATGCCGGCGACGACCATCGAGTCGGTCCCCATGGCGAAGGTGCCGAGGGCGAGCAGGAGCAGGCGGACGGGCACGGGACGGACCCCCGATTGTTTGATGGATGGGCAACAGTTTGATGCTCGTCAAACACTCGATGATTGGTGGATGATTGTCAAACCAATGTCCGACCCCGACTCCGACCCCGACACCCGAGGACCGAGCGCCATGCCCGAAGACGAGCGGCTTCCCCAGCCCGCCACCGCCGACATCGACCTCGTCACCGTGCTGCACGCCCTCGGCGACCCGGTCCGCATGCGTCTGCTCCTCAGCTACGCCGACGGCGCCGAGCACTCCTGCGCCCCCCGCGACCTCGGCCTGGAGCACCTGCACAAGTCGACCGTCTCCCACCACATGCGCGTCCTGCGCGAGGCCGGCGTCACGACCACCCGCGTCGCCGGACGCAACCGCTTCGTCAGCCTGCGCCGCACTGACCTCGACACCCGCTTCCCCGGCCTGCTCGACGCCCTCCTGTCCGCCGCTCCGCCGCAGCCCTGAGCCGCACCCGCTCGCACCGGGCAGGGCGGCAACGGCGGTACGCAGCCGTGCCGAGGTCCTCAGCTGCACCAGCGGGATTCCCACCGATGCGCGGACCAGGGCGCGCAGCCGCCGACGGTGGCGGACTGGTCGGCACCGCCCTGCGCCCGGTCCAGGGCAGCGACCGCATCGCCCGGTGCCTGATCCACATCGCCGACAAAGCCCCTGGGCTCACGCTCCTGGAACGGACCGTCAACGGCCAGCCCGGCCTGGTCGCCCAGCATGCCGGCGTCACCGCGACCGTGGCGGCGTTCAGCCTCTCCGCCGGACGCATCACCCACATCTGGGCGGTCCGCAACCCGGAGAAACTCCGCCGTGGACCGAGAACGACCAGAGCTGACCCAGGGCTCCGGTCCTGGCCCCGGGCTGGCGGTCTTGACGGCCTCCGCGCGGCGCGGTGCCATGGGAGCGGGTGCAGGGGGTGCGATGGATCCGGATGACGACGCGGGCCGGCCGGCCGGGGACGACGACGAGCAGCGGAACCGGCCGCACCAGCCCGGCCCCGAGGACAGGGTGATGGTGGCGCTGTTCGGGCTGATCGTGCTGATCCTGATCCTGGTGGGAATCTTCTCCAACCTGGACGTGGACACCGGAGGCCCGACCCAGGACTGGAACACGGTGTGGCACTGACCATTCCATCGTCAACCAGGTGGATGTCGAGATGCCTGACCGGCCGCGTCTGCGCGCCGTTCCTGGCAGATCCCCTGTCGCACTTCCACCGCAGATGATCGGGGCTTTACGGAACTCCGGGCAGAGCCAATTTCAGATGTCATCACAATGGCCGCCCGATTCGCGGTGGTGGTGCGCCACCGCCCGTCCGGGCCCATGCTCATGCGCGCATGCCGCCGTCCTCTTCGAATAGCCGAAGAGGACGGCGGCGTGAGCCGGCTGGTCAGCCGCTGACGTGTTCCACCGTCTGGCTGTAGATGCCGACGAAGTACCAGCCGAGGCGCTGGTCGGGCGTCCCGAAGATGTAGTAGGGCTCGTTCCGGCCCGGGTAGAGCGGCCAGCGGAGGGTCACCGTCTTGTACGGGCCGCTGTAGTGGCCCTTCTCCTTGAGGAGCTTGTCCGCCTGTGTGACGTCCATGGGGAGAGGTTGCGGGATGACGACGTCCTCGAGCCAGGGCTGCCGGATGAGCTCCGGGTTCTCCAGGTCGCCCCAGGGCTTGACCGTCTTGACGAAGACCGTGCCTTCGTCGACCCGGAAGACGAATCGCCACATGCCGATGTCGTGCACGTCCGGCGTCGGCTCGCCCTCGTTCACCCCGTCGGCCTCGTACAGCTCGGCTTCCGGGAACTGTTCGCGGGCGAGGCTCACGGCCCTTTGGAGAAGGTCAAGAAATTCCGGCTGACCGTTGAACATATTGATGCTCCTCTGTACAGGAATGCGGTCGAAAACCCACTCTGCTTTGGAGGCAAGGTATTTGCCCGAATCAGAGTCACATGACCACCTTCGGCGCGCATGTCGAGACGCGCCCCACCTGCACGGTGATCAACCGGAAGCGCCGCCATGACGCCCAGGTCGGTACCCGAGACCAGCGTGGGCACCCACCCACCCCGAAGCCACCCGGGCGACTCCGACTTCTCGGCGTGGCGCGCCAGCCGCGCCCCATGCCCGCACCGGGACCCCCGGGGCCCTCGGCGGGCCGTTCGCCGTGGCCTTGTAGGCTCCCGACATGGCACAGTCCGCAGAACCGACCCTGCTGGTGAGCGGGGAGCACGTACGCCAGGCTGTCGCCTGCTGCGTGGACGTCCTCGAAGACATTCCGGCGGCCCAGTGGCATGAACGGGCCGGTGGCCTGGAGTGGACGAGCTGGGAGACCGTCGAGCACGTCGCGGACGATCTGCTCACCTACGCAATGCGGTTCGGGCTTGCCCGGCCGATCGCCGTACCGCGTGTCCCGCTGCGCATCTCCAGTGATCGACCGGGTGGCCCGGCCAACGTGATCTTCGGTGACCAGGAGGCGGGGCCTCCGGGACTCCTGACCGTCGTGCAGGCCTGCGGCGGACTGCTCGCAGCCGCCGTGGACACCGCAGATCCAACTGCCTTGGCCCCGCACGTCTTTGGAGCCTCTGATCCTGAGGGCTTCGCCGCGATGGGCATCGTGGAGACTTTGGTCCACACCTACGACGTCGTCCAGGGTCTGAACCGCGCCTGGGAGCCCCCGCAGGACCTGTGCGAGCGGGTCCTCACGCGACTGTTCCCCGATGTTCCCGTCACCGGCACCGCCTGGTCGACCCTTCTGTGGGCCACCGGGCGCATCGAGACACCCGATCGTCCCCGCCGGAAGGACTGGCGCTGGCACGGCGCACCGCTTGCCGGACGCCGACCAGTGCGGCGGCAGTCCGGCAGCGCACTGCCGACCAGCCAGCACCGGCCGCCGTCGGACGGCTGACCGCCGCCTCGCCGGCCGCCGGCAGTTCAGGCGAACGGGTGAGGCCAAGCGGTCCGCAGATCTCGCCGCGGACGGAATGGATGTATGGGCACCGACACCCTCCCCATACGGCAACGTCGGCCTTCACGACCACGACCAGGTCGTGAGGACCGACTGTCCTGTGCCGGGTCGGGGCCCCTTACTGCGCCGGGCCGGGGAGCGGCAAAACGCCATACTCCATCTTGCGGATGGTGGAGATCAGGTAGCTGCCGTCGGACTGGCGTTGGAGTTTCACGCGCGCGCTGAAGAACCCTGACTGCTGGGACCAGCCGTCCTCGGCGCGGAAGACGCAGGTGACCGGGACCTCCAACTCGACGGTGTCACCGGTGAGGTGGCTCGCGCCGTACTTCCCGTCGATCGGCGACGCCGTCGCCGTCAGCACCACCGACCAGCCCCGACGCGCCGTCATCTCGGCGGGCCAGCTGACGCCGTCGACCGTGCAAGGGTTCAGCCCGCCGCCTTCGGCTGCCAGCTCGCGCGTCAGGTAGCGGCGGATCCGGGGCAGGACCGCCGCCGGTCCGGTGTCGCCGCGGGAGGTGTCGGTGCTGCCGGCGGTGACCGCCCAGGCGATCGCGACGGATTCCGCGTCGTGCTCGTCGACGGTCAGCGGCGGTGTCGGCGCGGCCGGTCGTTTCGCCGGATCGGTCGCCGACACGAACGTGGGACTGTAGCCGCCCGGGGCGCCGCCCACCGCGGTGCCGGGGATCTCCTGCTCCTCGCGGTCGTAGCAGGGGTTGCACCGCAGGCGCGATCCGGCTCCCTCGCTGTAGCTGGTCTCCCACCCCCTTCCCCGGGTCAGCAGGGAGGTGGTCCGCTCCCTCCGCACGCCGGAGATGTGGAACGGCCGGTCGCCGTCCTTCAGCGTCCAGGTGCGGTGCTCGCCGTCCACCGAGCCCTCGACCGTCAGCACGTAGTCGTAGCTGTGCCGGGCCGCGAGAACGGTGAGGCTGATCACCTCGGGCTTCTGGTTCTCCAGGTAGACGTACTTGTCGGTGAAGTACGGGGCGAAGGACACCGGGCCGTAGCTGCCGATCAGCGCGACCGGGTCGGTGGCGTCCAGGTCGACCCCGAGGTCGATCTTCTCGCCCTCGCCCGGCTCGCTGCAGTCCACGACCGTGCCGGGCAGCGGGTCCCGGGGCTCGCCGACGATGGTCGCCCGCAGCCCCTCGATCGCCACGGTGTGGCCGTTGCCGGCCATCGAGATCGTGAGCGGGGACGCCCCCACGTCGGTCGCACCCTGCGTGTGCAGCCACGTCCGGGCGGCGCCGCAGCCCGTGACGGCCGGCAGCTCGCTCGGCGTGACGACCCTCGGGACGACCGCGGTCGTGTTGGCGTCACCGTGCCCCGGCTCGTAGCGGGCGTTGAGCCTCGGACCGTCGTCGCCGTCCGCAGCGTGGAACGCGTAGTAGGTCGTGCCCGCGCCCACCAGGGCCAGTGCACACGCCACGACCACCAGCGTGCGCACCAGTCCGGGTCGTGGGCGCTGCTTCAGGGAGACGGCACCGCCCATGACCACGTCGCCGTGGATGGTGCCCCCGTTGATCACGTTCCGTGTGTTGTCCTGATCGCTCATTCCCACCCCGTCCGACGGCCCCGGGCCACCAACACTGCAACCCGTCGTGGACAAAGGGAAGACGCCCGGCAGATCGGATCGGAAGCGGGTCGTCGCTTGATTGACGGTGTGTCAGATGCTCGGGGGCGGGAAGGGCTGCCGAGCCGGTCGGCAGGGGCCATACGTAGGCGGACGGCGGGAGCGGGTACTTGCCCTCGATCAGCGGGGTGTCGGAAAGCTTCAAGTGGACGAGCGGCGAGCCGTCGATGCCGTCAGTCAGTAGCCAACTGCTGTGGGCCTGCGGCGTGTTGCCGGAAGTATCGACGGCCGCAGAGTCGTCGGCTGGGCCGGTGGCTTCGGCGGTGTGTTTGCGCGGATCGTTCGAGGATCCTGCACGCTGCGCAAAGCGGCTCCCGGCGCGCCGGACCTACGCTTTCGACCCTTGTGCCGCCCTTCAAGTCGGTTGCCGGTCGGCTCAGAAGCCGTGGGCGGCGGCGCCGTCGCGCAGCAGGGCGAACGCCATGGCGGTCTCGGCGGTGGCCTGCCGGATGGCGTCGTTGGTGTCCTGCCCGGCGGCGAGTCGGGTCCAGGCGGAGTGGGCGAGTACCTGGCGGGCTGCCATGTACTGGGCGGCGACCAGGCGGGCGCCCACTCCGCCGTCCGGGTCGAGTGCCTCGGCGAGCGCGCGGGTGTCCGCGTCGACGTAGTCCATCAGGTGGGCGGAGAGGCTGGGCGTCTCGTAGACCAGCCGGAGGAAGGCGAGCGCCTCGGGATCGTCGGTCAGCCCGGTGTTGGGGTCGCGGGCCTCCAATCGCTCCAGGTGGTGGCGCTCCAGGGCGTCCAGCGGGGTGAGCCCCGGGGCCCGGCCGCGTACCACCCGTCCGGCTTCGCCGAGGTGGTCGGCGAATCGGTGCAGAACCAGTTCCTCCTTGCTCGCGAAGTACCGGAACAGGGTGGGCTTGGAGACCTCGGCGGCGGCGGCGATCTCGGCCACCGAGACCTGGTCGAAGCCGCGGTCGAGGAAGAGGGCGATGGCGACGTCGGCGATGGTCTGCCGGGTGCGCTGCTTCTTCAGGGTCCGCAGACCCGGGTCTGGCTCGCTCGGACTCATGGGCCTCGGACTCATGGACTGATCATAACCCGGGTAATTTTGTTACTCGGTTGTATTTGTTACCGGGTTGCTGTTTCATGGTGTGCACCGACAACAACCGGAAGGGCGGACACACATGACGACCGTGGTGATAGTGGGGGCAGGGCCGACCGGACTGACCCTGGCGTGCGGGCTGGCCCGGCAGGGCGTCGCGGTCCGGGTCATCGAGAAGGCGCCGACGTTCCACACCAGTTCGCGCGGCAAGACGCTCAACCTGCGCAGTCTGGAGGTCCTGGCCGACCTGGGCCTGGGCGAGCGGCTCGCGGCCGCCGGCCGCACCCACCTGCCGTTCCGCAAGTACTTCGCCGGCGAGTTCGTCAACGAGACCGAGCCGTTCGCCGGCGCCCGGCCCACCGCCACCACGCCGTACGCGGCGAGCCTGTGGCTGCCGCAGACCCGCGTGGAGCGGCTGCTGCGCGAGCAGCTCGCCGAGTACGGGGTGGAGGTCGAACTCGCTACTGAGCTGGTCGACTTCCGGCAGGACGGCGCCGGAGTGGAAGTGCACCTCGCGGACGGCCGGCGGATCGCCGCCGAGTACCTGGTCGCGTGCGACGGCGGGCGCTCCACGGTGCGCAAACTGCTCGGCATCCCCTTCGTCGGCGACGGCGACCCGGAGCCGATGATGGTCTGTGGCGACGTGGAGGTCGAGGGGCTGGATCCGGGCGCCTGGCACCAGTGGTTCGGGCCGCAGGGCGTGTTCATGCTCTGCCCGTTCGAGGGCAGCCGCCGCTGGCAGCTGCAGGCGAGCCCGGAGACGGACGCCGACGGCCGGACCGTCGCCCCGTCGCTGGAGAGCTTCCAGCGGCTGGCCGCGCTGCACACCGGCCGCGCGGACCTCAGGCTCACCAACGCCACCTGGCTGTCCACCTGGCGGGTCAACGTCCGAGTCGCCGAGCGCTACCGCGAGGGACGGGTCCTCCTGGCCGGTGACTGCGCGCACGTCCACCCCACGGCGGGCGGACTCGGCATGAACACCGGTATCCAGGACGCCTGGAACCTTGCCTGGAAGCTCGGATACGTGGTGCGCGGTCTCGCCGCAGCGGCGCTGCTGGACACCTACCAGGAGGAGCGACTGCCGATCGCCGCCTGGACGCTCGACGTCACCACCGCCGGCATGACAGCCGTCACCGACGGCATCGGCACCCCCGGCGTCGGCGTCGAGGCCGGCCGGGTGGCCGACCTCACCGGCCTCTCCCTCGGCTACCGGTGGAGCCGCATCGCCATCGACCACCTCGCCGGCCCGCTTCGGGCCGGAGACCGGGCGCCCGACGCACCCTGCACCGGCCCCGACGGCGAGCCGGCCCGTCTCTTCGACCGCTTCGCCGGCGACCACTTCACGCTGCTCGGATTCGGCCCGGGCGCCCGCCCCGCCCTCGCCGGACTGCCCGACCACGTCCGGCCCGTGCCGCTCGACGATCCCGACGGCGCGGCCCGCCAGGCGTACGGAATCACCGGGGACGCCCTCGTCCTCGTCCGGCCCGACAACCACGTCGCCCTCACCGCCCCGGCGACCGCCCGCGAGGACGTGCTCGCCTACCTGACGGCCCTCAACGCCGACGAGTGAGCCGTGACGCAGCCCGGGAAAGGCTCCGCCCTTCGGGGCGGAGCAGGGGCAGCGCCGCCCGCCCCTGACGCCCCGGCAGGCCGCCTACGCCCGCTCGCCCTCGCCCTCGGCGTCGATGTGCGGCAGGATCCGGTCCAGGAAGCGCGGTGTCCACCAGGCCGCCGCGCCCAGCAGGGTCATCACCGCCGGGACCAGCAGCAGCCGCACGATCGTGGCGTCCACGAGCACGCTCACGGCCAGGCCCAGCCCCATCATCTTGATCACCACGTTGTCGCTGACGATGAACGCGGCGAAGACGCTGACCATGATCAGCGCGGCACAGGTGATCACCCGGGCCGTGATCTCCAGCGCATGCGCCACGGCGTCCTGGCTGCGCCCGGTACGCAGCCAGGCCTCGTGCACCCGCGAGAGCAGGAAGATCTCGTAGTCCATGCTCAGCCCGAAGACGATCGCGAACATCATCATCGGCACGTAGCTCTCGATCGGGACCTTCCCCGCGACCCCGAGCGCCGGCCCGCCCCAGCCCCACTGGAAGACCGCCACCACCACCCCGTACGAGGCCGCGATCGACAGCAGGTTGAGCACCGCGGCCTTCACCGCGACGAGCAGGCCGCGGAAGACCGCCAGGATGATCAGGAAGGCCAGTCCGACCACCACCGCGATGATCAGGATCAGCCGGCTCGACACGATGTCCAGGAAGTCGACCTGGGCCGCGGTGTTGCCGGTGACGTAAGTCTTCGCGTCGGTGCCGGACACCGCGTCGGGCAGCACGGTGTCCGACAGGTGGTTGACCAGGTCGGTGGTGGCGCGGTCCTGCGGCGCGCTCGCCGGGACGACGGTGTTGAACAGCACCGCGCCGTCCGGGCTGGTCTGCAGCGGGGTCACGCTGGCGGCGCCGGACAGGCCGGTGAGCGCCTGCTGCACCGAGGCCTGCACGGTCGGCCGCGTCCCGGCGGGCACGGCGCTCTGGTCGACGACCACGGTCAGCGGCCCGTTCGAGCCCGGGCCGAAGGCCTGGGACATCAGGTCGTAGGCGCGCCGGTCCGTGAAGTCGGTGGAGTCCGCGCCGTCGCCGATGTGGCCGAGCTGGATGGAGAACAGCGGGATCGACAGCACCGCCAGCACGGCCACCCCGGCCACCAGGTACCGCCAGGGGTGCGCCTCCACCCGACGGGCGTAGCGGTGCCAGCTTCCGCCGGCCTCCCCGCCCTCGGCGCCGCCCGCCTCGGCGATCGGGCGGCGAAGGCAGAACCGGTCCATCCGGCAGCCGATCAGCCCCATCAGCGCCGGCAGCAGGGTGAGTGCGCCGAGCACCGCCGACACCACGGTCACGGCCGCCGCGGCGCCGAGCTTGGCGATGAAGGAGATGCCCGACACCGACAGCCCGGACAGCGCGATGATCACCGTGCAGCCGGAGACCAGCACCGCGCGCCCGCTGGTGGCGACCGCCTGCCCGGCGGAGGCGACCGGGTCCACGCCGTCCATCAGGTTCTGCCGGTGACGGGTCAGCAGGAACAGCGCGTAGTCGATGCCCACCCCGATGCCGATCATCGTCGCCAGGGTGGGCGCGACGGTGGCGAAGGTGGACAGCGCCGCGATCAGCCCCAGCAGGCCGAGGCCGACCACCGCCGCGAACAGCGCCGTCACCAGCGGCAGCCCGGCCGCGATCGCGCTGCCGAACCCCACCAGCAGCACCACGATCGCCACCGCGAAGCCGATCACCTCGCTGGAGCGGTCGTCCGGCGCCGGCCGGGCCAGCTCGCCCAGCGGACCGCCGTACTCCACCTGCACCCCGGCCTGCCGCAGCGGCGCGACGGCCGCGTCCACCCCGGCCAGGTAGCCGGTGCCCAGCAGGGTGGGCGGGGTGTCGAAGCGGACGGTGATGTACCCGGTCTGCCCGTCGGGCGCCAGCGGCCCGCCCGGCGGAACGGGCTGGCCCGGCGGCGGCAGTGGGCTCTGCACCGAGATGACGTGCGGCAACTGCTGGAGCGAGGAGACCGCCTGGGTGGTCTGCGGCTGGAAGCCGGTCAGCTGCGCGGCGTCGTGCAGCACCACCTGGGAGCTGGTGCCCGCGGCGCTCGGCTCGTGCGCCTGCAGGACGTCGCGGCCCTGCTGCGCCTGGGTGCCGGGCAGCGAGAAGTCGTCCGAGTAGGTGCCGCCGACCGTCTTGTTGGCGGCCTGGATCCCGGCCAGGGCCACGATCCACAGCACGATGACGATCAGCGAGTGACGCGCGCACCACTCGCCCAGGCGGCGCAGCGCCGCTCGCTTGGTCGGCCGTGCGGTGGCCGGTGCGACGAGACGGGTGTACGGCGGCATGGGGCGGCTCCCGGGGCTCCTGCGCTGTGGTGCGCCGAATCGGCGAAGTGTTCCCGGCGGGGCCGGGCCGCCCACCGGTACCGGCTGGTAGTCGCCCCGACGGCCCCGGCACGCTTGCCGTACTGACCACGGGCGGTCGGCATCGACAGAACCCCAGGTCAGAACGGACTGTCAGTGCCCCTCCATAGTGTGGAAGCAACGTTGGAGGGGGCGCCGGAAAGGCGCCGAAAGAACGTTGGAAAAGGGTGGAACCATGTCTGCGAACAGGATCAAGCACAAGGTCAACCACGTCTCGCTCGTGGTCGACAAGTCCGGCTCGATGCGCCAGCACGAGGCGCAGCTCGTCCGGGTGGTGGACGAGTTCGTGAAGGGTCTTCAGGAGGAGTCCGACCGGCTCGGTCACGAGACCCGCATCAGCCTCTACGCCTTCGATCACGAGGTGCAGAACCTGGTCTGGGACATGGACGTCAAGCACCTGCCATCCCTCCAGGGCCTTTACGAGGTCAACAACGGTGCGACGGCGCTGATCGAGGCGGCCGTGAAGTCCATCGACGACCTGAAGAACATCTGGGAAGGGTACGGGGAACACTCCTTCCTCCAGGTCGTCGTCACCGACGGCGAGGAGAACGCCTCCGGCTGCTCGGAGACCGGCCAGATGCACACCCGCATGAACGCCGGCAAGGGCACCGCCGTCCTGCGCACGTGGACAGGCCGCATCCAGAGCGCCATGGATAACCTCCCGGACCACTGGACCTCGGCGATCCTGGTCCCGAACTCCCTGGCCAAGCGCACCGCTCAGGAGTACGGCTTCCCGGCGGGCAACATCGCGATCTGGGACGCGGACTCCAGCCAGGGTGTCGAGGAGGCCATCGGCACCGTCAAGAACGCCGCCACGAGCTTCCTGCGGGGCCGCGAGCAGGGCGTGCGCGGTACCAGGAACCTGTTCGCCATGGGCCAGGACCTGAGCACCGCCGAGGTGAAGGCCAATCTCGATGCCCTGGACACCGGCAAGTACATCCTGATCCCGGTCGACCAGCAGATACAGATCCGCGACTTCGTCACCCGCGCCGGACACTCGTACAAGAGCGGCTGCGCCTTCTACGAGCTGTCCAAGCGCGAGAAGATCCAGGGCAACAAGCAGCTCGCCGTGGCGGAGAAGGACCCGGCCACCGGCCAGATGACGGGCAGGGTGTTCTCGGGCCCGGCGGCCCGCCAGCTCCTCGGCCTGCCGCAGTCGGAGGTCGCAGTGAAGCCGGGCGAGAACCCGGCGTACACCGTGTTCGTCCAATCGACCTCCGTCAACCGGAAGTTGGTGCCGGGCACCAAGCTGCTTGTCATGCTGTAGCCGAGAACTGCGATCTATTGACGTCCTCCGGGCCCCTATCGGACCGGGATTCCCACTACGGTCGTGTGACCGTCTCGGTAGGTTCCGCTCCTTGCCGCCGGGATCAGGGCCGGGGCAGCCGCCGCAGGGGCGCGGCCAGATGTGTGGGAGGGTCAGAAGCGTTGCCCACGCTGGTCATGCGGCGTCGAACCGTGTGGCCGAGAGAATCAGGAGCCGTTCCATGCCGGATGAGATCACGCTGCGCCCCGTCACCGCTGACGATCTCGATCTGTTCGAGCGCGAGTTCAGCGGGCCGGAGGGGGTGGGCCCGTACCAGTGGTTCGGCTTCCGCTCGCCGGGCGGCCTGCGCCGCCGCTTCGCGGAGACCGGCCTGCTCGGCGCCGACGGCGGGGTGCTCTCCGTCGCGGAGGCGGGCCGGACGGTGGGCCGGGTCGAGTGGTTCCCCGGCAGCTGGGGGCGGCCCGACACGTCCGCCTGCTGGACGCTGGCGATCGGCCTGGTGCCCGCCGCGCACGGCCGCGGCATAGGCACCCGGGCCCAGCGGATGCTGGCCGAGTACCTCTTCGACCACACCAGGGCCGAGCGGCTCCAGGCGTGGACGGACTGCGCCAACCTGGCCGAGCAGCGTGCGCTGGAGAAGGCGGGCTTCGTGAGGGAGGGCGTGCTGCGCTCCGCGCAGTGGCGCGGCGGACAGTGGCACGATCAGGTGATCTTCTCCATGCTCCGCGGGGAGCGGTCCGGCGGCGAACTGAGGTGAGCAGAAGACGGTGATCGGCCTGACGTGAGCTGAATATCCGCCAGAGCCTCGCCGGCAGCCCTGAGGGAAGTCCGGTGGTCGAGATCATTCGGCACAGGGCAGCGGGAGGAGAACGGAGATCAAAGGGCCGGCGCAGCCCGATCGCGGTGACAGCCATCGCGGCCCGTCAGACGCGGCTCGGGGCCGGCTCGGGCTCGGCGAGGGGCGCCGCGGCGCGGCGGGGGAGCAGTAGTGGGGTCGCCAGCAGGAGCAGGCCGGCCAGGCCGATGGCCGTACGTGGGCCGAGCAGCACGCCCAGCACGCCCCAGGTAGCCGTCAGGAGCGCGGTCGAGGCCTTGGTCGTCACCGACCAGGCGGACAGCGTACGGGCGACCCGGTCGGTCGCGGTGCGTTCGAGGCGATAGGTGGCGTAGACGGGGTTGAAGACCCCGCAGCAGAAGATGAGCCCGAGTTCGATGCCCATCACCAGCAGCAGCCCGCCGGTGCCCGGCCCCACGAAGGCCAGCCCGACGGGCCAGAGCGCGCGCAGCGCCCCGGCCACGACCAGGACTTGGCGCTGCCCGAACCGGGTGACCAGCGGTCGGGCCAACCGCGAACCGAGCAGCCCGCCGATCGAGGGCGCGGCGAAGGCGATGCCGTACTGCCACGGTGTGAACCCGAGTCGGCCGAGCATCAGGACGGCCAGTAGTGGTTCGGAGGCCATGACCAGGCCGTTGAACAAGGCGGTGTTGAAGAACAGCGGGCGCAGTGCCGGGTCGGCGAGGATGTACCGCCAGCCGTCGAGCAGGTCCCCGGCCCGCATGCGCGCGGCCCCCCGGTGCTCGGGCAGCGGCTCGTGCCCGCCCGTCGCGCGGATGCCCAGGGCCGAGAGCAGGTAGCTGACGGCGTCGGCCACCACCGTCGCCACCGGACCGAGGAGCCCGAGAGCGGCGCCGCCGAGCGGTGGTCCGATGATCGTGGTGGTCCAGGCCGTGGACTCGAACCGGGCGTTGGCGACGAGCAGGTCCTCGGCCGGCAGCAGCGTCTTGAGGTACGCGCCGGAGGCGGCGCGGAAGGTGATGTCGGCCGCCGCGACGACGACCGAGACCAGCAGGAGCTGGACGAAGGTGAGCGCGCCGAGCGCGAAAGCGGCGGGGATCGTCAGCAGCGCTGCGAACCGCACCAGGTCCATCGCGATCAGCACCGGACGCTTGCGGCGGAACTCCACCCACGGGCCGAGCGGCACCGCCACGGCCGCGCCCACCGCCGCCCCCACGGAGGACAGCGCCGCGACCTCGGCCGGCCCGGCGTGCAGGACCCGGATGGCGATCAGCGGGAACGCGCCGAAGGCGAGCCACGTGCCGAGCGCGCTGGTTCCGTAGGCTGCCCAGAGCCAACCGAACCGCCGCCCCAGCCGATGTCCCGGCCGGTGTCCCAGCTGGTGTTCGCTTCTCATGCCCGACGCCCTCGCTGTTCCACTCGCACAACCGATCCGCGATCGGAAGCATCAAAGCGAGCACCATGCCCCGGGATCAAACAACCGAAGAGCCGCCCTAGCACAACCATCGGTTGTACCCATAGAGTGTCGGCATGGATCTCGACGCCGTCCGGACCTTCGTCGCCGCCGCCGACGCGGGGCAGTTCCAGGAGGCCGCCGCCGAGCTGGCGGTCACCCAGCAGGCCGTCTCCAAGCGCATCGCCACGCTGGAGCGCAACCTCGGGGTGCGGCTGTTCACCCGCACCCCGCGCGGGGCCCAGCTGACCATCGACGGGCAGGCGTTCCTGCCCCACGCACGCGAGCTGCTGCGCGTCGCCGACCGGGCCGTCGCGTCCGTGCGCACCGGCCGCCGTCCACTTCGCGTCGACGTGATCGCCTCGCGCTCCGCGCAGTCGGGCCTGATGCGCGGCTTCCACCGCGCGCACCCCGAGATCGACCTGGACGTGCTGATGCTGTTCGAGATCGAGACCGCCGTCGCCGCCATCCGGTCCGGCACGATCGACGCGTCCTTCCGCGCCGTCGCCATGCCCGGCCGGCCCCTCCCCGAGGACATCGCGTCCGTCCGGGTGCTCGACGAGCCCCTCCAGCTCCTCACCGGCCCCGCCCACGCGCTGGCGGGCGCCCGGTCGGTGACCGTCGCTCAGCTCGCCGGGCACCGGATCTGGATGCCCGGCATCGTCCCGGGCACCGAGTGGGGGGCCTACTACGACGACCTCGTCGCCGAGTTCGGCCTCACCATCGAGGCGACGGGCCCCAACTTCGGCTCCGACGCGCTCCTCGACACCATCGCCGACACCCCGGCCCTGGCCACCTTCATGGGCGAGCACACCCGCCTCGTCTGGCCCGCCGACCACGGCCTGCGCCGAATCCCGGTGACCGACCCGACGCCCGTCTACCCGCACTCTCTCCTCTGGCACCGCGACAACCCCCACCCCGCGCTGGCCACCCTCCGCGCCCACCTCGCCGGCACAACGTCCGGCCGCGACGCCCCCGGGACCTGGGCCCCGGACTGGGTGATTCCGCGCTGAACCCTGCCGCGCCTTCGACCATCGGGCCGGATCGACGCACCGGGAGCCAGCGGGCAGGTGGGCGGCGAAGCGCGGGATTTGCGGGAGTTACGTTGGCGACAACTCCGGCTACCGACGCTACGGATCGGCCGACCTGCTACGCCTGCGGACTCCACGCATGGCGGATCTGCCGGATATGACGCTGCGCTGGGCGGGCTGGGGAATTCCCGGCGCTCAGGGCATGTCATGCGCTCGACCATTCGGCTGAGTTGTCGTCAGTATCCTTGTGGTGGAGGCCATCCATTTGGACTACTGGCTGTATCCGAACCAGTACGCCCATGTCGGGGCGCCTGCCTTCTGGAGGATCTGATGCCGCTGTCCCCGAACCAGGGCTCCACGGGGGGCAATACCTCCGTGACGATAACCAGCACCACGGCCAACGCCCTGAGTACCGTCAGCCAGGTGCTGTTCGGCGACACTCCGGCCACCAACGTCGCCTACAACGCGGGCGCCGACCACGTCACCTGCACCTCTCCCGCCGGGGCGGGAGAGGTGGAGGTGACGGTGGTCCTCGCCAACGGCGAGGTCAGCAACGGCGCGCCCTTCTACTACATCCCGGCGCCCGTGGAGTCGACGCTGAGCCCCACCGCCGGGCCACTGGCCAGTGGCACCAGCGTCGTCATCACCGGCTCCGGCCTGGACACCACCAGCGCGGTGACCTTCGGCGGCAGCGCCGGCACGGTGATCTCGAAGACCGACGGCCGGCTCACGGTCACCGCCCCGGCGGGCACGGCCGGACCGGTGGCCGTCAGTGTGACGACCGCCGCGGGCACCTTCGGCGGCCTGACGTACACCTATGTCGCCAACCCCGGCACGCTGACGGTCACCCCGAACACCGGACTGCTCACGGGCGGAACGCTGGTGACGATCACGACCACCGGAGATGCGACGACCACCTCACAGGTGCTGTTCGGCAGCACTTCCGTGCCGTTCGCGGTCGCCAGTACCACCTCGCTGTCGCTCTACACGCCCCCCGGGACGGTGCTCGGCGCGGTCAACGTCTCCGTCACCACCGCGGGTGGCAGCAGCACCGCCACCAATGCGTTCACCTACGTGTGATCCCGCCCTCGGCCTGGAGGTACAGGGACAACTCCGCCTCTCGCCTCCATCGCCACCGGCGACAGCAAGGACCGCCGCCACGGCCCGCCCCGCGACTGCCCTGCTACGGGTGTCGTGGAGGGCGTGCATGCGGTCGCCGGGGGTGGTGGCAGGGGCGTCTCCGAAGCGATGCGCTCGGCATCCGTCCATGTCGCCGCCGGAGTGCATCGCGGGGGCCTGCTTGGAGCGCCAGAGCGGGCGTCCGTAGCCATCGGGCGGGAGCCCACCGTCGTCAGTGCCCGGTGCCAGGGGATCCCCCTGGCACCGGCCTACCCCCGTCACTCGGCGGCCATCAGGTCGTCCGGCTCCGCGTTTCCCGGGCCTGTCAGGAGGGTCAGCAGGCTGCGGCGGGCGGTGTCGACGTGTTCGGCGGCGAGTCGGTCGAGCTCCTCCACGGTGCCGCCTGCCCGTAGCAAGCGGGCGAGTTCGCGGTGCTCGTCGACGACCAGCGCGCGGTACTGGCCGTGGGCGAGCGAGACTCGCTGCAGCTGGAAGAGGAACACCTGCGACCGTACGGCCTGCCAGGCCCCGGTGAGCCGGCCGTTCCCGGCGGCCTCGTAGATCCGGTCGTGGAAGGCCATGTCCAGGGCGAGCAGACGCGGCACGCCGGCGCCGGCGTCCAGTTCGGCGGCCATCTCGTCGACAAGCCGGTCGAGTTCATCGAGCTGCCCTTGCGTGGCCAGGCGCATCGCGGTGACGGCCGCCAGCCGGTCGAGCGCGGCGCGGACGCGGTAGACCTCCTCGACGTCGACGGCGGTCGCCTCCACGACGGTGGTCGGCCGGTGCCAGCCGGTGCGGACCAGCCCCTCGCGCTGCAGCTGGGCGAGTCCCTCACGCACGGCCCCGCGGCTCACACCCAGCGACTCGGCCAGTTCGACCTCCCGCAGAGGGGCGCCCGGCGGGAAGCGCCCGCCGAAGATCGCGTCGCGGACCCGGTCCGCTACCTCGTCCGCCAGCCCGCGCCGGACCGCCTTCCGCAAGGGTTCATCGTTCATGTTCGAATGTTGACATTGGGGTGCTGCGGGGATCAAGGTGAGGGGCATGACCCGTCCTGCCTTTCATCTCGCAGTCCCCGTCGACGACTTGGCCCGCGCCCGCGCGTTCTACGGCGGCGTGCTCGGGCTCCCGGAGGGCCGATCCACCGACGGCTGGATCGACTGGGACTTCCACGGCCACCAGGTGGTGACGCACCTCGTCGCCGGGCCCCGCCCGGATTTCGCCGGGCACGGCACTGTGGACGGGCACCCGGTTCCCGTGCCGCACTTCGGGCTGGTGCTGGACGTCGGTGCCTTCCGGTCCCTCGCCCAGCGGCTGACCGAGGCCGGTACCGAGTTCGTCATCGAGCCGTCCCTGCGCTTCGCCGGGCAGCCGGCCGAGCAGTGGACGATGTTCCTGCTCGACCCGGCCGGAAACGCACTGGAGTTCAAGGCGTTCCGCGACGAGACCCAGCTGTTCGCCCGATGAGGGGCGTCCTGGTCACCGGGGCCTCCCGGGGCATCGGCCGAGCCGTGGCGCACGCGTTCGCCGCACGGGGCGACCGCGTCGCCGTGCACTACGCTTCGAGCCGATCACAGGCCGAGGAGACCCTGGCCGCGCTGCCCGGCGAGGGGCACGTCCTGGTGGGCGGCGATCTGAGCGACCCCGCCGCGGCCGAACGGATCGCCGAGACTGCGCACGCGCGGCTCGGCGGGCTGGACGTTCTGGTCAACAACGCCGCCGTGGCCACCTCGGAGGCGAACGCCCACCCGGTGGCCGAGGTGTCGTACGACGACTGGCAGCGCGTCTGGCGCCAGATGGTCGACGTCAACCTGCTCGGCGCGGCGAACCTCGGCTACTGTGTCGCACGCCGCCTCATCGCCCGCGGCGCACCCGGCCGGATCGTGAACATCGGTTCGCGCGGAGCCTTCCGCGGCGAGCCGGACCACCCCGCGTACGGCGCGAGCAAGGCCGCCCTGCACGCCCTCGGCCAGTCCCTGGCCGTCGCGCTGGCCCCGCACGGGATCTCGGTGACCTCGGTCGCGCCCGGCTTCACCGCCACCGACCGGGTCGCCGACCGCCTGGCCGGCCCGTTGGGGCAGGCCCTGCGCGGGCAGAGCCCGTTCGGCCGGGTCGGCACCCCGGAGGAGGTCGCCGCGGCCGTGCTCTACCTGGCCTCTCCCGAGGCGACCTGGGCCTCCGGCACGGTCCTCGACCTCAATGGGGCGTCACACCTGCGCCTGTGAGCCGCCGGCCGTCACAGGCCTGTTTCAGTGCGGTCGACCGGTGGCCCACGGCTGACCCAGGAAGCGGTGCAGGGCGGCGGGCGGGCCGGGCAACGGGTGTGGCCAGCCGGGAGAACCGGGTGGCCTCCATCGAGCAGGAGGTCCCTAGATGCCTTCCTGGATATGGGCTTGTTGAAGGGCCTGGGGCCAGGGAGGCATAGGACGGCCAGTACCACTGCTATTGGGCTGGCCGTCCGCCCCAGCCCACCCCGGCGAGACGTAAGGCCGCTGAGTAGGCCAAATGGGCCGCGTCGTCGAACCTGTACCGAGATCAGCGCTCTACCGCCAACCCGTTCCGATCCTCCCCCGAGGGCCTGCCAGGGCTCTCCATGGCCGCGATCCTACGGGCGCTCACCGACAGGCCGGAAGCGGTGACCCCTGCTGGACGAGAGGTGTTGGCTGATGCGCTTTGATCCGGGCGGCCCGTTGGCGGCCCGAGCTGGCTGCGGCCCTCCTGGATGCGCCTGGACAGGAACCGCAGCGCAACCAGCACCGTGCTGCCGGCCGTGGGCCCGCCCGTCCGACAGGGCTGAGGTCCGGTCAGCTGCCGCCCATCCCGCCCTGGGCGGCGATCATGGTCAGGTTCAGCCCGGTCACGGCCCGGGTCAGGCCCGGCGCCTGGTCGGCGAGCCGGTCGGTGAGTGCGGTGATCCGTTCGGCGTGGGCCCTGCGGTCGTGCCGTGAGAGGACCAGCCGCAGGTGCCCGTGGGCGGCCAGCGCCGCGAGAGCCGCGTCGGCGAACGGCGCCTGGGCGACCGGGGCGTCGCCGCGGACGAGCTCGGCCACCCGCGCCTGGAGGTCCAGGGCTTCGCGCGGCTCGTCCATCGCCACCGTCCGCTGCGGCACGACCGGGCCGTAGGGGTCACGGTCCGCCATGGTCACCACGCCGAGCACAGTGAGTCGCTCCTCGACGGCCTCCAGGGTGTCGTCGCGGCTGCGCCTGATCCACGACTTCCAGGTGCGCGGGTGGCCGCCCAGTTCGGCGAGCAGCATGTCCAGGACGCTGTCCCCGGTGGGGTCGGCGGACACGACCTGTACCCGGCCCGTCCCGTCCTCGGCGGCGGCGCCCCGGTGGGCGAGCTCGGCCAGGGCGGCGGCGCGCAGCAGGAAACCGGCGCGGGTGCGGTCCTGCAGGGACTGGGCCTGGGTGTCGAAGGCCAGCAGGTAGGTGTCCAGATGCAGTCCTCTGCTCATGGCAACGACGATACGGCGTGCCTGCCGGCCCGCCATCAGCCCACAGGGCGGGACCGTTCTCCGCCCGCAGGAGCACCCGTCCGGCCGCCGTCCCCACCCTGGCCGGCGTCCGGATGCCGTGTGGCGGGCCCGCGGGAAGTCGTGGCTGGCGCTGCCCACGGCATGGGAGAAGCTTTGCCCCGCAGGAGGCGCCCTCGGCTGATCTGAGCAGGTCTGTTCGTGCGGGTGGGCCGGGCTGCGTCTCGCCGCCGGCTGCGGATGGTCGGGGGGTGCCGCGACCGTGTGGCCGACGAGGCCTGCCTCGTCGGCCACGCGGTCAGCGGTGGCGAGCCAAGAAAAGCGTGCGCCGCGCACGCTAGTCTGGAGGGGTGAAACACTCGACAGGACACGACATCGCCGACGCCCTAGGACTTCTCCTGCGGCGGAGCACCCGCGCCCGCCTCTACACCCGCCTGACCGAGGGGCTGGGAGAGGCGGTCGACGACCTCACCTACCCGGTCCTCAGCGGCCTCGCTCGCACCGGCCCGTCCAGCGCCGCCGACCTCGGCCGCGAGATCGGACTGGACCGCACCACCGTCACCCGCCGCGCCGACCGCCTCGAGCGGGCCGGCCTGCTCCAGCGCCAGCCCGACCCGACCGACGGCCGCGCGACCCTGCTCGCCCTCACCCGCAACGGCCACGCCGTCATCTCGGCAACCCGGAAGCGACTCGCCGCCGGCATCGAGGACTCACTCGCCACCTGGCCGCCGGCAGACGCCCAGACCTTCGCCCGCCTCCTGCGCCGCTTCGTCGACCAGGGACCCTTCGCCGACCACGACTGACCGTCACCGGCCCACTGGGCGGCCCGGTTCGGCCGGGAGGGCCGGCGCACCCTTACCGCGGTGCCGGACAACCTGGACGGCGACCAGCCGCTTGTCGTCGAGCGGTCCGCCGCCGCCGAGGCGAACCCCAGTCGCTCCGGTGGTGCCGCGCCTGAACCCGCCGAGCCGTCCGACCAGGAACTCCTGAGGTCTCAGGAACTCCTGACGGCTCAGTGCGACCAGTGGGCGTCCTCGACGTCCGGCTGGAGGGCGGCGGTGGGGCGGGCGGAGTCCGGGGCGTACTCGACGTCGGTGCCGCGAACAAGGCGGTGCAGCAGGCGCTCGGCGACCTCCACGGGCGTCCTCCCTGCGGCCGAAGCAAATCCGTTCGACAGCGCTGGCCGGGGTGGGCCACGATCCGCACTCGTGACGACGACGAAGCAGTTCCTGGTCCGGGCGGCCGCTCGCAACAACGCCGAGTGGTGCGCCGTGATGAACCGATCGCACGGTTCGAGCAGCGAGTTCGGTCGGCAGGCATGGTCTGCTCCGGTCCGGACTCCGCTGCACTACCCCGACGCGGTGACGCTGGTGCCGGGCGCCGATGTGGCTGCACTGCTGGCCCGGATCGATACCGGGGTGCCCGGCGCCTGTGTCAAGGACAGCTTCGCCGACCTCGACCTCACGCAGGAAGGCTTTCAAGTGCTGTTCGACGCGCAGTGGATCCACCGTCCGGCGAGCGCTCCGGACGCCGCGCCGGAATCTGTCTGGGACGTGGTCGGCAATCCGGAGATGCTGCGGGCTTGGGCGCTCGCCTGGGACGACGGAGAGGGCAACGCGGACCTGTTCCGGCCCGAGTTGCTGGACGATCCGGCCACATTCGTGCTGGCCGGCCAGGGTGACGACGGCCGCGTGGTTTCCGGCGCTGTGGCGAGCCGCAGCAACCACGTGGTCGGGATCTCCAACGTCTTCGCGCTGGAGGGCGGCGCCGACGCGGCCTGGCCGGCGGTGCTGAACGCGGTGCACTGGCTGTTCCCGACCCTGCCCGTAGTCGGCTACGAGCACGGCGAGGATCTGAATGCCGCCGTGCGCCACGGGTTCGAGGCGATCGGTCCACTGCGGATCTGGCAGCAGGGCTAACGGGCCGGCGGTTTGTCTGGGTTGTCGGTGGGGCTCTTGGGTCGCGTGTTCGGCCGGTGGCTGGGGCCGGCCCGCACGCTGAGGCTGCTCACAGTGGTGGGCGGCCAGGGCCTTGTGGTCCGGCAGCGGCCGGGGGCGTTGCCGCAGGGCGGCGCAGCGCGGCGGTGGCGATGGCCAGGAACTCCGGTACGGGGTCCGCGCAGTCGTTCTCTGGCACCGCCAGGCACGTCTCGACGGGCGGGGAGTCGGTGACGGGCAGGTAGAGCAGGCCGGGGCGGGAGTACGAGCCGGCGATGCTCAGCGGGACCAGGGCGATGCCCTGCCCGGAGGCGATGAGCTCGAACTTCTCGTCCAGTGAGGAGGTCCGCCGGGTCCGGGCGTCGAGGATCGGCTCGCCGTCGAGGTCGGCGGACGTGAGGCTCGGGCGGCCGGCCAGCGGATGCGTCACGGGCAGGCACGCGACCTTGGTCTCCCGGCCTATGGGGACGGTGCGCAGCCCCGTGTCGTCGAAGGGGCGCCGCAGGTAGCCGACTTGTGCGCGGCCGTCGCGCAGCGGCGCGTCCTGCTCCCACCAACGCAGTGGGAGGACGTCGATCACGACCTGCGGGTGGCGGGCCGTGAAGGCCCGGACCGCCTCCGACACGTGCAGTCCGGGCGAGAAGGCGACGACCAGGCGCCGTTCGCCCCGGGCCGCCTCCTGGACGCGCCGCAGAGCCGTGTTCACCACCGTGGTGATGCGCTGCGCCTCGTCGTACAACTGCCGCCCGGCCGGGGTCAGTTCGACGCTGCGGGTGGTGCGGGTGAACAGCGCGCAGCCCAGCTCCCGCTCGAACGCGCGGATCTGCCGGCTGAGGACCGGCTGCGCGATGAACAATTCCTGTGCCGCCCGGCCGAATTGCCGGTGCTCGGCCACCGCGGTGAAGTAGCGGAGCTTGCGCAGGTCCAGATCCATGCCCGCACGGTATCAATGCGGTCGGAAGGGTATTGGACCCCCGGTCGGACGGCCCGGAGACTCGGATCATGACCGACACCCGCAAGACCGCCCTCGTCATCGGCGCCTCCCGGACCCTGGGACTCGGGCTCGCCGCCGAGTACCTCCGCCGCGGCTGGGACGTCGTCGGCACCGTCCGCGGCGTCCGGCGCACCGGCCTCCATGACCTGGCCGACGCCTCCGAAGGGCGGCTGACCATCGAATCCCTGGAGATGACCGACCCGGAGCAGATCGCGGCGCTGCGCGACCGGCTGGCCCGGCGCACCCTCGACCTGCTGTTCGTCAACGCCGCCATCGCCCGCGGCGACCACCCGATCGGCGAGGTCCCGACGGACACTTTCACCGAGGTCCTGGTGACCAACGCGCTCAGCCCGATGCGCGTCGTGGAGGTCCTCGGCCCGCTGGTCGCGCCGACCGGGACCATCGGCGTCATGTCCTCCGACCAGGGCAGCATCACCCTGAACACCGACGGCGGGCAGGACCTGTACCGGGCCAGCAAGTCCGCGTTGAACCAGTTGATGCGCTGCTACGCCGCCCGTCACATCACCGGCACCCGGACACTGCTGCTGATGGACCCGGGCTGGGTGCGCACCGAACTCGGCGGCCTCGAAGCCGACCTCAGCGTGGAGGAGAGCGTGCCCGGAGTGGCGGAGACGATCGAGCGGCACCGGGGCAGGCCCGGCCTCCACTTCGTCGACCACCAGGGACAAGTCGTGCCTTGGTAGCCGCTACCGACGAGGGACCTTGGGGCGTCGGAGAGTTGGGATGTCCGGGCAGCTTCCTCGTTGCGACGCACCGCTGGTGACTCCCACAAAAGT
Organism: Streptomyces kaniharaensis; assembly: GCF_009569385.1. NCBI lineage: Bacteria > Bacillati > Actinomycetota > Actinomycetes > Kitasatosporales > Streptomycetaceae > Streptomyces > Streptomyces kaniharaensis. The sequence goes on from NZ_WBOF01000015.1 coordinate 22,696, forward strand.
CGGCGACTTGCGAAGCGGTCCGCACGGCGCTTCTTCCACGCGTTTCCGCTGGTGGGAGCCACCGTGACACCCGCGACGGCGAGGGAGGGGGGAAACTCATCGGGTGTTACGGCAGGTCAGCCGCCGGTTTGAACGGTCGAGGCTGGTCCGTTCGGGTGGTGGCGAGGTTCGGCCGGACGGCATGGTGGGCAGAGCCTGCGACATGACGACACACTCGACCAGGCGCCGCCGTCCGGCCGCGCCCACCGTGCCCGCTCCCGCTGCCCCGGTTCGCGCCGGAAGGCCGTCGGCCCCGGCCCGGCCGCGCGGCGGGTGCTGCCGTACCTGGTCCAGCGAGCACCTGACGCCCGGCGGGACGGTCGTCCGAACGACCTGGCACGAGCCTGCGTGCACGACGTGGGCCCGGCGATGACCACCGGCGGTGCGAGCACCGCCCCGGGCTCGCGGGCGGGTGTGCGCGGCCTGGTCCACGACGGCGGGGTGTGCCTGATACGCCGCCAGCGCCCCGCCCGGTCCGACCGGGAACCCTGACGGCGTGCCAGCCAGGGCTCAGGCCCCCGGCACCGTACCGTCGGCCCATGCCCATCGGCCTGCTGTCCGCCCTCCTGGCCGCGCTGCTCACCGGCTCGGCCACCGTGCTGCAGGCGCTCGGCGCCCGCCGGGCCGCCACCGGCCCACAGGCCGGGGAGGCCGCCGCACTGGCCGGCGCGCTGCGCCCGCGGGGACGGCGGCAGCGGTGCGCTGTGACCAACCTCCGTGGTCAGCACCTAGCCCCGCAGAGCCGCCTGCCGGTACGCCGAGGGCGTAGTCGCGTAGTGGTCTGCGAAGGCCTGCCGGAGGGTCTCGGTCGTACCGAGACCGCACCTGCGGGCGATCGCGGACAGCGGCAGCCGGGTGGTCGCCAGCAGTTGGGCGGCCGCCTCGGTGCGCAGCACGCGTACGTGCCGGGCCGGGGTGGTGCCGAGTTGGGCGGTGAAGAGCCGGGTGAGGTGACGCGGGCTCACTCCGGCGATCCGGGCCAGCGTGGTGGCGTTCAGCTCCGTGGCGAGGTTGGCGGTGATGTGTGCGCAGACGTCGCGGACCAGCGGGTGTTTTGGAGGCGGTGCGGCGAGGTGCACGCTGACCTGTGCCTGGTTGCCGGGGCGTTGCAGGTAGGCGACCAGCGAGCGGGCGACCCGGCGTGCCAGTTCGGGGCCGTGGTCCTGTTCGACGAGGGCGAGTGAGAGGTCGAGCGCGCTGGTGACGCCTGCCGAGGTGTGGACGTTGCCGTCGGTGACGAACAGCGGTGCCGGGTCGACCTGGACGGTGGGGTAGTGGGCTGCCAGCTCGGCCGCCCACATCCAGTGGGTGGTGGCGCGGCGGCCGTCGAGGAGCCCGGCGGCGGCCAGGACGGTGGCACCGGTGCACACCGATACCACCCGGCGGCTGAGCCCGGCCAGGCGGCGCAGATGGGTGAGCACGCGGGCGTCTTCGGCGGCCGCCTGGTGCCCGAGCCCGCCGGCGACGAGCACGCTGTCGAGAGGGCCGGTGACTTGCTCCAGTGCCGCGGCGGCCAGTGTCAGGCCGCAGGTCGTCCGTACCGGGCGACCGCCGAGTGAGACCAGCTCCACCTGGTAGGCGGGGTCCGCGCCCCAGCGGGTCGCCGCGTCGAACACGTCGGCGGGGCAGGCGATGTCGAGGAGTTCGGCGTCCGGGTATCCGATCACGACCACGCGGCGCACGGGCGGCTCCTGGATCCGAGGGGTGGTGTCCGAAGGACAGGGATCACAGGATTTCAGACCAGACCGGCCTGCGGGCCCCGTGTCCGGGCGAGGCTGGCGGCATGACCGCAACCAGGACCTTCGCCTTCGTGCTGTACCCCGGCCTCACCCCGCTCGACTTCGTCGGGCCGCTCCAGGTGCTCGGCGCCCTGCAGGAGTTCGGCCTCGGCTTCGAGGCCGTCACGGTCGCCGCCGACCTCGAACCGCTGCACACCGACATCGCGGTGTCCGTCACCGCCTCGCACACCTTCGCGCAGGTGCCCGAGCCGTTCGGCCTGATCGTTCCGGGCGGCGGTGCTCCGACCTTCGCCGCCCTCGCGGACGAGCACCTGCTCGGCTACGTCCGGCGGGCCGCCGGCACGGCCGAGCTCGTGGGCTCGGTCTGCACCGGCTCGCTGGTGCTCGGCGCCGCCGGGCTGCTCGAGGGCCGGGAAGCGGTCACGCACTGGGCCGCCATGCCGATGCTGCGCGCGTTCGGCGCGACGCCGGTGTCGCGGCGCTGGGTCGCGGACGGGCCGGTCCGTACCGCCGCGGGAGTGGCGGCCGGCATCGACATGGCCCTGCAGCTGGTCGCCGAGCTGGTGGGGGAGGACGCCTGCCGCATGATCCAGTCGGCCATCGAGTACGACCCCCGGCCGCCGCTCGGCCCGATCGACTGGTCGGGACTGGACCGCGAGCCGATGGAGTCCTGGCTCAGGTCACAGGTGCAACAGGGACTCGCGGCCGATCCCGAGCTCCGGGCCCGCCTGCTCGCTCCCTGAGAACGGCCCGGGGGAGCCCCTCAGGCCTGCCCGGGCGATCCCGTCGGCGGACGGCGCAGTCCACCCGCGCCGCCGAGCGGATGCTGTGCTCCCACCCCCACTCCCGGCCGCCGTGGCCCGCGTGCTCCCACAGCCTGGCATAGGCCGCCAGCTGCGCCGCGGCCTCCTCGGCGATGCCGATTGCCCCGGGCAGGTCCCGCTGATCGACCTACATGCCGGCCAACCGGCCCGCTGCGCCCGGACCCAGCGCGCGAGCTGCTCGCAGCCGTGCTCCGTGACGGAAGGGTGTCGATTGGATACGTTAAGTGACGATTTCGTTCACCTCGAAGCCAGGGAGTTCATCATGACCACCGAGGAACTCGCCAGGCTCTACGCCCTGCTGACCATCCTGGAGCCGCAGACGCAGACCTGCGTCCAGCCGCCCGCCTCGCCGAGGTGGGGACGGCGGGTGACGGCGACACCGACACCACCGTGGTGAAGCAGCTGAAGACGCACGCCGACAAGATCGCCGCCGAGCTGGCCTTGGTGAGTCCCGAGAAGCTGCAGCGCAAGGCAGCGGCGATCGCCAAGTTCCTCGTCCTAGTTCTGCAGTTGCCCCGTTGGCCCGCCAGCTCCGTTCGCTGGCGGGCCAACGTACGTGCGGGGCGGGCCACCTCCACCCCGGCGCCCCGCCACTCGGTCGGCAAGAAGCACCGCAGAGGACGCCCGCCAGCCCCAAGGGGCCAGCGAACGTCCTTAAGAATCAAGCTAGGCTTATTACGTCTCATCAGGGAGGCGTCGACATGGCTCGCGATCGGATCCCAGGTATCGACCCCGCGGCGAAGCCGAGTGGAACCGGGTGCATGGAGTGCGCGGCCGGTGACGGACCGGGGTGGTGGTTGCATCTGCGCCGATGCGCTGCCTGTGGGCACATCGGATGCTGTGACTCCTCGCCCTCCCAGCACGGAACAAAGCACGCGCGGCAGGCGGGACACCCGTTCCTGGCCAGTTTCGAACCGGGAGAGAGCTGGTTCTGGAACGTCGAGACCGAGCAGTACTACGACGGGCCGGAACTGGCGCCGCCCACCTCGCATCCGGCCTCACAGCCGACCCCGGGGCCGCACGGCAAGGTCCCCGCGGACTGGCAGCGGCACCTGCACTGACGTGGGTCGGCCCGTGCCGCCAGGCCGGGCCCAGGCGCCACCGGGTCGACCTGTGGCAGCCGCCAGACCGCCGTCAGCCGGCCGTTGCAGCGGGCTCGAGGACTGCCTCGACATCGACCGTGACGTCGACCATGTCGCCCACGACGACACCACCTCGGTCGACCACGTCGTTCCAACTCACGCCGAAGTCGTGGCGGTTGATGCGTGTTCTGGCGACGAATCCGGCCCGGCGCCGTGGGCCGAGATCCCGGCCGTCCTCCCACCACGGTGTGTCCCACTGCCCCAGATACGTGACATCGAATGTCACGGAGCGTGTCACTCCGCGAATGGTGAGGCCGCCTGTCACCTCGAAGTCGTTCGCGCTCACCTGGCGGATGCCGGACCCGGTGAACGTCCACGTCGGATGGCGCTCGACATCGAAGAAGTCGGCGCTGCGCAGGTGGGTGTCACGGTCGGGCTGCCCGGTGTACACCTGCGTCGCGTCGATCGTGGCCTCGACCTGGGCCTTCTGCGGCTCGTCGGGATCGACCACCAGGAAGCCGTGCACGTTCTTGAACTGTCCGCGTACGTAGGTGACCATCATGTGTCTGGCGCTGAACTCCGCCGCAGTGTGACCTGGCTCGAAGAACCACTTCGCCGTGGCCATGGCAGCTCCTCGGCATGCTTGCCCCTCCGAACACGATAGGACGGCGGTGCACCGTCGGCTCGCCCGACGCCGGCCCGGCAGCGGACCGTCGCGCGGTCGTGATCGCCGCGCTGGTCGCGGGACTCCTTGGCGGTCATGGCATCGCCATGCCAGTGGGAGCGGTCGCGACGTATCTGGTGGCCCTAACCGCGCGGACGTCCTTGAAGGTCGGTGTGTGTGCCGCACTGGGAGTTGCCACCGCCGACGGCCTGTATGCGCTGATCGCCGAGGCCGGGGGTTCCGCACTCGCCCGGGCAACCCGGTGAGGTCGGTACGGGATAGGTGTGTCCCCCTTTGGCCGGACCCCGGCGACCGTCGCCCCTGACCCGGCCATCCACGCTCCTCGCGTGAACGGCGGGCCGGGCGGCACCGGGGCGTGCCGCTGACGCGATCGGCGAACGCTCTCGAGTCGTCAGCCGAGGGTGCGGTGGGCCCGGTGGGCGGCGACGCGTGCCCGGGTGGCACAGCGCGGCGTGCAGAAGCGCTGTGGTGTGCGACGGCCGGCATCGATGAAGAACCGGTCGCAGCCGGCTGCACCGCACTGTCCCCATGCGCAGGAGCCTCGTTCGCTCAGCCACAGGCCCAGGGCCAGCGCGGCGGTGGAGAGGAGCCAGTGGGTGAGGTCGGCGGTGGGGGGCGCCTGGGTGTGCAGTGACCAAGGACGGCCTGGGAGGCGGACGAGGCGGGGCCGGGCCGGGTAGCGGTCGAGCAGGGTGTTGATCGCCTCGGCCGCCTCGTCCTCGTCGTGCATGGTGAGGATGCGGATCAGGTGGGAGGTGGCCGCGCGCAGTTCGCAGGCGTCGGCGTCGGTGAGCCGGAAGGGCGGCCCGCCGTGGCGTGCCAGGACAGCCTGCAGGTCGGCGGCTTCTGCCTCGGGGTCGTCCCGGACGGTGTTCGCAAGGTCGGTGATGAAGTGGAGGCCGCGGGGGTTGCCGCCGCCGAGGTCATCGGTCATGGGCCCGGCTTTCTGATCGTTTGCCACGCACCTCATGGTAACGTCAAAATCGAAATCTAGGCGTTACGAGGTGAGGAGCGGTATGCGATTCCCGACAGCGACGTCCGTACTGGTCATCGGAGGGGGCCCGGTTGGTCTGACCCTGTCGCTTCTGCTGTCCGAGCACGGTGTGCGGCACCTGCTCGTAGAGGCGCACCCGGGCACCTCGCACCATCCCAAGGCGCGTGGAGTGTCGGCGCGTTCGATGGAGATATTCCGCCGTTGCGGTCTGGAGGCGGACATCCGGCAGGCCGGGCTCCCGGCCTCGCACGTCTACTTCTACCGTGGCCGGAACCTGGTCGACCCCGACTTCGTCCGCACCGGAGTCGCACACGAGCCGCAGGAGGGCTCCGAGCGCACCCCCTCGCCGGGCCTGATCTGCCCTCAGGACGCCCTGGAAACCGTGTTGCTGCGGCGCGCCCGCGAACTCGCGCCCGACGGCATCAGCTTCTCCACCAGGCTGCTCTCCTTCACCGAGGACAGCCAAGGAGTGCACGCGGAGCTGGAGGACCGGGCGACCGGCGCACGGCAGTCCGTGCGTGCCGACTGGCTGGTCGGCTGCGACGGCGCGGCAAGCACCGTCCGCACCGGCGCCGGAATCGCGATGACGGGGCCCACGGGCCTGGGACACTTCCTCAGCGTCCGCTTCGAGGCGCCGCTCGGCGACGTCGTGGCCGACCGGGCCAGCGCGTCGTACTTCCTCACCGAGCCGGGCCGCGGCGGCTTCCTCGCCATCGACAACGACCGGCACTGGATCTACCAGCACCCCTTCGACCCCCAGCGCGTCGACACCACCCGGCTCCTGAGTGACCATCGGCAGCTCGCCCAACTGGTGCGGGACGCCGCCGGCCTGCCGGACCTGGAGGTCACCGTCCAGGACACCATGACCTGGCGACTGGACGCCCGGCTCGCCGAGACCTACCGCAGGTCGCGGATACTGCTCGTCGGCGACGCGGCCCATGTGATCCCCCCGACCGGCGGGCACGGGATGAACACCGGCATCGGCGACGCCGACAACCTGGCCTGGAAGCTCGCCGCGGTCATCAGCGGAGCGGCCGGGGAAGCACTGCTGGACAGCTACCAGGCCGAACGCCGCCCGCTCGCCCGCCAGGTCATCGACCTGTCCCTGGCCAACTCCCGAGCCCGGACCAGTTACCGGATCGACGACGAGCTGCTGCTCACCGCGGCCTACCGCTCCACCGCCGTCATCACCGACCCGGACGCTCCCGACCGCCCGCCGCTGGACCCAGCGCGCGAACACCCGGACGGCGAACCCGGCGGTCGCGCACCACACCTGCGGCTGACCACAGTTCCCGGAATCTCCTCCACGCTGGACCTCCTCGGCAACGGATTCACCCTGCTCACGCCCGCAAGCACCACCTGGCAGCGGCAGACCGCCACCGCCGAGGCGGCGGGCCTGCCCGTCGCACTGCGCCCGCTCGCCGCCGGCGTGAGCAGTGCGGCGCACTCCGCGCAGTGGGCCCGGCTGTTCGGTGATCCAGCTGCCGGGGCGGTCCTCGTGCGTCCCGACGGCCACATCGCCTGGCGGGCACCGCACCCGCCCGCCGACGACGCGGAACTTCTCCGCGCCCTCCGGCGGATTCTCTCGGCGCAGCCGGCCCGGCGGTGACCATCCGGGGATGTCACCGCCGGTCCTGACCCCGTCAGGCCGCACCCGACACCATGACCCGGCCTGCTGGCCGATCGCGGCCCGGCTGCTTTCGGCGGCTGGCGGCTGGACGTACTGCTGTACCTGGCTGACCGCGTTGGGTGTACGCGACACCTCGGGCCGCTCCGAGCACCCCTGGGATCACCGCACGATGACGGGCCGGGACGAGGGCCCGACCAGTCGTCAGCAGCTGTTCCTCCACGGGCTTGCCGAAGACGATCGGTCGGCCGTGTGCGCTGGGACACGGCAGCGGGATGCCGCCGCCTTCACCACCTCACTCGACGCCGCGCTCGCCTGGTGCTCCCTGGCCCGCGCGCGGCGCAGCCGTCCACCGGTATTCCATCTGGTGGGCGGTGCGCCGGGCGAGTTGCTCGCCGAAGAGCCGGCTCACGATGTGCAGGCTGGCGTCGATGCCCGCGCTGATCCCCGCGGAGGTGACGATGTCGCCGTCGTCGACCCACCGGACGTCGGTGCGCAGTTGGACGTCCGGCCAGCGCTCGGCCAGCTCTTCCTGGTCCTCCCAGTGAGTTGTGGCGGGGCGGCCGTCCAGAGCCCCGGTGGCGGCCAGCAGGAAGGCCCCGGTGCAGATGCTGAACGTCAGCGCGGAGGTCTTCCGGCGCCGGGCCAGCCAGGCGATGACGTCCAGCAACGCCATGCGGTACGCGCTGGACAACCTGCACAGGCGGCTCACGGTCGACGAACTGGCCGGCGTCGCACACCTGTCGGTGCGGCAGTTCGAACGCCGCTTCGTCGACGCGACCGGTCTTCCGCCGGGACGCTGGATCACGCACCAGCGGATCCGGGCCGGCGCCGTACTACTGGAGTCCGCGGACCATCCGATCGACGCGGTGGCAGACCGGGTGGGCCTGACCGTCGCCGGCTTCCGCCACCACTTCCGGGAGACTATGGGCATCAGCCCCTCGACCTACCGGCGCCTGTTCCGGCCCTGACCACATCGCCGAACACCGGACGCGGCGGGCTCGGTACCATCCGACGGGCGCAGCCAGCGAAGCCTCGATCTTGGTAATGGGCTGCTGGAGATCGACCGACACTGCTGGCCAAGCCCCGGAACCCAGACGCTGGAAGAAACCGATTTCGTGTTGGCGCGGTTGTCGCCTAAGCTGATCTCACCGACGCGGGGTGGAGCAGCTCGGTAGCTCGCTGGGCTCATAACCCAGAGGTCGCAGGTTCAAATCCTGTCCCCGCTACCACCAAGGCCGGGGCCGGCGCGTAATCGCGTCGACCCCGGCCTGTTTGTTGGCCGGCTTGCCGCGTAAGCAGGATTGCGCCGAGGGCAAAGCGATCGAGAAGGGCGAGCCCACGCTGCCCGCCCTTCCGCCCTTCCGCCGTTCCGCCGTTCCCGGCCGATGCCTGGTCTACAGCTCCGTCCAGCCGCACGGCGGCGCCAGCGGGGCGGAGCATAAGCACGCCGTGGCCGGCCGTGTTCGAGAACTGCTCGACGGCGTAGCTGACCGCGTCCAGCAGCATCGAGGTGGCGCCGCCCAGGAGTTGGACCAGCATCCCGCCGAGCGAGGGGCCGGCCAGCTGGGTCGCGGCGGCGCTGCCGGAGACCAGGCTGTTGCGGGCGGTCAGCTCCTCCCTGGCGACGATCGAGGGCAGGAAGGTGGAGTTGCCGACGTCGAAGACCACGCTGGCGAGGCCGACCACCAGCGCCACCACCACCAGTTGCGGCAGGCCGAGCACCCCGAGGGCGGCCGCCAGGGGCACCGAGGCGACGGCTGCCCCGCGCACCAGGTCCATCGCCACCTGGGTGCCGCGTAGCGGCAGAAGGTGGACCAGGACGCCGGCGGGCAGTCCGACCAACAGCCAGGCCAGGTAGCCCGCGCCGGTGAGCAGGCCGACCTCCAGCGCCGTCGCGTGCAGGGTGACGACGGCGATCAGCGGTAGGGCCACCCTGGTCCGGTGCTCTACTGCTTCCCCGGCGCCTACCCGCCCGGCGGCCCGGACCTCCCGCCCGGCTGGGGCGTGATCCCCGGCGCCCCCGGCTGCACCCTGGAGTCCAGCACCTTCCGCGACCGGACACCCGAGTTCACCGCCCGGGGCGCCCGCGTCCACGGCGTCAGCACCCAACGCCCGGACCAGCTGGCCGCGTTCGCCGAGCACGCGCGCATCCCGTTCCCGCTGCTCTCCGACGCCGACCTGCACCTGGCCGCCACGCTGCGCCTGCCCACCTTCCGCGCCGCTGGCGTCGACCGGCTCAAACGGCTCACCCTCGTCCTCGACGCCACCCGCACCGTGCGGGGCGTCCTCTACCCGGTGACCGACCCGGCCGGATCCGTCGAGGCCGCCCTCGCCCTGATCGACGGCCTGCGAGTCCGGCTGTAGATCGTGATCTTCACGCCTCAGCGACCTGCTGCTGGCATTGACCGACAAGGATCGAGCTGGTGCCGGCAATGGTCAGTCGGACCACGATGGTGCTCATCGGCATGCCGCTATTGTTGATCATGTAGGGCTTGGTGCGGCGAACTCGTCGACCTGGCGGAGCGGCTGGCGGGGGAGCAGTGAATGGCGGCAGGAGACAGGGCAGTGAGCCGGGCGTGGATCGGCGCGGCGACGCTGGCCTCGGGGGTGTTCCCGGCCGTGTTCATGGAGGCGACGTGGGTCGCGAACTGGGACGTGGAGCATCCGGTGTCCGTCCCCGGCGACGGCTCACCCGGCGGCGGGAACATGGGGGCCGTGCTCGCCGTGCCGTTCTTCGCCCTCCTCGCAATCGCCTGCCTGCTCTTCCCACTGCTGTGGGGGATCACCGTGATGCGCAGGCGGAAGGGCCGGTCGGTCCAGGAGCTGGTGGTGACCTCCGCCGTCCTGCAAGGGATCGCCCTGCTGCTGGCCCTGCCGGTCGCGGCGAGCCTGCCGTACGGCTGGGCCGGTGTCACGGCCCTCGCCGCAGCGGAGCTGATCGCCCTCGGCATCGCCCTGCAGCCGCTGTGGTCACGACACCAGGGGAAGCTCTTCCGGTAGCCCGGGCCACCGGTGGCTGTTTGAGATCGGCCGCGATGGCCGCGAGCACCTGCGAGGTTCCCGCGGCCGCCTGTCGGCCGGTGGGATCCGGCCGACGGGCGGCAACAGGCTGCTCAGAGCGGGAACTTCTTGAGGGCCGTCTTTCCCTTCCCGTTGAGGACCAGGGTCGGCGGCTCGCCTGGACGCTGCTGGATCGTGACGAGCCACTGGGCCTTCTTGCCTTTGGTCAGCAGCTTGTAGGCGCGCGCGTCCGGGTTGCCGTCGAGGTCGTTCAGATCGCCCAGGCCGTCGACCCCGACCGCTCCGTCCACGAGCCGGCGCAGCAGGTCCAGCGATTCCGGATCCTGGCGCCACTCCGGTGCGTCGGGGCCGGGCTGCGCCGGGGCCGTGGACGAGGAGGCCGCTGCGGAGGTGCTCGCCTCGCCGGCCGGCGGGGTATAACGCTGCCGGAGCTCCTCCGCGTTGACGCGGTGGCGTTCCAGGGCGTCGTTGATCAGCGGGCCGTAGACGTCCTCGCCGGTGACCGGGTGGACGGGGCGGGAGAACGGGTCGTAGTCGACGCCGAAGTTCGCGGCCATGTCCATCACGAAGTGGTAGCGGTGGATGTCGGTGATGTCGCGGCGGTAGTCGGTGTACCAGAGGCTGAACAGGGAGAAGGCGAGGGCCTTCTTCTCCTCCGGTGTCGCGCCCGCCTCGTGGGCGAGCCTGATCATCTTGCCGGTGGTCCGCGACGGGCCGAGCGAGACCGGGTAGCCCAGCCGGCCGGCGGTTTCCACCTGCGGGTTCAGCTGGTTGGGGGTGGCCTCCTTGCCGCGGAAGCTCTTGTCGACCGGCTCCCGGGTCATCGGGGGAGTGGGGGGAGGGTCGCCCGCCGGGCTCGTCCACCCCGGGTAGCGGTGCTCTGCGGCCGGGTCGGGGGCGTCGGAGAGCACGTAGCCCTTGAACTCGCCGCCTGGCCCCTCCGTGACGGTGACGAAGTCCTTCAGGTCGTCGTGGTTGTACATGAGTTCGGCCACGTCGTGGATGGCCGAGACCAGTGTGGAGAAGGGTTCCCCGCCGGGGGCGTGGAGGATCCCGGTGATCGTCTTGTTCCCGTAGTCGACGTACGGCAGGTAGAGGCGCTGCTTGTCCGCCAGTCCCGTGGTGGTGGTGCCGAGTTCCGCGCCGAACTCGGTGTTGCCGTGATTTGCGAGCCAGGGGACCAGCTTGTCGGTCACGAAGTCCGACACGGTCGCGTGGACCTGCGGGTCCTGGCTGATGTTCACGGCGAGGTCGTGTTCGACCTCGACCATCGGCAGGGACTTGACGCGGTCGAGGACGGCCGAGGCCGCCTGGTCCTTCGTCGGGTAGTAGCGAGCGAGGACGTCCGGGGAGCCCGCGGGCCGGGCGGAGCCGTCCGCCCTCGGGACGCTCGGCTTGGGTGCGTCGACCCACTCCCCGATCACCTTGACGATCGCCGGCCGGTTGGCCGGGTCGTGCCACTGGCGGCCGAGGTCGGAGTTCGGGTCCAGGGCTTCGCCGATGCCGCGGTAGGTGTCCTCCGCGTTCGCCTCGGGTGTCTTGCCCTCGATGGTCAGGACCCGGGGCGCGTCCCAGCGGGCCACGTCCTCGGCGTCCAGGTGCGGCAGGTCGGTGCGGGTGGCCGTCTCCGGTGCGTCGGGGGCGCCCTGCGGGTGGTCCCTGACGACGGCGGTGTGGTCCACCGTGTGCTCGATGGTCTCCAGGTAGCGCCGGGGCACCTCGCCGGAGCCGCTGAGGTCGTGGCCCATCAGGCCCTCGCTGTGGACGGCCGGGCCGTCGCCGGTGCGGCGGAACAGGCTGTCGGGGTCCTGGTACTCGTCCTTGAGGCCCAGGTAGTGCAGGACCTCGTGGACGACGCGGGGCATGTGGGTGCCGTCGAGGGCCGGGTCGGTGGGCACGTTCCAGGAGCGCTGGTCGAGCGGCACCTTCTGGTCGTTGCGGCCGATGGTGATGGCCTCGGGGTGGTCATCGCCGGCGACGAGACGCAGGTCGAGGTGGAACTGGTCGCCGGAGCGCGGGAGTTCGAGGCCGGTGTTGAGGTGCTGGTCGATGGCGCGCTGGATCCGCTCGTGCACACCGGTCAGCTCGCCGGCCGACAGGCCGCTGTGCCCGAGGTGCACCGGCAGTTCGACGGTGTGGTGGCGGACCCAGGTGCCGTTCTCGGCCTGGACGCGGCGCACCACGGAACGGATCAGGGTCTGCGAACCGGCCAGCGAATGCGGGGCGTTGCCCGTGAGAGGGTCGCGGGCGGGGTCGAAGCGTTCGGTGTGCACGCGGGCGGTGGGCGCGCCGTTGAGGCGGGAGCGCCAGTCGGGCGAGGCCGGCTCGCGCACCGGGCGGGCGGCCGGGGGCGGGGTGGGCTCCTGGACGCCGACGGTGGCGGGCTGTTGTTCGTGCGTCTGCGTGCTCTCGTGGGATTCGTGGGTCTCGTGCGACGGGCCGGGGTCGCTTTCGAGCCGCGGGGGCGGCGGCAGTTCGACGCTCACCGCGACGTGGTCGCCGGTGTGCTCGGGCGAGCCCGGTTCGAAGTCCTGGTTGCCGCGCGAGCGCGGGACGACGGTGACGTCCTCGCCGCGCAGCACCACCGGGCCGTCGCTCTGGAGGCTCTCCAGCCGGTCCTTCAGCTCGCTGCGCAGGGCGGTGGCGACCGCCTCGGCGCGCTCCTGCCCCAGCTTGAGGGACTTCCCGAAGTGGGGGAGGCCCTGGTCGAGGACGTTCGCCCGCCCTTCGACGGTCACCACCGGCGGGCCGCCGCCGTCACGGGCGTTGCGCACACTGAGGTCGGCGACGTGGCGGGCCGTGGTGTTCAGGGCCTGCTGGCGCGGAGCTGTCAGGTCGGCGGAGCCGCCGTCGAAGGCGATGGGGCCGAGGTCGACCCGCACCGGCTCGTGCGGTGCGAGGGGCACCGGGGACTCGGGCGGTGCCGTGTGGGGCGGGAGTGGCGGTTGGACGTCGGGGGCCGTGGGGGTGAGGGTGTGCTCGGCGCCCGGGTGGTGGACGTCGACCGGGCCGGTGGCGACGTGTTCGACCGGGGCGTGTTCGACCGGGGTGTGGACGGTCTGGGGCTGGTCGGCCGGGGCCTGGGCGGTGGGGTGGCTCTCCGTCTGGGTGACGGTCGGCTCGCTGCTGGTGCGCACGGGGGCGGCGGTTCGACTGTCCGGCGAGGTGCTGGTGTTGCTCGTTTCGGTGGTGACCCGAGGGGACTGCGCCGGTGCTTGTGCCGGAGCCTGCGCCTGTCCTTCGGCGGGACGGGTCTGGTTGGCCGTGGCCGTGGTGCTGTCGGCACTCGTGGCAGGGGAGTTGGTGGTGCGGGAGGTGTCGGAGGCGGTCGGGCGGTCGGCGACGGCGGGCGCGGTCGCGCCGGCCGTACCGGGCGTCTCGACGGGGCGGGTGTCGCTGACGTTCGTGTCGGTCGGCTTGCTCTCGAAGCCGGGGAGGCCCAACTCCTGGTGGGCCGTTGGGGCCGAGGTCGTGGTTTCGCTGCCGTGGAGCCCGGATCCCGTCGTGGTGCCGGTCTCCCCTCGTGACGCCGTCGTCCGGGCGGGCGTCTCGACGGTGGTGTCCGTGGTCCGGGGGCTGGTCCGCTCCTGCGTACCGACGGAGGTGTCGGTCTGCCGGTGCGTGACCTCGCTCGTCGCGTGGCTCTCGGAGACGGACGGCGTGTTGACGGTGTGCACGTCGGGGGTGCCGACGGAGTGCGTACCGGTGTCTTCCACGACCGTCACCGGCCGGGTGTCGGACGCCGTCGGTTCCTTGACGCCGGCGGTGTCGTCGCCCGAGCTGGTCCGTATCGGGGCCGGCGCGGTGTCCGTCGAGTGGACGGAAGGTCCGTGGACGTCCGCCGAGTGCACATCCGGCGTGTGGACGTCCGGCGTGTGGATGTCCGGAGCCTTGATCTCCTTGAGGTTGATGGGGTCGATCTTGGTCTTCCCCTCCTCCCCGCCGCGCCCGTGCTTGCCGCCGCCCAGGGCGCCGATCAGGCCGGAGGTGAGGGCCGAGGTGTAGTCCGCGTCGCCGCCGAAGGCGGCCGTCATGGTGGCGGTGGTGATCACGCCGGTGGCGCCGCCGACGGCGAGTTTGCCGGCCATCGAGCCGGCGAACTTCGGTGCGAACGCCCCGAGTCCGCCGCCGAGGATGCCCCCGATGGCTCCGCCGATCGCGCCGCCTTCCACGGCCTGGATGGTGCTCGCGGTGTCCCACTGGGTCCGGTCGTGCAGGAGCAGGATCTGGATGCTCTGGATCAGCGCGTCCATCCCGACCATGAACCCGACGCCGGAGATGACCGAGACCAGCAGCCGGCGCAGGATCATCTGGACGATCAGGCGGGCGGAGGTGATCGCGGCTGGGATCGCCTCCGGTGCGGCGAACGAGAGAGTGCTCAACTCATAGGCCAGCCAGATGAGTTGCGCGAGGACCATGAGTTTGGCGTATTCGACCTGCACCCCGGTGTTGTCGCCCAGGTCGCCGATCTGGTTGGCGGCCTCGGCCATCTGCGGCAGGTTGGTCTGCAGCTGCTGGGTGAACGCGTTGAACTGCTCGGCGACCGGCCCGCTGATGCTGTTCCGCACGCCGAGGGTCGCCGGACCGATCTCCTTGGTGATCGAGTCGAGCTGCTGGGCGGTGTCGTACCAGGCGGCGCCCAGGGCCCTCAGCTTGTCCTCGTCACCCTTGGGCCAGGACTGGCCGACGGCCAGCCGGGCGACCCAGGCGATCTCGGGGGGCAGGTCGATGCTCATCCGTGCATGGGCCTCTCGGGGGCGGGCCGGTGCTCGCCGGCACCGGTGTTGATCCGGCGGACGGTTTCGATGTTGGTGTCCTCCAGCCGCTGGAAGTTGACGGCCATGGTGTGGATGCCCTCGGCCGTGCTGTGCACCACCTGGCCGATGCCGCCGATGCCCTTGTGGATCTCCTGGTGCGGGCTGTCGTACTGCTTGAAGAACTCCTCGCCGGTGGCGTCGTCGCCCCAGCACGCGCCGAGGTCGGACAGCCGCCCCTCCAGCCCGCTGGCGATCCCCTTGAAGCGGGCGGCGAGCTGCTGGACGTAGGGCAGTTGGAGGTGGAGTCCGTCGGTGTCCACCGAGAACGGTTCGTTCGCCATCGTCAGCCCTCCGTTCCGGTCGGCCGGCCGCTGCGGCGGCTCGTCGCGGGGCCGCCCGCGGCGAGGTAGTCCCGCACCGAGTCGGGCATCGTCGGGTCCTCGGAGAGCAGGACCGTCGGGTCGGCCTTGCCCTGGAGCAGGTCCGAGACGGAGACGCCGGGCGGCAGGCCGAGCGAGGTCAGCTCGGCGACCTGCTGGAGCGCCTCGGCGCGGGCCTGGCGGATGGTGGCCAGCAGGAGCTCGGACAGCTCCTTCGGCGCCATCCGGCGGAAGGCGCCGGTGGGGAAGTCGATGGCGGTGACCTCGCCCTGAGCGGTGACGGTCACCTCGACGGTCTGGCGGGGGGCCGTGGCGGTCGCGGTGACCTCGTTGATCCTGCGCCGGGTCTCGACGGCCTCCTCGCGCTGCCGGTGGTACAGCTCCATCAGGTCCTCGATGCCCTGGTCGTACGGTGTGGTGCTCATGCGCCGCTCCTCGGGTGTGTCGTGCGGTTTCGCGGGCCCGGGGGCCGAGTGGGTCGGGTGCCCCGTCAGCCCAGGGCCGAGAAGCCCTCCTTGGGTGCGCTGCCCCAGGCGTCGCTCTCCTGGACCAGCAGGTCGGCGATGCCGCGGGGAGCCTCCGGCTCGGTCTCCGGCTCCTCGGTCGACTCGTCCTCCATGAGGAGCGGCTCTTCCCCGGCGGCGCCCGCCCCGCACGAGACGGTGGCGGGGTCGAAGGCGAGGGCCGACTGCCCCGGGGCGGTGGCGGCCGGTGCGGAACGGTCCGGCCGCCAGACCGCGAACTGCGGCTCCTCCGGCTCGGGCCAGCCCGCTTCCCCGCTCCAGGTGGCCGTCGCCTCCGTCGTGTAGCCGGGAGCCATGACCTCCTCCTCGTCCTCGGTCGGCACCGTCCAGAGCAGCGGGACGAAGGCCGAGCCGGCCGCCTCCCACGCTTCGTGCTCCTCGTGCTCGCCGCTCTCGGTCGACAGGGGCAGCGGCGCGGACAACGGGTCGGTGTGGGCAGGCGCGGTGGCGGCGAGGGCCGGTGCCACCGCGTCGAGTTCGAGTACGGGCTCGGGCTCGGTCACGGCCTCGGCCACGGCGGTTTCGGGCGCTTCCGCCTCCGTCTCCGCCGTACTCTTCTTCTTCTCCTTCTCCTCGCCGGTGGTGGCGGCGACCGCGACAGCTGCGACAGCGGCCGCAGCGACGATGACCGGCGCGACCGGGGCCGAGGGCTCCTCCCACTCCGGCACGACGACCGGCGCGGCAGGAGCGGCTGGGGCGTTCGGCGCCACCGGCAGCGGCAGCGGCAGCCCGTCCGAGCCGAGGACGGCCTGCTCGGCCGGAGCCTCCTGCCCGGCTTCGGTGCCGAGGGGCGCATCGCCGGACACGGTGACCGGACTGCCGCCCGTCGTGGTGAGACCCGGGCCGCCCGCGAGCGCACCGGCGGTGATCTCCTCCTCGACGGCGTCGAGTTCGTCCGCCCACGGCTCGATGTCGCTGTCCAACAGGCCGGACGCGTCGCTGCGTTCGCCCGGCGCGTTCTGTCCGGCCGCCGCACCGCCCATCCCGGGCATCATCGGCATCCCCATGCCGGGCGCCTCGGCGCCGCCCGCCGCGCCGCCGGTCTCGCCGAAGCCGGGCAGGACGCTGGCGCCGGGCGCGCCGAGCCCTGGGCCGTCCAGGTCGGCGGTCCTGACCGGAGGGAGGTCCAGGGCCGCGCCGCCGGCGGCGGTGCCGAGCGGGGAGCCGACCTCCTCGTCGGCGAGCGGGCTGCCGGCCCACGGCTCGCCGTTCGCGTCCAACAGGCCGGACGCGTCGCTGCGTTCGCCGGATGCGTTCTGGCCGGGGGCGCCGCCGCCCATGCCGGGCATCATCGGCATGCCGCCCGCGCCGCCCAGGCCCGCGCCGGCGCCGGCGCCCGGGCCTTCGGAGACGAGGCCGGCGCCGCCGGCGGGCGAAAAGGCGCTGGGGAGGCCGGACTCCGTGGTGGTCTGCCCGGGGAAGGCGCTCCCGGTGCCGAGCCCACTGCCGAGGCCGCCGCCGAGCCCACTGCCGAGGCCGCTCCCGAGGCCGTCGCCGAGCCCACTGCCGAGGCCGCTGCCGATGCCGTCGCCGAGACCGCCGCCCAGCCCGTGCGAACCGGTCCCGGATCCGACGCCGGTGGCTCCCGGGAAAGCCAGCGGCTTGCCCGTGCCGACCGTGCCGAACGTGCCGTGCGGGGCGGAGAGTTCACCGGCGCCGGTCCCGGTGCCGGTCTGGCCGGGGAACCGGGCGCCGCGGGAGTTGGTGGTAGTCCCCGGCAGGCCGATCGGCGCGACGCCGGGCAGGCCGCCGAGCTCGCCCACGCCGGTGCTGCCGGGGAAGTGGACCCCGCCGCCGGCGCCCGGGTTGATCGCGTGGTCGAAGGCGAGCGGATCGAGGCCGCCCGTCCCCGGGCCGCCGGCGGCGTGTCCGCCCGTGCCGAGGCCGCCGGGGAAGTGCAGACCGGGGCCGCCGCCGAGGCCTCCGATGCCCGGCCCGCCGTTCAGCCCGGCGAAGTCCTTGGCACCGCCGAGGCCGTCCGCGCCGCCGTGACCGGTCCCGAGGCCGCCGGGGAAGGGCTGCGGCGCGCTGCTGAACTTCTTGAGGTCCGGCATGGTGAAGCCCTTGCTGGGGCCGAGCTTGTTCGTACCGCCGTCCTCGAAGTCCTTCAGGTCGGGGAGCTTGGTGTTCGGCGGGTTGGTGTCCGTCAGTTTGGGCTGGTTGAGCGGCGAGTTGATCGGGGCCGGCGCGCGGACGGAGTCGATGGTGACCTGGTACTCGCCGGCCAGGCTCTTCAGCACCTTGCGCATGTCGCTGGTCATCATCTTGACCAGCTCGGGCTTCTGGCTGATCGGGATGAGTCCGTTGTCCATCGCGTGCACGCCCTGGGCGATGGCCTGGTTGGCGTACCAGGTGTCGATCTGGGCGATGAGGTTCTGGGCGTTGGTGAGGTTGACCGCGTTGTCCGCGAGCTGCTGGGGGACGGAGTGGCTGCCGGTCGAACCGCCGGACAGGACGTCGGCGGTGGCCTGCACCTGCTTGGAGAAGCCGGTCAGCATGGTCGTGAAGGCGTCGGCCGCGTCGCCCTTCCACGGGCCGTGCTCGCCGGCGAGGGCCTTGCCCTGGTCGACGAGGCTCTTGGCGACGCCGGAGAGGAGCAGCTGGATCTGGTAGAAGGTGTCGGCCGCGTTCTGCAGCGACTGCGGGTCGGAGACCGCCTTGCCGTGTCCGCTGTCGTCGCCGGTGCCGGCGGCCATGCCGTTGATGGCGGCCTCGATCTGCTTCCAGTCCCAGTTCTCGTAGTCGCCGGCCGAGCCGGGGTCCGAGCCGGGGTTGCCGTAGACCGCGCCGTCGTTGCCCTGGTTGAAGCCGTTGCCGTTGTAGTTCGGGTCGCCCATCGCGCCCTCTCCCTCCTGTCGTTCCGCGGTGCACGGGTGCCGTCCGCGGGCGCCGTCCACGGCCTCGGTGCCGAGACCGTGGACGGTGCCCGTGCCTGTGCGGGGTCGTCAGCTGGTGCCGTTGCCCGGCTTGCCGCCGCCCCCGCCACCGCCACCACCGCCGCCGCCCCCGCCACCGGCGGCCGGGCTGCCCCCGGCATCGGTGACGAGGCCGCCGAAGTCGGCCGTGGAGTCGCCCATGAAGGTCTGCAGGTCGGTGACCGCCATGTGGTTGGCGTCCTCGATGGTCTTGTACTTCTTCGCCAGGTCGAGGACTCCCTGGTGCAGGTCGGTGAGACCCTTGGCCAGGTCGTCCAGCACCTTCTCGAACTGCTTCTTCAGTCCGTCGTCCCCGTTGGGGCCGTTGACCGAGATGCGCATCTTGTTCGCGTGGTAGAAGGCGCCGGGCGCCACGTTGACCGCGTCCAGGAGCTTCCGCGCGTCCTTGGTCGGCTGGACGAGCAGCTCGATGTTGGTCGCGAAGAGGTCCATCGACGGCGTGTCCACGGACGTCCCGCTCTGGTGGCCGTCCGGGGACGGCACCGGCGGCGCGGTGAACGTGGTGTGGGCCGTCGCCGTTCCCGTGCCCGTCGAGTCGGGGACGCTGGTGCTCCCGTGGTACGGGTCGATCGGCGGCTTCGGCTTCGGCTTCGGGTAGTGGACCGGAGGGATGTAGCCCGGCATGCCGTCAGCCCCAGAGCTGAACGCCTTGGCGCTCACCGTGGGAGTAGTACTCGTTGATCGAGCCCAGCATCTGCACCGCGGTGTCGGCCTTCGCCGTCATGTCGGCCGCGGCCTGGTCCCACTGCGCCTTGACCTGGGCGTAGGTCTCCTGCGCGTCGCTGGTCCACGCTTGGAGGTTGATCTTGGCCTGGTTGTCCAGGTCGGCCAGGGTCTGGTTGAGCTTCTGCGTGATGGCGTTCATCTCGCCGACGATGTAGTCGACTTGCTCCATCTGGACGGTGTACGTGCTCATGCTGTTTCTCTCCTTCGACGGGATGGATGCCACGGCTGTGAGGGCCGCCGGCGGCGGTGCGGTCAGTGGCTCACACGGGGAAGCCGGGCAGTCCGGTGACGCCCGAGGCCATGGCGGAGGCCACCTGGCCGGCGATCTGCTGGGTGTTCTCGTGCGTGTTGGCGTACACGTTGGTGTTCGCCGCGAGCTTCTCCAGCATCGTGCTCAGCGCCTGGTTGACCTTCTGGAAGTCGGTCAGCCAGTCCTGCATCGCCTGGTGGTAGATCTGCGCGGCCTCGCCGCTCCAGCTGCCGCGCAGGCCGTCGATCTGGCCCTCCATCTGCGCGTACGAGCCGCTGGCCTCGTCCAGGGCGGTCTGGAAGGTGCCCTGGGCGGCGGTCATGCCCTCTAGTTCAACGGAGGTCAGTGCCATGGGTGCGTCCTTTCACTTCGGGGATTGCACGGCGCGCTCGGCGCCGCGCGGGGTCGCGGAGCCGGGGTCAGGTGTGCACCAGGGGTGCGGAGCCCGGCGTCCGGGGCTCTTGGGGGACCGGGACGGCCTGCGGCGGCGCGGTCGGCGCAGCAGGCGTGACCGGTGCGGCGGGCACGGGCGGCAGGTCCTCGACGGTGACGGTGCGGGCGCGGGCCGAGCGGGCCAGCGCGTCGCCCAGCCGGTGCGCCGCGAACGCGCCGCCCTGCGGCGGCTGCGCGGCGTACCGCGCGACCAGTTCCGTGCCCGCGGCCTCGCCCAGCTGGAAGCCGAGCGAGCGCAGGCGGCGGTCGGTGAGCGTCACGAGCTCCTCCGCGCGGTACGGGGCGAGTTCGACGTTCTCGGCGAAGGCCTCCATCAGGTCGGTGTGCTCGCTCAGCACCTCCATGACGTGCGGCGCGCTGCCGCTCAGGGCCAGGACCACGCCCGGCCCCGAGGCGACCAGCCGGGTCAGCGACGTCAGCACGGCCGTCCGGGCGGCGGCTGCGCGCTCGGCGAAGGCCGGGTCCAGGTCCAGGAGGAGGAGCCCGCCCTCCGCCTCGGCGCAGGCGGCGGCGAACCGGAACCCGGGCTGCTCGGGCCACCGGGCCGGGACGGTCGAGAGGGCCAGCCGGTGGGTCACCCCGGCGGGCAGCAGGCCGAGTTCGGCGAGGCCGCGCCCGTACAGTCCGGCGAGCGCGCGGCGGCCGCTGCCCGGCGGGCCCTGCAGGATGACGTTGCCCAGGCCGGCGAGCGGTTCGCCGGCGTCGCTCAGGCGGGCCAGCTGTGTCAGGCGGGAGCGGAGCGCCCGCCGGGCGCCGTCCAGGCCGACGAGGCCGTCGATCCGGCGCAGCGTGGGTGTGTCGGGGGAGGGCGAGCCGTCGCTCACGGGGGAGGGTGCGGCGGGCGCCGTCGGCTCGGCTGCCGGCTGGACGACCGGCTGGACGCCCGCCTGGTCGCCGGGGACGGTGATGACGTCCTCGCTGCTGAGCAGGCTGAGTTCGCTGTCGTCGGTCGGCGGCTGGACGGCCAGCCGGGACGCCTGCCTGCTGATCATCTCCTCGAAGACCTGCCGGGCGACTCGGCCGTTGCCGAAGGTGGCTCCCTTCGGCACGTCCTCGAAGTAGCGGTTGAGCGCCTCCAGCGCGCCGGCGTCCAGCTCGTAGAAGTGCTTGGCGCACAGGCCGCGCACGATCGTGACCAGTTCGGCGGGGCTGTAGTTGGGGAACTCGACGGTCCGGGCGAAGCGGGAGGCCATGCCAGGGTTGGAGGCGAGGAACTGGTCCATCTGGGCCGAGTAGCCGGCCACGATGACGACGATCTCGTCGCGGTGGTCCTCCATCAGCTTCATCAGGGTCTCGACGGCCTCCTGCCCGAAGTCCGGGCCGCTGCCGCGGGACTGGTTGGTCAGGGTGTACGCCTCGTCGATGAAGAGCACGCCGCCGAGCGCCTTGGTGAAGACCTCGGTGGTCTTGATCGCGGTGCCGCCGATGATCTGGGCGACCAGGTCGGCCCGGGCGACCTCGACGATGTGGCCCTGGCTG
Organism: Streptomyces kaniharaensis; assembly: GCF_009569385.1. Lineage (NCBI taxonomy): Bacteria > Bacillati > Actinomycetota > Actinomycetes > Kitasatosporales > Streptomycetaceae > Streptomyces > Streptomyces kaniharaensis. The sequence goes on from NZ_WBOF01000015.1 coordinate 44,215, forward strand.
AGGATTCCGAGCTCGGCGAGGACCGCGCCGTACAGCCGGGCGACGGTCGTCTTGCCGGTGCCGGGCGGCCCGGCGAAGACCAGGTGCCGGCTCATCGGCGGCATCGGCAGGCCCATCTCCTGGCGCCGCTGGGCCATCTTGTTGACGTTGATCAGGCCGGTGACCTCGTGCTTGACGCTCTCCAGGCCGACCAGGGCCTCCAGTTCGGCCAGCGGCCCGGTGCCCAGGTGGCGCGGCCCGTCGGTGGCGTCCGCCGGTCCGCGCAGCTCGCCCGGCGTGGGCGTGGTCCGCTCGTCGCCGCCGGTGTCCAGGCGTTCGACCGAGACCCGCCCGCCGGACTTGAGCTGGTGGACCGGGCTGCCGCCGTTGTCGCGGATCTCGCAGTCGTGCACCCGCACCGGCTCGTCGGTGTTGCAGCGCACGCCGTCACCGGAGTTGTCGAAGACGGCGCAGTTGTCCAGCCCCGCACGGGAGGACGCCTGCACGTTCAGTCCGTGGCCGCGTGCGCCGCTGATCCGGCAGCCGACCGCCGTCACCGAGCCGCCGCCCGAGACCTTGATGCCGTCGGCGTCCGAACCGGCGAACCCGCTGTCGTGGGCGGTGAGTTCGCAGTCGGGGCCGACCACGGTCCGGCAGCCCTCCAGGTGGGAGGAGGTCAGCTCGGCACGGGCGCCTCCAGCCATCGCCAGGCCGGTGCCCGCGGTGGCGCGCAGCCGCAGGCCGGTCAGCGACGCCTGGGCGCGGTCGACGAGGTCCAGGCCGATGCCGCCCGCGCCGCCGTCCATCGTGAACTCGGCCTGCCGCAGTGTCAGTTTCGCCTCGCCGGTGGCCCGGACGGCCACCGCGGCGCCCGCCACGGCGAGATCGGCGCAGTCAGCCTCACCGCCGGCCTCGACGAGCAGGCCCACCGGTGTGCCGGCGATCCGGCAGTTCTCCAGCTGCGCGCGGGAGCCCGCGGTGACCTGTACGCCGCCGGCCGCGGCGCCCTCGATCACGCAGTTGCGCAGCAGCGGGCTCGCGCCGCCGCTGACGTGGACGGCCTGGCCGCCCGAGCCGGTGAACGTGCAGTCGGTCAGCAGGGTCTGCACGGCGCTGGTGAGGTAGGCGTCCAGGGCGGTGCTGCCGGTGACGGCGAGCCTGCGCAGGTCCGCCCGGCCGTTCTGCTCGACGGCGATCGCAGGCTTCCCGCTGCCGTGGATGCGGCAGGACTCGACCAGCGCGGTGCCGTGGCCGTTGACGCAGATCCCGTTGCCGCGGGCGCCCTGGACGGTGCATTCGCGCACGGTGAGCCGCCCCTGTTCGGCCACCACCACGGCCGACGAGCCGACATCGGTGATCTCGCAGCGCTCCACGACGTTACCGCCGCCGGAGGTCACCACGATCCCGGCGCCCTGGGTGTTGGTCACCGTGCAGTCGCGCAGCCCGAGGACGCCCTCGTGCCAGGCCAGCACCGCCGCCCAGGCCTCGCCGGCGACCTGGCAGCCGTCCAGCGCGGCCTGCCCGCGCCGTACGTCCAGGACCGGCGCCTCGCGGTCCGCGCCGCTGAGCAGCAGGCCGGACAGCTGGACGGCCTCCGCGTCCAGCACCACCGTGCTGCCGGCCGCGGAGTGGATCCGGACCGTGCCGGCGGGGCCCTCGGCGGCCAGTGTCACGGCTTTGGTGACCGTCAGCGCCTCGTCGTAGCGGCCCGGCGCGACGGTGATCAGCGCGCCGTCCGCGGCGTCGACCAGTGCGGCGGCGATGGACCGGTGGGCACCCGGCCGGTCGGGGGACACCAGGAGGACTTGCCGGGTCACGATGTTGCTCCCTCGATAGGCGCACGGGTGCCCTGGGCGGCGCGGGCCGACGGCTCGGGCGGGGTGGTGATCAGGCCGGGCGGGGCCGCGGGTGGCGCGCCCGACGGGCCGGCCGGTGTCGCGCCGCCGTGGGCGGGCAACTGCTCGGCGGCCTGGGTGAGGCCCTCCAGGGCGATCTCGTCCAGCGGCAGCCGGGGGGCGTCCGGATGGGCGTCCTCGTCGCTCTCGGACGGCAGCAGCTCGCGCAGCAGCACGGGTTCCGTCGCGGACCCGGCGCGGAGCACCTTGAACGTGGTGCCGGGCGGGAAGACCACGCGGTCCGGGTCGGAGGGATCGAGCAGGCTGGTCCGGCGCGAGGTCATCGACCAGATCAGGAAGTCGGTGGTGCCGTCGCCGGGCGTCTCGGGCACGGTGTTCCGCGCCGTGCAGAACGCCCACTCGGTGGCCGCCCTGCCCTCCTCGTACCAGTCGAGTTCCGGACCGGTGACCACGGCCCGCAGCAGGGCCACGCCACGGTACGAGGGCAGCCGGTACAGGCCGGACGTCACGCAGCGGGCCAGCGGGACGTGCGGGCCGGCCGTCCCGGCGCGCACCGCGGCGTCGACCGCGGCGCTGTCACCGGAGAGGTAGAGGCGCACCGCCACCAGGTCGGTGAGGGCGTCGCCGTCGAGGGCGCGCGAGGAGCTGCGCAGGCCCGGCGACTCGGACATCACCCGGGCCACGGTGCCGGCGACGGCGTGGTACTGGGCGCTGAACTTGCGGCGCACCCAGTCCCGTTCGCGTTCCAGCCCGCGCTCGGGCGGCAGCGCCCGGGCGGCGGCCGACGGGACGGGCTGCACCCGCACGCCGGGCGCGCGGGTGGCGTTCGGCGGGACGGCCGAGGCGGCGGGCGCCGCGGGCGGGGGCGCCGGGGCGTCGACCGCGGGTGCGTGCTCGGCCGGCGGCGCGCTGGGGGCGCCCGACTCCAGGCGGATCCGGGGGATCGCGGGGGCGGGGGCGGCGGGGTTCGGTGCGGGCGTCGGCGGTTGGAGGTCGTCGGCGTCGGACGTCACCGGTGGTTCGGTGGGCGGGATGTCCGGGGCGGTCGGCGTGGGCGTGGCCGACGCGGCCACGGGCTCCGCGTCGGGGCCGGGGGTGGGCTGCGGCGCGGGGAGGGTGGCGGGCGGCGCGGATTCCAGCAGGGAGGTGAGGACCGGGGGGCCCACTGGTGCAGGGGCGTGCCCGGACTCGGTGAAGGGCGCCGTGACGGGTGCGGGCAGGGCGGCCGAGGGGACGGTGCCGGACTCCGTCGCAGGCACAGGGACGGGCGGCGTGAAGGCCGGAGCCGGCCAGTCGGCGACCGGGCCCGGGGAGGACGTCACCACGGGCGTCGGAAGCAGCAAGGACATCGGAGCCGGGGCGGGCGTGGAGACGTGCTCCGCGAAGGGCGCCGGGCCGTTCCCGGACACCGGATGCAGCTCAACAGCCGGCTCGGCAGCCGGCGTCGGCGCAAGCGCCGGGTCACTTCCGGACGCCGGGCGCAGCTCGACAACCGCCCCGGCAGCGGGCGTTGGCGCCGGTGCCGGTGTCAACGCAGGAACCGGCACCGGCCCCGCGGTCGGTGGTTCCACCACGCGTGCGGCAGAGGCTTCCGAATCCGTGTTCCACGCCTGCGGCTCCGCCAGGTACCCGGGCGCCGGCGAGAAGACCATCTCGCCCTGGAGCGACGGCCCGTCGCTCCCCCGGGCGCTCGCCCCGGCCCCGCTGTCATCGCCCGCCGGTCCGGGCGAGAGCACGACGCGCTGGCGCAACGCGTCCGCCAGCACCTGTCCCAGCGCGCCGCTACCCTCCGGGAGGGCGACCGGCCCGAAGTGGACGAACCGCACCCCGGTACGGGCCGAGGGCAGGACGGTGCCCCAGAAGCGGGTCACGTCGGCCAGGGGTACGGCCGGTCCGCCGGGGCTGCCGAGGACGACGGTCAGCGAGGTCGGGTGGCCGGGCAGGCCGGCGATCAGCCGGTGCCGCCCGGCCGAGAGCTGTGAGGGCCGGGCGCTGCGCACCCACACGCCGCCGGGTACGGGCTCGACCACGCCGAGCGGGCTCGTCTCCCAGATGCGGTCGTAGGTGGCGAACTCCCACAGCGGCTTGGGGAAGCGATGCGAGTCGCGTTCGGCCGCGCGCCCGGGTCGCAGGCGCAGCCATCCGGCGCCGCTGTCCGCCGGAACGAACAGGCCGCCGCCGGCGGTAGGCACCACCTCGCCGTCGGGCGTCAGTACCGTCCGCTGCAGGTGGTCGGCGATCCGCTGCCCGACCGGCGGGGCCTCCACCGAGGGGTGGAAGACCAGGCGGAGGCTGCCGGGGCGGCGGGCCAGCAGGTCGGCCAGTGACGCCCAGGAGGTGTCGAGGGCGGCGGAGGACAGGTCCACCACGACCAGCGTGTGCTCGGGGTCCGGCGTCAGCGCACCGGCGAAGGCCAGCGCACTCGGGTCCGGCTCCCCCTTGGGGTGAACCAGCAGCGCATGGCCGGCCGCCCGGATCCGCAGGGCCGGGCCGGCGGACCGGACGGGCTTCATGGCGAGGCGCACGGCTAGCCCCCCTGCACGGTGTCGGCGGCGGCCCTGGCGGTGAGCGTCGGGCCGTGGCCCAGCAGTTTGAGGAGGTCCTCCGGCAGCGCGGTGGCCTGCGTGCCGGTCACACCCAGTGCCGTGGCGGCGCGGTTGTCGCCCAGCGGGTAGGCGATCCCCTGATCGGTCACCAGGAACGTCTGCGCGCTGCCGCTCTGGCGGGCGAGCTGCTCCAGGTCGACGGCGAGCATGCCGCGGGTCGGCGGGACCAGCACGGTCCGCGTCCCGGTGGCGGCCTGGCCGCCCTCGACGACCAGCTGGCTGGTCAGCTTGCCGCTCTCCGCCCGCTGGCGCAGGCAGGCGGTCTGGCCCGTCGGGTCCAGGCCGGGTGCGCCGAGCACGTCGGGCAGTGCGGTGAGCAGCGACTGGTCGGCGGAGACGGGGGCGGCGGCGATGTCGGTCGCGCTCACGGTCAGGACGGCCGGTGCGCCGGGGCGGGCAGCGAGCAGGGCCGCCGTGGTGGCGCTGGCCGGGGCGATGCCGGCGCCGGTCATCACGTAGGAGTGCTGGACGGTGCCCGTGGTCGTCCGGAAGAGCTGGCCGACGGCGACCGGGTGTCCGGCCACCTGGCCGGCCGGCCTTCCGGTGTCCGGGACGGAGGCGGCGAGCGCGGCGCCGGTGGGCAGCGCGGCGAGCCAGTTCTGCGGGGCCGGCACCGGGCGGTCGCCGTCCAGGCCGAGCGCGATCAGCGCGGTGTCGGAGGGCACCGGGTAGCGGACGCCGCGCCACAGCAGCCAGTGCGCTCCGTCGGGGCCGGCGAGCAGGACCTGCCGGTCCTCGGGGAACGCCGCGGTCTGGCCGTCCGGGGCGAGGTCGAGCAACTGGCCGTTGACCAGGTCCGGTCGCAGGCACCAGGTCCAGGGGCCGGGCAGTAGGCTCGCGGGAGCGGGCAACGAGTCGGGGGCACCCGTGATGCCGACGGGGGCGCCGTGCGGGGTGGTGCCGAGCACGGAGCTGGAGACGGTGTGCACGGCGTTGCTCCTGCCGCCGAGCAGGAGGGCCGAGGCGTAGTTGCGCACCGGCCGGAGCTGTCCGTCGAGGTAGAGGTAGCGGTTGCCGGTCTGCTGCTCCACGATGATGGATCCGGGGGAGCGCCAACTGGTGTCCGCCACGGGGGAGATGAGCCCGTAGACGCCGAAGCCGACGCAGAGCAGCACCACGATGCCGGCGCCGAGCACGGTGGCGAGCGAGGCCCGCCCGGTCGGGCCTTCGCCCCGGCCGACCTCGCCCCGGACCAGGGCGGTGGCCAGCCGGGCCATCGCGAAGCGGTACGCCTGGAGGTGGTCGCGTCGTGTCTGCATGCCAGTCCCCCGGCTCAGCTCGCCAGCACGCGCAGCGCGCTGTAGACGTGCAGGACCTGGAGGAGCAGCGGCAGCAGGGCGATCACGGTGGCCGTCTCCAGGATGTCCCCGGTGTGACCCCAGACGGGCAGGAGCCGGTCGGTCAGCCGGGGAGCACGGACCAGCAGGAGGACGGCCGCGGCGAGCAGCACGGCCGGCACCGCGATCCGGGCAGCGTTGCCGTGTGCGGCGGTGTGCGCCAGCAGGAGCAGCGCCAGGCCGAGCGTGCCGGCGAGCACGGCGGAGACCCGCTGCAGGACGCCGGTGAGCCCGCGCGAGCGCAGCAGCACTGCCCCGGCGAGGACCAGCGGCAGCACCCAGTTGATCCAGCCGGGTTCGTGCACCAGGAACCAGAACGCCGCGACGTACAGCACCGCCGAGGCCAGGCTGAGCGCGTCGAGGTAGTCGTTGGCGGCTCCGGCCGCGCGCTCCAGGCGTTCCTGGGGTTCGGGGGTGATGTCCTGCTGGAGTTCCTCGGCGTCGTGCGGCAGGGCCGGCACCCGGACCCCGGCCAGTCGCAGCGCCAGTCGCGGCCCGAGCTGTCCGAGGACGAACAGGGCCACCGAGACCACCGCGAGAGCCTGCGCGGCCTCCCAGTGCGCCACCCGGACCAGGCCCGCGCCGGCCGCCGCCGCGAACGCGGTGAGCAGCGCGGTGCCGGGCAGCAGGAACGGCAGCGGACGGACGACCAGCAGGATGCCGCAGACCACCGCCGTCGCACCGGCGCCCGCCAGGACCTCGGCCGGCCCGAGCACGAAGGTGTGGCCCGGCCCGCCGCGGAAGGTCAGGCCGGAGACGGCGGCCAGGGCCATGGCCCCCACGGCCGCGGTCAGCACGGTGCCGCGCTGCGCGCCGGGCCGGGCGCCCACCAGGCACGCGGCGCCCAGCAGCACCGCGGCGCTCACCGCGGTGCCGGTCGCGGTGAGGGGCCCCGGGCCGCCGCTCAGCAGGGCGGCGGCGAGCACGGCCAGCAGCAGCGCCCCCGCCGTCAGCGCGAGGCGCACCGTCGCCACCGGCTGCCAGCGGTCCGGACGGCCGCCGATCACCTGGGCCACGCCGTCGGCGACGTCGTCGAAGTGCAGTGCGGGAAGCGCCGCTTGGACGGGCCGCAGGTGGAGCACGTCCCCGTGCCGCAGGCCCAGGCTCTCGGGGGTGCCGTCGGGGTCGAGAGGGTCCTCGCCGAGCCGCTGCAGCACCTGCACGGTGCCGCGTTCCTGCGGGCTCTGCGAGAGCCTGCCGAGCAGCACGGGAAGCAGGGCCGAGACGGGGGTGGAGACGGGGACGGAGACGTCGAAGCGGCCGTCGGCGTGGACGACGGTCAGCCGGCACACCTCGGTGACCGGCGGGGCACCGGCGGGCGCGGGGGTCGACATGCTGCTCCTGGACGGCGAGGCGGTGAAGGGGGCGGAGGACGTGGTGGACGAGGCGACGGGGGAGGTGGTCACGCGGGCGTCACCAGTCCCGTCTGGACGAGGCGCACCGACCGGCGGGTGACGAACTGCGCGCGCCCGGCGGGCAGCGTGCGGGGCTTGGCCTCGCCGAGGAACTTGCCCTCCTCCTTGGGGTAGGAGAAGAGCAGCGCCGGATTGCCGAGCTCCCACATTCGCCGCAGGGCCGGGTCGGTCATCGCCCGCATCGCCCCGGAGGTGCTGCGGGCGATCACCACGTGCATCCCGATGTGCTGACCCTGGGCCAGCAAGGGGACCAGCGGGGCCAGCGGAGTGGGTGCGCCGGGTGCGCCGGCGAGCAGGTCGTAGTCGTCGACGACGACGAACAGCCGCGGGCCCTCCCACCAGTCGCGCCGGGCGAGCTGCTCGGGGCTGATGTCCGGTCCGGGCACCCGCTTGCCCACCGAGTGGGCCGCGTTCGCGGCGAGTTGGGCGAGGGAGTCGCGGTCGACCACGTAGCCGGCTCGGTACTCCTCCGGGACCGAGGAGAGCAGGCCGCGCTCGGGGTCGGCGACGACGATGCGAGCCTCGTCGGTGCTGAAGCGCGAGGTGATCGCGCGGACGGCCAGGCGCAGCGTGTTGGTCTTGCCGCTCTCGCCGTCGCCGAAGACCATCAGGTGCGGGCTGGTCGAGAAGTCGTGCCAGGTGGGCTCCAGGCGTTGTTCGTCCCAGCCCAGGCAGACCCGCAGGTCGCCCTCGGAGGGCGGCAGTTGGTCGGCCGGCAGGCGGGTGGGCAGCAGGCGCACGCCGGGGGCCGGGGCGCCCGTCCAGAACGCGTCGATCTCGGCCACGGCCGCCTTGGTGGCCGGGGTCAGGTCGGCGGTCTCGCCGGAGCTGTCCAGGCGCGGCAGCGCGGACAGGAAGTGGTGGCCGCCGGCGGTCAGGCCGCGGCCCGACTGGTGCGGGACGGCGGCGGCGATCTTCGAGCCGACCTCGGACTCCAGCGCGTCGCCGAGGCGCAGTTCGAACTTGGTGCCGAGCAGGTCGCGCAGGCGGGGCCGGAGCTCGGACCACCGCACCGCGGAGGCCAGCAGGTGCAGACCGAAGGACAGACCGCGGGCCGCCAGGTCAATCACCCTGGCCTCCAGGTCCTCGAAGTCCTGGCGCAGGGTCGACCACCCGTCCACCACGAGGAAGACGTCGCCGTACGGGTCGTCGATCTCGCCGGCGGCCCGCAGCGCGCGGTAGGCGGCCATCGACTCCAGGCCCCGGGAGGTGAACTCCCGCTCGCGGCGCTCCAGCAGCTGGATCAGCTCGGCCACCGTGCGCAGCACCCGGTCGCGTTCCAGGCGGGTGGCGACCGAGCCGACGTGCGGCAGGCCAGCGGTGGAGACCAGACCGCCGCCGCCGAAGTCCAGGCAGTAGAACTGGATCTCGCCCGGGGTGTGGGTGAGCGCCAGCGAGAGGATGAGGGTGCGCAGCATGGTCGACTTGCCGGTCTGCGGGGCGCCCGCCAGCCCGACGTGGCCGTCGGCTCCGGACAGGTCGGCGACCAGCAGTTCGCGCAGCTGCTCGTAGGGGCGGTCCACCACACCGAGCGGGACCCGCAGCGTGCCGAGCGCCGGATGGCCGGCCGCGCTCATGCCGCGGGCCGGGTCGGGCACGATGCCCGGCAGCAGCTCGTCCAGGCTGGGGGAGGCGGCCAGCGGCGGCAGCCAGACCTGCCGGGCCGGGGGTCCGCTCTCCTCCAGCCGGCCCACCAGCACCTCCAGAAGGCTTTCGGCGTTCGCCTGCTCGCCGGACGCGACGGCAGCCGGCTCGGGGCGCTCGGTCGGGCGGAGCGCCCTGCCGGCGAGTTCGGTCAGCGACTCCTCGGTGCTCTCGGAGCGCAGCGGGCCCTGCCGTTCCAGCCCGAAGTCGGTCAGCCCGCCGGACACGCCGGCCTCCTGGGCCGGCTGCTCGTCCGCGGAGAGCGGCTCGGGGGCCGGGCCGGAGACGTAGGCGGCCTTGAAGCGCACCAGGTTGGTGGTGTCGATCTTCAGGTAGCCGTTGCCCGGCGACGAGGGCAGCTCGTACGCGCTGGCGACGCCGATCACGCTGCGCGACTCCATCGCGGAGAAGGTCCGCAGCGCGATCCGGTACGACAGATGGCCCTCCACCTTGTGGATGCGGCTCTCGTCGAGGCGCTGCGAGGCGAGCAGCAGGTGCACGCCGAGGCTGCGCCCGAGCCGGCCGATGGAGACGAACAGGTCCACGAACTCCGGCTTGCTGGCCAGCAGTTCGGAGAACTCGTCGACCACGATCAGCAGCGACGGCAGCGGGGCGAGGCCGGCGCCGGCCGCCCGTGCCTTCTCGTAGTCGTAGAGGGACGAGTACCCGGCCTCGCGCAGCAGTTCCTGGCGGCGGATCATCTCGCCGTTGATGGAGTCGCGCATCCGGTCGACGAGGTGGATCTCGTCGGCCAGGTTGGTGATCACCGCGGAGGTGTGCGGCAGGCGGTCCATGTGCAGGAAGGTCGCGCCGCCCTTGAAGTCCACCAGGACGAGGTTGAGCACCTCGGAGGAGTGGGTGGCGGCCAGGCCCATCACCAGGGTGCGCAGCAGCTCGCTCTTGCCGGAGCCGGTCGCGCCGATCAGCAGGCCGTGCGGGCCCATGCCGCCCTGCGCGGACTCCTTGAGGTCCAGTTCCACGACCTCGCCGTCGTCGGTGACGCCGAGCGGCACCGTCAGGCGAGCCGCCTGCACCTGCCGGGGCCGCCACTTGGCGGCCACGTCGAAGGTGTGCGGGTCGCGCAGGCCCAGCAGGGTGACGAGGTCGAGGTCCGATTCGAGCGGCCGGTCGGCCAGGTCCACGCTGCCGCTCGTGCGCATCGGTGCCAGCGAGCGGGCCAGCGCCTCGGCCGCGGTGGGACTGAGCCCGTCGGCGGTGGCCGAGACGGTGTCCTCGCCAGAGGCGAACTCCACCTTCCCGTCGTGCACGGTCAGCCGCAACACCTTGGGACCGCCCGGCATCGTGCCGGTGGCGTCGAGCAGCACCACGTTGCGCAGCCCGCCACCCGACAGGCGGGAGCCGGCGGGGATCCGCACGCCCTGGGCCACGATCACCACGAACGGCTCCGCGATGCTGGGCGAGGCCGCCGGGTCGTGCTCGGGGCGGTCGCGGACCTCCTGGCCGAGCAGGTCCAGGAGGCTCTCGGCGTCATCGGCCGCCAGGCGCGCCGGACCGGCGGCGTCCTCCTCGCCGGGGTGGGCGTTGTGCGGCAGCCACTTCAGCCAGTCCCACTGCTCGCGAGCCGCCTGGTCGCCCAGGAACGCCACCCGCAGCTCGTCGGGGGAGTGCAGGACCGCCAACTGCCCGACGATCGCCCGGGCGAGGCCGAGAGCTTCCTCGGCCCGGCCGGCGAACTCCACGCTGCTGAAGCGGCGCAGTGCCACGGGGACCGGTAGCCCGGGGACGCTCTGGTGGGCGTGGGTGAAGCGGCGGAGCGACACCGCGCACAGCGGTTCCAGGTCCTCCACCGGCTTGGTGCGCGGTGGCAGGAACTCCAGGGCGGCGCGACGCGCGCCCAGCCCGATCCGCACCCGCCCGAAGTCCTCGTGCCCGGGGCGCCGCTCCCACAGCCGGGTGCCCCGGGCCAGCGCCCACAGCTCCGCGGGATCCGGGTGGTCCCACAGCAGGGCGGCGCGCTGCTCGGCCGCGGCCTGCCGGGCCTGGACGCGCTTCTGCGCCAGGTAGCGGAGGTAGTCGCGGCGTTCGGCGCGCATGCGGCGCCGGCGTTCGGCGCCGGGGCGGCCGATCTGGGTCAGCGTCATGCTGACCATCGCCACGCCCATCATTCCGGACATCATGTAGGTCGAGGGACCGCCGCCGCGCATGGAGAACATCAGCACCATGGCGCCCGCGCCCAGACCCATCGGCAGGTACATCAGCGCGGAGCCGAGGTCGGCGGTGGCCGGTTCGCCCAGCACCGGGGGTTCGGCCAGTTCGATCTGCCCCTCGGGGAGCGGGGGGCCGTCGGCGCGGGGTGGGCGCTTGACGAGAACCGTGCTCAAATCCCGTACTCCGTTTCCTCTTCGCCGCAGAGGAACGAGCTTGCCCCGGGCCGATCACCACGGGATCCACGCGCCGTATACGCAGGCCCGGGCCGGCCCGGGTCGAGGGCGCCGGTGCGGCGAAGAGCGTCGGATATCGAGCGGATATCGGAGGCTGGGAGGCTGTGGCCGCAAGCAGTGCCGCGCACGCGGCCACAACGAGGGGGACCGCGCGGGAACACCACGAACAACCGCGTGGGAGCAGCGAGGAGGACCAGCGACATGAAGGTCTGGAACAACACCGGTTCCTGACCCAAGCGGGTCACTGCCCGCCGGGGCCGCCGCCTGGCCACGGCGGGCTACGCGACGTCGACCACGTAGCCGGCCGTCGGCTCGCCGGCCGTGTCGGGTGTGTCGGCCGCGCCGTCCAGCCGGGCCGTCAACCGCCGTACGTGCCCGGCGTCGGGCAGCCCGAGCCGTCTGAACAGCGCCTCCGCGCTGCGCAGTTGATCGCGGGCCTGGTCAATGTGGCCGAGGTCGGCGAGCGTCCGGGCGGTGACCACCAGAGCGTGCCCCTGGTCCCGCTCGGCGGAGAGCGTCCGGCAATCGGCCAGCGCGTGCCGAGCCTGTTCGAGGGCCTCCTCGTGACGGCCCAGCAGGCGCAGGGTGTCGGCCAGGCGGCAGCGGGCCTGTGCCTCGCGCAGCGGGATCCCCGCGGCCTGGCAGATCCGCAGGCACTCCTCCAGCACGGTGACGGCCTGCTGGTACTCGCCGAGCTCGTGTGAGGCCAGACCGAGGACGTAGAGCGCGTAGGACAGGCCGGTCCACTCCTCCGCGGCGGTCAGGCCCGGCAGCAGCCTGCGGCAGGCGGCGGCGGCCTCGGCGGGCCGGCCGTCCCGTACCTGGGCGAGCGCGGAGTTGAGCGCGGTCGCGGTCTGCCCGGCGCGGTGGCCCAGCGCCCTGGCCAGCGAGTTCGCCTCGTCGTAGAGGCGCACCGCCTCCTGGTAGCGGTGCTGGTACTGGGCGAGCACGCCCAGGTCGTTCAGTGCCTGTTGCAGCACCACCACGTCGCCGCCGGCCCGGCAGGCGTCGGCCGCCCGCCGACTGTGCTCGCAGGCCTCCTCGAGGCGGGCCGCCTGTACGGCGAGGTTGCCGCGGATGAACTCGGCGCGGCCGAGCGAGCGCTGGTCGCCGAGCGCGGCAGCGGCCGCGGACACCGCCGTTGCGGCGCCGGTGAGGCGTTCGTAGCAAGGGTCGGTGTCGAACGGGCTGAGCGTGACCAGCAGGTCGGCGGCGATCCGCACGTCCTCGACCGACGCCGCCCGGTCGGCCGTCGCCAGGACCGCGGTGATCGCCGCCTCGAACTCCTCGGCCACCCAGTCGGCGGCCGCGTTGGCGTCCTCGAAGGTCAGGGCCGGGGCGAGCACGGGGGTGAGCGCGGTGCCGATCGGGTCGCCGGGCACCAGCTGCTGGAAGGCCGCGGTCGCGCTCGCCAGCAGGAAGTGCAGCTGGCGGCGCAGCGCCGTGGCCTGCTCCTCGGGCCCGTGGTGCGGGCTGTCGTCCGGTCCGCCGTCCGGGCCGCCGATCTGCAGCGCGAAGACCCGCAGCAGGTCGTGGTAGCGGTAGCGGCCGGGCCGTGGGGCGGTGACCATGCCGGCGTCGACCAGCGACTCCAGCAGGTCCTCGGCGCGGCGCCTCCCGACCCCCAGCACGGCCGCCGCCGCCGGTACGCCGACGTCCGGCCGGCAGACCGCCGCGATCACCCGGAACGCGTCGGCCTGCTCCGCCGTCAACTGGCGGTAGCCCCACTCGAAGGCGCCCGCCACGGCCAGGTCGCCCAGGCGCAGCTCGGCCATCCGGTCCTGCTCCGCGGCCAGCCGGGCGGCCAGCCGGGCCACCGTCCAGGCCGGGCGCGAGGCCAGCCGGGCCGCCACGATCCGCACCGCCAGCGGGAGCCGGCCGCAGTGGTGGATCAGCTCGCCGGCGGCCGCCGGGTCGGCCGCGACCCGCTCGGTGCCGGCCGTGCGGGCCAGCAGGTCGCGGGCCTCGTCCACGCTGAACACGTCCAGGTCGACCTGGACGGCGGTGGCCAGGCCGAACAGCCGGGCACGGCCGGTCACCAGGACGGCGCACCGGGCCGAGCCGGGCAGCAGCGGCCGGACCTGGGCGGCGTCCCTGGCGTTGTCGAGCAGGATCAGCACCCGCCGGGCGTCCAGCAGTGAGCGGAAGAGCCGGGCCCGGTCCTCCAGCGACTCGGGTACCGCGCCCGGCGAGATGCCGAGGGCGGTCAGGAAGCTGGCCAGCAGCACGTTCGGGTCGGCCGGCGCGTCCTGGTCACCACGCAGGTCCGCGTACAGCTGACCGTCGGGGAAGCCGGCGCGCAGCCGGTGGGCGACCCGCAGGGCCAGCGCCGTCTTGCCCACCCCGCCCATCCCGGAGACCGCCGCGATGGGCAGTACGGCGTCCCCGGCCGGCTCCCGCACCGCCGCGGCCAGTGCCGCGTGCAGCGCCTCCAGCTCCGCCTCTCGTCCGGTGAAGTCGACGGTGTCGGCCGGAAGTTGAGCTGGTATCAGGACTGGCTGCGGGGTCGGTTGCAGGGCCGGCGCGTCGCGCGTGGCGATGGTGGTGGCGGCCGTACCCAGGAGGGCCGGGTCGTTGCGCAGGATCCGCTGGTGGATCTCGCGCAGCTCCGGTCCCGGGTCGACGCCCAGCTCCTCGGCGAGCAGCCGTCGGGCCCGGTCGAAGAGGGCCAGCGCGTCGGCCTGGCAGCCGCTCTGGTAGAGCGCCCGCATCAGCAGGGTGTACGGCCGCTCGCGCAGCGGGTGTTCGGCGGTGAGGTCGCGCAGCACCGGGATGGCCAGGGCGGTGTCGCCCAGCTCCAGGTCCAGGCCGCAGCGCTCCTCCAGCAGGCTGATCCGCAGCTCGCCGAGCCGGGTGCGCTGCTGCTCGGCGAACGGTCCGGGCACCCCCGTCAGTGGTTCGCCGCCCCACAGCTCCAGTGCCTCGGCGAACAGGCGGCGCACCTGCGCGGGGTCCTCGCCGGCGCGGGCCGCGCCGATCGCCGCCGCGGCCAGCTTCTCCATCCGCAGCGCGTCCACGGCCCCGGCCGGCACGACCGTGCGGTAGCCGTCGCGCACCGAGGTCAGGATCGCCGGGGCGTCGTGGTCGTGTTCCAGAGCCTTGCGCCACCGCCAGGCGTAGGTGCGCAGCATGGCGGACGCACTGGCCGGGGCCTCGTCCCCCCACAGCGCCTCGATGAGTTCGCCGGCACTGGCCGCCCGGCCGTCGCGCAGCAGCAGTGCGGCCATCATCGCCTGCTGCAGGGGCGACCCGACCGGTAGCGCCTCGTCCCCGTGCTGCGCCCGCATGGCACCCAGCAGGAAGAACCGGACGGGATGGATCATGGACAGCAGTCCCCTCGTGCGTGACGCCCAAACGTCTCGGTGAGGGCCCGGAGCTGCCATTTCCGATGCGCGGCCCGGGTTCCCCGCCTCCCCGAGAGGCGTCATTATTCGTATTAGTAGCACACCGTTGACATGGCGCCGCGACACCGTGATTGAGACGTCTGGCACAGCGTCAACGTTCATCCGTGATCGATGGCTGTCCTGCCGTCACCCTTGTGAAATGAGTGCCGATCGGGTCCCAAAGGGAGTGTGGGAAAGTGGACGGGCTTTGCCTCACTGGAAATGCGGACCTCCTGCACTCGCGCTACCTGCCTTCCAGTGCCGCCACCAGCTGCGGCAGGTTGTCGCCTCCCACGATGAGGGCCAAGTGGTCGTGGAAGTCCCGGCTGCTGACGATCAGACCGTCACGAACCCGCAGCACCTGGATGTTGGCGGCGTCGAAGGTCCGCCCGGTCACCCGGTGGTGCACCCGGTAGTCCCACTCGGCGACGATCACTTCCGGGTTGTCGGTCTCCCGGATCACCACGTTCGTCGCGGTCAGCTCGACGGGTGAGAGCGCGGCGACCTGGGCGAACCGCTCCCTGAGCACGGCGCGACCTTGGAACCGGCGCGGTCCGACCGGCTCGAAGACGGTCTCAACCACGGCGTCCTCGGCATAGAGCTCTGCCAGCTCCGAGAACCGCCCGGCAGTGATGCCGTCGAGCAGCTTCCGGAACACTTCGCGCGGTGACTGCGGCTCGGACATGGCCAACCTCCGGCAGGAAAACCGCCGCTAGAATCGGACTAGCGACTCCGGTTTTCAACGATACGGACTGCCGACTCCGGTTGTCCAGGCGGCTCCGCCGCCTACGGGAAGAGGTGAAGGGGATGAGCGGCGCTCAGGAGCGCCCGCTGCGGGCGGACGCGGCCCGCAACCGGGCCAGGCTGCTGGACGTTGCCACGGAGGTGTTCACCACCCGCGGCGTCGGCGTGCCGACCGAGGAGATCGCCCGGGCCGCCGGGGTCGGGGTGGGCACGCTCTTCCGGCACTTCCCGACCAAGGAGGCGCTGCTGGAGGCGGTGATGGTGCGCAGGCTGGAGACCATGGCGGCCCGGACCGTACAGCTGGCCGCCGAGTCCGAACCCGCCGAGGCCTTCTTCGATTGCTTCCGGCTGCTGATCGACCAGTCCGTCGGCAAGAGCGACTTCGTCCAGGCACTGGCCGCGGGCGGAGTGGACGTGCACTCGGCCCTGCAGGAACCGAGCATGGCAATCCAGGCCCAGTTGGGCGAACTCCTGACCGGCGCGCAACAGGCAGGAGCGGTCCGCCCGGATCTGGGCCTACCGGAGCTCCTTGCCCTGCTCGCCGGAACCAGCAAGGCGATGGAACAGCTCAAAGCGGACCCGGCTGCCCGGGAACGGATCTTCGAGGTGGTCTTCCAGGGCCTGCGGCCGTGCTGACGGCCGGGCGGCGGCGCGGCTCTCGTGAAGGCCGGAGGCCCCGCCGATCAGCGGGACGTCCCACGGACTTCGGCGGGTGCACACACGGGCACGGTAGAGGGCGCCGGCCGACCACCAGGGGGTGAGCCGCCCATACCCTGCCGTTCGCCTGGACGGCCCGCCGGCGCCGCGCGCCCGCTGGCCGCCGCGTTCACGCCCACCGACATGGCCAGCGGTAGTTGCGCGGGGCGTATCTGCCAGGGGGAGTGGAACAGGTGATCGAGGCGGACGGCTCGCTCCAGGCCGGCCTGCGCCCAGGTGATGGACGACGCCGGCTCACCCCGCCGGCCGCGGCAGCCGCCGTCGCGAATCGGTCACTGCCGGTCGCGCAGAAGACGGCGCACCGTCCAGGGCAGGACGAACCACAGCAAGCCGAAGACCAGTGCGACGACGGCGGTGATCGCCGCCGCGAGCGCCGCCCCGAGCACGACGTCCAGGACCAGCAGGACAGCGCCGGTCAACGCGGACGCGAGCAGCAACAGCCCCGCCTGGGCGATGCGGGCGGAGACGGTCACGATCTGTGCCTTGCCCGGGTGGCGGTACAGACCGCGGTGCAGCGCGACCGGGGTGGCGAGGACGGCGGAGGAGAGGACGGCCAGCAGCAGGGTGGCGACGTAGATGTCCTGCTGGGCGTCCGTGAGTTCGGAAAAGCGCGGGGTGAAGGCCACGCCGAGCAGGAACGCGAAGACGATCTGCACACCGGTCTGCAGCACCCGCAGCTCCTGCAGCAACTCCACCAGGCGCCGGTCGGCCCTGACCGCAGGGTTCTCCCACCCCGGCGGCGGCGCGGCCGGCCGGGGCTGCGGGTCGGGCTGAGGCTGCGGAGACGGCGTGCCGGTCATGAGTCCCATTGTGCTGGCTTGCGCCCGGCGGGACCGGGCGGGAGACCCTGCACCACCGCTGCGCCGGTCCTCGCCCCGGCCGCGATCCACGCGGCACAGCCCAAGACGATCCGTACCATGCGCCCGGACGATGCGGACCACGGCAACCTGCGGCGTCGCCGTCGGCGACCACGCCCGCCCTGCGAGCTCACCCGCCACCCTGTTCGGAGGCCCTCACCCACGGCGCCGACTGCCTCCCACCTCGCCCTGTCCTCGGTGTCGACGAGCCAGACCGCCATCCGCTGCGCGGAGTGGGCATGCGTGTCTCTGGACAAGGCCGGCGAGTAGCCATCACTGCGAAACCCCCTCGACCTGGTGACCTCCTGAAGAGATCCTTCGGCCATGGAGTTCCTCTGCTACCACCGCGACCGGCCCGACTCCGTAGCCCTGCGCGGCGAGCTACTGGAAGAGCACTGGTCCTACATGGACCGGTACGCGGAAGAGATGATCGCCCGCGGCCCGACCCTCGACGAAAGCGGCAACACACCCACCGGAAGCGTGCACATCGTCGACCTGCCCGGCCCCGCCGCCGCCCGCGCGTTCGCCTTCGAGGAGCCCGGCTACCAGGCCGGCGTGTACCGGGATGTGCTGCTGCGGCGCTGGCGCAACCTGCTGGGGCGCACCATGTGGGACTTCCCCGGTGGCCGAACCGGCGGCAACCGGTACCTGGTACTCGGCCTCGGTTCGGGGCAGGCCGTCGACCTCACGGTGCCGCCCGACCGGCGCGAACTGATCGCCTACGGGCCGCTGTTGTCCGACGACGGCGCCACCTGGCTGGGCACGGCGGCGTTGGTCCGGGCACCGGAGCCGGAGGCGGCACGCGCCCTCCTGACGCTGGACCGGTACGCCGACATCGAAGTGCACAACTGGCAGTTCGGCGGGCGGCCGTCGTAACCCGGAACGCCTGGCCGAGGTTGCTGCGGAAGCCCTTGATCGCTCAGCCTCCTCGTCCCGGACGCCCGCCGATCGGCGGTGTGGCTGTGGTCCCTGTCGGGTGTCAGGGACTGGTGTGGTTGGTGTGTTTCTAGGCTGGTGTGTGTTGGTGGTTGGTTCAGCGCTTTGGTGAGGGAGGACGATTCATGCGTGGGTTGGTGCGTGCTGTTGCGGTGGTGGGTTTGGCGGTTGGGGTGGTGGCGGGTGTCGGGGTTGGTGGTGCGGGTGCGGTGGGTGGTTCGTGGGCGGGTTGTCCGTGGGGTGCGGTGTGTGTCTATCCGCAGGGTCAGGATCCGGCGGTGAGTCCGAGTGAGGTGTTCTGGAGCTACGGTGCTCACAATCTGAGTAATCAGTTCGGGAGTCACTGGGTGCTGAACAATCAGTCGGGTGGTGCTCATGCGCGGCTGTGTCGGGGGTCGGGTGGTGTCGACTGTGTCTATGACATGGCGGCGCAGAACGGGGTGTGGTTCGACCTGGGTCCGGTCAATTCGATCACGCTGGATCGTCCTTGATATTCGGCAACTCGGTGTTGCTGAATGGTTTCTGACGTTTCATCACTGAGGCCTGGTGGCTGTGGTTGAGGGGTGTCCGTCGCTCGGGGGGGAGCGGCGGGCGCCCCTTGTTTCGTGTGTTCGGGCGCGTGTCTGGGTGTGTGGGCCGGGTGGTGTCGTGTGATCTGACGTTCCGTCAGGTTGTGAAGGGGTGTCCCGGGCTGTTCCTGCAGCCTCCCTTCCGCCTCCCGGTCGCCCCTTTCGCCTCCGTCTCTCTTCCCCCTCTTTCGTGTCCGGTCGCCTTCCGTCGCGCTGTCCTGTCGGTCTTTTCGTCCCTTTGGTCTGTCTTTCACGGTCTTGTGGCGTTCCTTGTGTCTCGCTGTGCTCTTCGCCCCTCCTCCTTCCGTGGTCCTGTCGTCTTTCTGTGTCTTCCTGTGGTCTCTGTCCCGCCGCCTCCGTGTGTTGTCCGGTTGTCCTGGTGCCCGGTCGTCTTCCTGCGTCTTCCTGCGTCTTCCTGCGTCTTCCTGCGTCTTGTTGTGTCTTGTTGTGTCTTGTTGTGGTTGTCGTGTGTCTTGCGGCGGTTCCCGCTGGCCCTCTTCTGTTGTGCTGTCGCGGTTCTGCTGGTGTCGTGTCGTGGTGCTTCGGTGGTCGTCGTCGCCGTCCTTGTGTTGTCGTGTTGTCTTCCGCTGGCGCTGCCCTGCCGTCTTGCTGCCCTGCTGTGCTGCTGTGTTGCCGTCTTGCTGTGTTGCTGTGGTGCTGTGTTGCTGTGGTGTTGCTGTCTTCTTCCTGCTTGTCGTGTCGTGCTGGTGGGGTGGTGGGGGGTGGGTGTTTGGAGGTTTCTCCAGGTTTGGGTTTCGGGTGAGCGTTCGGGAAGATAACGAATGGAGGTGGATTGGGGGCTGGTTGGTTTTACTTGTTGACGTCATGGGTGTGGGCGGGTTTAACTCCCCCCACTCCGCCGCAGTGTCGCGGCGATGTCTGGGAGAGGGACCTGTTCATGAACGCTTCGATGCGTCGTGCTGTTATCGCCGTTACGGGTGTTTCGCTGGCGTTGTCCATGGCCGCGTGTGGTAAGGCGGGGGGTGACAAGGCGGGTGCGGCGGCTTCGGGGGACAGTAAGTCGATTGGTCTGCTGCTGCCGGAGAACGCCTCGTCGACGCGGTATGAGTCGTTCGACCGGCCGTTCATCGAGGCGAAGGTGAAGGCGCTGTGTGCGGACTGCAACGTGTTGTACAACAACGCGGAGGGTAGTGCCGCGAAGCAGAAGCAGCAGTTCGACACTCTGATCGCGCAGGGTGTGAAGGTGATCGTGCTGGATGCCTTCGATGCGAAGTCGACGCAGAGCTGGGTGCAGGAGGCGGCGGCGAAGGGTGTGAAGGTGGTCTCCTATGACCGTCTGGCCACCGGTCCGGTCGCGGCCTACGTGTCGTTCGACAACGAGAAGGTCGGCGAGCTGCAGGGTCAGGCGCTGGTGGACGCGCTGGGCGCGCAGGCCGCGGACGCGAACATCGTCATGATCAACGGTGATGAGGCGGACCCGAACGCGGGGCAGTTCAAGGCGGGGGCGCACAAGGTCCTCGACGCGAAGGTGAAGAAGGTCGTCTACGAGCAGTCGGGTGAGTGGAAGCCGACGGTCGCGGGTCAGAAGATCGGGGCTGCGGTCACCCAGCTCGGTAAGACGGGTTTCCAGGCGGTGTACTCGGCGAACGACGGTATGGCGGGTGCGATCATCACGCAGCTGCAGGCCGCGGGGATCAAGGTTCCGGTCGGTGGGCAGGACGCGGGTCTGGACGCGATCCAGCGGATCGTGAACGGTGACCAGGCGTACACGATTTACAAGGCGTACCGGCCGCTGGCGGACAGTGCCGCGGAGCTGGCGGTGGATCTGCTGCAGGGCAAGGACGTGAAGTCGGTCGCCTCGGCGAGTGTGGACAGTGCCACCGACAAGGGTATTGCGGCCAAGCTCCTGGAGCCGAAGGTCGTGACGAAGGCGAACATCAACGACACTGTCGTCGCCGACGGCCTGTACAAGGCGGCGGACATCTGCACGGCCGACTACGCGGCCGCGTGTGCCGGTGCGGGTCTCAAGTAGGGCCGTCCGGCCTTGAAGTCCCCCTCCCCCGAGAAGAAGGTTCATGTGACAGGCGCACCCGTCCTGCAGCTGCGCGCGGTCTCCAAGCGCTTCGGTGCCGTTCAGGCTCTCACCGATGTGGATCTCACGGTCCACGCGGGTGAGGTCGTTGCCCTGGTGGGTGACAACGGTGCCGGGAAGTCCACTCTCGTCAAGACGATCGCGGGTGTTCACCCGATCGACGAGGGCACCATCACCTGGCACGGTGACCCGGTGCGTCTGACGCGTCCTCAGGACGCGCAGACGCTCGGTATCGCCACCGTGTATCAGGATCTCGCCCTGTGTGACAACCTCGATGTGGTCGCCAATCTGTTCCTCGGCCGTGAGAAGCGGTCGCGGGGTCTGCTGGACGAGACGGCGATGGAGCAGCGCGCTCGTGAGCTCCTGGACACCCTGTCGATCCGGATTCCGAGTGTGAGGATCCCGGTGGCGGCGCTGTCCGGTGGGCAGCGTCAGGTGGTGGCGATCGCGCGGGCGCTGGTGGGCGACCCGTCGATCGTCATCCTCGACGAGCCGACCGCGGCGCTGGGTGTCGAGCAGACCGCTCAGGTCCTCGATCTCGTGGAGCGGCTGCGGGCCCGGGGGTTGGGGGTCATTCTCATCAGTCACAACATGGCCGACGTGCGGGCGGTGGCCGATACGGTCGCCGTGCTGCGTCTGGGCCGTAACAACGGTGTGTTCTCCGTTGCCGACACCACTCAGGAACAGATCATTTCCGCGATCACCGGTGCGACTGACAATGCTGTCACCCGTCGCCAGGCCCGCCTCACCGAGGAGGAGGACGCCGCATGAGCACTCCCGCCACTCCCGCTGGAGCCACCACGGCGGCCGAGGCCGCCACTTCGGCTGAGGCCACGGCCTCCGTCCCGGTCCAGGCTGCCACCTCCGCCGAGGCCACCACCTCTGCCGAGGCCGCCGCCTCCGCCGAGGCCGCCGCCTCCGCCGAGGCCGCCGCCCCGGCTGGGGCCACCGCCCCGGCTGGGGCCACCGCCCCGGCTGAGGCTGCTGCTTCTGCCGAGGCGGGCGTCGCGGCGCCTGCTGGCGCCGAGGACACCTCCGCGACGCTTGCTGCCGAGGCCGCCGCCCCGGTGGAGGCCGGTGCCTCCGCTGAGGCTGCCGTCTCTGGTGAGGTTGCTGTTCCGGCTGAGGCTGCCGTCTCTGTTGAGGCCGGTACGTCGGCTGAGGCCACCGCCTCGGTCAAGGCTGCTGTCCCGGCGAAGGCCGGCGCCTCCGCGGCGCCCGCTGCCGCCTCCGCTGAGGCTGCTACCTCTGTTGAGGCTGCTGCTTCGGCTGGGGTTGCTGGTTCTGGGGTGTCTGCTGCTGATCCGCGTTTGTTGGTGCGTTCGGCGGGTCTGAAGGGTTATCTGGATGAGCTGCGGCGGCGTTTGTCGGGGGGTGAGCTCGGTTCTGCGCCGGTGGTGATCGGTCTTGCGCTGATCGCGGTCATTTTCCAGAGTGTCACCGGGCATTTCCTTCAGGCTGACAACCTTACGAACATCACGAAGTACATTGCCGGGCCGGGGTTGATCGCGGTCGGTGTGGTGTTCGTTCTTCTGCTGGGTGAGATCGATCTGTCGCTCGGTTCGCTGGCCGGTGTGTGTGCGGCGGTCTCATCGGTGCTTGCGGTGCGTCAGGGTGTGAACGAGTGGCTTGCGGTTGCCGCGGGCCTGGCTGTGGTGTGTGCGATGGGCGCGCTGCACGGTTTCTTCTTCGCTCGTGTCGGTGTGCCGGCTCTGGTGGTCACGCTTGCCGGCATGCTCGCGTGGAGTGGTCTGCAGGATTACGTTCTCGGGGATCTCGGCACGATCAACAACCGTCATGACGGTCTCATCGCTTCCCTCGACACCGCGTTCCTCGGCGATGGTGATGTCGCCTACGCGTGGGCGTTGGCGGTCCTGGCCCCGGCCCTGTACGTGCTGGCGCAGCTGCGGACCGCTCGCCGGCG
This sequence comes from Streptomyces kaniharaensis, assembly GCF_009569385.1. Lineage (NCBI taxonomy): Bacteria > Bacillati > Actinomycetota > Actinomycetes > Kitasatosporales > Streptomycetaceae > Streptomyces > Streptomyces kaniharaensis. The sequence goes on from NZ_WBOF01000015.1 coordinate 66,637, forward strand.
TGCGGCGGCCGGTCTCACCGCCCGCCCGGTCGGTGACATCGCGCTGCGGACGGGGGCGCTGGCGGCGCTGACGCTGCCGCTGGCCTACACGCTGAACCAGGACCGCGGTCTGCCCCTGCCGCTGGTCGTTCTGGTCGGTGTCGTCGTCCTCACGGACTTCGTGCTGCGGCGTACCGCGTACGGGCGGCAGGTTTTCGCGGTCGGTGGTGGTGTGGAGGCGGCTCGTCGTGCGGGTATCAACGTCGCGTGGGTGCGGATCTCGGTCTACATGATCTCCGCGGCGCTGGCGGGGCTGGGCGGTCTGTTCATCGCCTCGCAGCAGGGTTCGGCCGACAAGATGCTGGGTGGTGGCAACGTGCTGATGAGCGCGATCGCCGCGGCCGTGATCGGCGGCACGAGCCTGTTCGGTGGGCGCGGCAAGACGTGGTCGGCGCTGCTGGGCATTCTGGTGATCCAGTCGATCACCACCGGTCTGGACATGGTGCATGCCGCGCAGGCCATCCAGTACATGATCACCGGCGCTGTGCTGCTGGCCGCGGTCGTCCTCGACTCGGTCTCGCGCCGCACCCGCGCCAGCGCCGCCCGCACCTGAGGCACCAACACCTGAGGCACCTCGCCTGAGGCGCCTGGCGTCTGGATGGTGCAGCGGTGGCGTAGTGGGCCCGTCCGATCTCTCGTGGATCGGGCGGGCCCGGTTGCGTTTTCGCGCTTTGGCGGGTGTCTGCTGTTCGTGTTCCCGGCGGCTTCTGGGAGCGCATGGCCCGGCTGCTTTCGGAGCGGTCGTCCCGCGGTCGTCGTCGTCCCGGGTGGCTGCCGGTGCCGGACGGGTGGCTGCCGGTGGCGGACTGGGTGGCTGCCGGTGGCGGACTGGGTGGCGCTGGCGGGCATTGTGTGCGTGCTGCGCGGGGCAGTGGTCTGGTGTGACGGTCCCGGTTTAGGTGGTGGGCTGCTCGGGGGTGAGCGTCTGGCGTGGGTTGCGGGACTGGGCCGGGGCCGGCCAACGGTGGCGCTCGATGTGACATCGTCGCCCGGGGTGATGCGTCGGGCGTTCCTGTGATGCGGGGCGCCGCGCACTCGCGGTGGCACGTTGGCTGGTCCCCGCTGCGCGCTTGCTGGCTCGACCGGGTCGAGCTGTTCTTGGGTCGTCCGAGTAGGCCTTGAGCCGACCACGGGTGGTGACGGCCTGTTGACCGCCTCGCGGAGTCCGTGTCCGGACCATATCGGGTTGTTGACGCCCGCTGCCGGGCCGTGCTGGCGTCCGGGGACGCCTGATGGGTCACCAGGGCGCTGGTGGGGCGGCGGTGTGCGGGTCGGGCGTTGACCTGTCATCCGTCGGCGTGGAATCCCGGCGTGGTACGGCTCGTCGACAGGCGGTCAATGCGGCTCGGTGCCGCGTGGAGGTTCACCTGGTTCCAGGCCCGCGCGGGGCAGCAGGGCGCCGCGCGGCCTGGCATCGCGTCGGGTGGGCGGCCGTCGCGGTATCCGCTGGGATGATTGTCGCGAAGGACGTCGAACGCTGGAGCGTGTCTGGCAATTGATCGTGTGCTCCAGTGC
>NZ_WBOF01000016.1 GCF_009569385.1 Streptomyces kaniharaensis
CGCGCATTTCCCCCGCGCGCTGAATTTCGATCGGAATTGCCATCGGGTGTTTTCCAGAATTCGCCCCTGGCGAATTCTGGAAATGGGGCGCGAGCATTTTTCGCGAATCTCGCCACTATTTTTCGGCGAAATCCAATTTCCCTCGCTCGCTTTTTTCATAACGCGAATTTTGGTGATCTTGCGCGATTTCGTGAATTTAGAATTTCTCGTACGCCGGTTTTTCTGGGCATTTTCGTGGCAGTTTCCGCATGTCCTCAACCCCGCCGATGGTCACTCTCTGTAGCGAAACTGAGTGCCCCTGGGGGTGTCGTCCGACCCACCGTCCGAGTCTTCTCTGTATAGGTGCTCGGACGGAAAGGGTCGGACGGGTCGGACGGATGGATAAAAGCCCAGGTCAGGGGCACAAAATTCCGTCCGAGTCGGGGTCGGACGGCGGGTCGGACGGCGGGTCGGACGGTTACGTTAACGGCCGTCCGACCGACCCTCTGGCGCCCCTCCGGCGCGGGTCCGTCCGACCCGCCGTCCATCACTCACTGTGTCCGATCGGGGTGCGCAGGAAAATGCCGAAAACCGCCCCGTTCCTGCATTCCAGGCGGAATCGTTGGGACTGCCGGAGACCAGTCCAGAGCCGCTTGGAGGCACGCTGTGAGCCGCTACCTGCCCGACCCGTCCATCCCCGTCGCGGACCTGGGAAGGGCCGTCCACGCGGCCCTGGACGCCGCGCGAGAGGCCGGCGCCCCGCTGCTGGCTCTGGCCTATCCGCCCCAACAGTCGGGCGCGAGTTGGCACGTCACGGCTTTGGAGGCCGCCACCAGCGACGTTCGCTTCGGCTTCCACAGCGGCAGCCCGGAGTGGGACCGCCAGGCGGTTGAGCGGGAGTTCCGGCGGCGCGGCTACGACTCGCTGGCCGGGATGCTCCGCCAGGAGTGGACCGAGCTGCCCGACGGCGGCCGCTGCACCCACCTGTTCTCCGACCCGCACGACCCGGACGACTGGTGGTCCTAGAACGCGCAGAGGGGCCCGCCACCGGCCGGTGGCGGGCCCCTCCTGGGTTGGTCGGTCCCCTACTCGATGCTGGGGTCTTGGCTGGCGTCGTAGTCGCCGTGGGCGCTGTGGTCGTAGTCGATGGCGAAGATTTCGCTCTCGTCGTACTTGAGCTGTTCGTCGAAGCCGCGCCCGTCCGCGTAGACCTCGGCGACGACCATTACCGCGGCTTCCTGGTTGGCCTTGTCCATGGCATCGAGGAAGTCGTGCACCTGCTGGCCTTGGAGGTGGCCGCGCGCGGTGCCGGTCCACTTGGTTTCGCTGATCTTCCACTTGCCGAGGATGGCGACGAACAGCGTGCCGGGGCGGGCCGCGCGCTTGCGCGCCATCTCCTTGGCCGCTTCTTCGCGTTCAGCCTCGGCGGCGGCTTCCTCGGCCTCGCGGAGCTGTTCCTCGGTGAGGCCGGCCTCTTCACCTCCGGCGCCTTCCGGGCCCTCACCCGGGGAGGGGGGCTGCGGGGGCCCTGCCGGGGGCGAGGGCGGCCCGGTAGGCGGAGTGGGAGGGGCAGGCGGTGCCGCAGCCTCGGGCGGTGTCGTGGGCGGCTTCTCGCGGCCGGTGACGCGCCGCGCGGCACCGCCGATGGCCCCGGTGGTCTTGCGGGTGGCCCCGCCGATCGCGGAGCCGACCTTCTTGATCCAGCCGAACGCCATGTCAGACCCCCTGCCGCTTCATGTGGATCCGCAGGGCTTCCCCGGCGGTCCGGGCCTTGCGGGGGTCCTCCATCAGGGGCAGCAGCGCGGAGACGGGCGCGCTGCCCTCCACGGTCCACAGGCCGCCCCGGTGGTTGCCCAGCTTCATGCCCGGGGGCGCGGCAAGCACCGGATCGGCCTCGTCGGAGACCATCGTGATGGCGTCGGTCTCCAGGGTGAGCGGGAAGCGCCCGGCCTGGGAGAACGCGCGCAGGTCCCGCCAGGTGTTGGCAATGGCGGCGTCCTGGAGGGCTGCGGCCCAGTCGGGGCGGTAGATCTTCCTGGCGTAGATCTCGCCGGTCACGTGGTCGCGCTCGGGCTCGTTGCGCTCCAGGTAGCCCCGGCCCGACTTGTACAGGGCGCCGTTCAGGCGCTTGGCCAGGGTCGCGGCCTCGCGCCCTGCCTCGGCCTCGGCCAGCAGGAACTCCCGGCCGAGGCGGATGCGCTCGTAGCCGGTCTCCATCACGCGGCGGCTGTCCTTCCAGACCAGGGCCTCCAGGACGACCGGCGTCCAGTCCGGGTACGCCTCCATAAGCAGGTTCATCGCGGGGGTGGAGCGGATCCACCAGCCGCCTTCCTCGGCCGTGCGGAGCTGGAAGGTGGGCAGGCCGGGCAGCCCGAACCCGGGCGCCTCCGCCACGCGCCAAAGGCCGGCCTTCTTCGGGTCGAACTCCGCGCCGTCCGGGTAGTGGGTCGGCTCACCGACCCCGAGCGGCGTGTTCGACCAGGCGGACAGCCACGCGGCGGTCTTGTCGTACCGGTGCAGCCACTTCATGTCGCGCTCCGGCGGCTCCATGCGCCGGTTCCACCCGAGGTGAAGGATCGGCTTGAGCCGCTGCCCGGCGGTGAACTGGGGGATGGTCTCCAGCCGGATCGCCTCGCACCGGGCCAGGTCGGCGGTCATCCCGGCGTAGCCCATGGCGGTCATGTTGACGTTGCGGTAGTACCGCTCCACCTTGGGGCGCTTGCCCTTGCCCCGGCTGGACAGCAGGAACAGCATCACCGCTTCGAGCAGCTGCGCGCCGTCGACGGCGGAGCCGAAGGAGTCCTCCAGGCGGGACGGGTCGTAGGCCGGGATGGAGATGTGGCGCCGCTCGCCGTCGCCGGGGATGGCGGTCATCCAGAACGAAAGGCCGGCGGGCTCGACGCGCTCGACCACGCCGCCCGCCACGGGGGTGGCCCACGGGTGCTCGTGCGGTGCCACGAGTTCGCCGTACACCGTGATGTCGTAGGCGGGCAGCCCCATGGCCCCGATGGCGCTGGCGTGGACGTACAGGGTGCACACGTCGTACGCCGCCATGAGCGCGTAGGTCTCCTCCACGCTGCCCGGCATGGGCACCGGCACCGGCCGCATGTTGGGCAGGTGCAGCCCGGTGCCCGCCAGCACGCCGACCTTCGCCGCGCTGAACTTCCCGTCCACCAGCTCGTCCCACCGAGGTTCGGTCACCTCCCGAACCAGCGCGGGCAGCCCGGCCGCCACGGTCGGCACCGGCTCCGCCTCGGGCGCGGACAGCGACAGCTCGACCTGCGTCGGCACGAACGCCGTCTCGCCGCCGGGCACCTCGCCCGACTCCTGGTGGTCCGTGCCGCCGTCGCCCTGGCCGTCGTGGCCGTCGTCGCCGTCGTCATCGAGGTCGAGCGGTCCGCCGAACAGCTCCTGCGCCGGACCGAGGTTGAAGCAGTGCATCCGCTGGGTGACGGGCTTGTCCCGCAGGAAGTTCGGCACCCGCCGCAGCACGTTGGCGCCCTCGCCCCGTACGTGCACCTTCACCTCATCGAGCTGCCGCAGCGCGGAGGTGAGGTTGACGACGCCACCCTTGTCCCCGGCCTCCTTCACCACCGGGTCCAGCACCCACCACTCCTGCTGGCCGTGCCGGTCGACGCGGTAGAACCCGCGCGGCTTGACCCCGCCAGCAGCGGCCCGGGGCAGCTCCTCCATCTCCGGGAACGCCGCAACGTCCAGGCGCATCGCGTCCAGCGCCCGCCACAGCAGCTCGCCCTCCGGCACGTTCGTCTCCGCCGCAGCCTCGATCGCCGCCTTCAGCCGCTCGGCGGCAGCGCGCTCGGCAGCCTCGCCCAGGCCCGGCACGCCGATGGCCTCGCCCAGGACGTGAGCGCCGACCACCCACGCCATGTGAATCTCGGCGATCGTGTCGGGGATACCGCCGTTGCGCGGCATGTACTTGGCGCACAGCTCCAGGTGCGCCCGCCGGGCCTCCTTCAGCTTCTCGGCGGTGAAGGCGCCAGCCTTGCGGGCCCACTCCAGCGGCCACCCGCCGTGGTCCCTGGCCAGTCGCTTGAGTCGCTTGGAGACGTGCTCGGCGCCCTTGTGGTCGGCGCCGACCGCGTTGCCGTCCAGGTCCACCCACGCGTTCGGGAAGAACGGCGCCTTGATCTCCAGCAGGCGCGAGGCCAGGTCTTCGGTCTGCCCCTCGAACTTCAACGGCAGGTTGGAGCTGGACAGCAGGATCGACAGCCAGAAGCCGTCCATCTCCCGGATGCCGCCGTCGACCGTGCCGGTCGAGCGCAGGCAGCCCGCGCAGATCTGGGAGAACTCCGAGCTGGACTGCTGCGGGGTGCGCCCGCTGCTGCTGTGCTCGTCCAGGCACAGCGGCAGGTAGCCGCGCCCGCGCAGGTCCTGGGTGATGCCCTGCTTGCTGGCGTTCCACGTCATCAGCAGCCGCTGTCGGCGCGGCTTGATGTTCCCGAACAGGGCCGCGCAGACGAACATCATCGTGGACTTGCCCTGCTGGCCGGGCCCGTGGAGGTTCAGGATGTGCGCCAGCACGCCCAGGGAATCGAGCATCGGGCCGGAGAACATCGCGCCCATCACCAGCGCGGCCTTGGGGTCCACGACCGCGTACGCGCCGGTCTCCTCCCACGCGTCGCGGGCGGCCTTCTCGGACCCGCACAGGGTGCCGTAGCCGTAGAGCTGGGCGTCCGCCTCGGGAAGCACGAGGTCGCCCTCGTCGGTGTAGTACGTGCGGGCGGGGACCTCGGGGGCGTCCTCCGCCTGCATGCGCATGGCCTTGGCGAACGCGTGCTTCTCGTCCGGGCCGGTCGGCCGGCGGCTGCCGGTCTTCGACGCCCAGGTGCCCCGGTCGAGTTCGTCTTCCGTGATGATCCGGGGGCGACGCTGACGGCGGCCGACGACCAGGTACTCAGTGCGGATGTCTTCGCCGTCGTCGGTCAGGTGCGCGATCACGGAGGTGACCTTCGGCGCCTGCCCGACGTGCAGCAGCGGGGACCCAGGCCGGTGCTGGTGCAGGACCATCCGGTCGTTCAGGCGGTAGAACCACCCCAGCCGCATGCCGGGGATCTGGATACAGCCCGCCGGAACGCCGTCACGGTCGAGCTGGGAAACGGTGCCCTCGCCCTGCTGGCGGGGGATCGGGGCCGACTTCTTTCGGGTGGGCAAGGTACGCCCTCTCCCGGTGCCATGGTGTGTCGGGACGCGTGGTCACCTACACTCGACACCGTCTAGGGCCCGCCTTCCGGATTACGACCCCTCTCCTGGTTACGGCACCAAGTGAGGGTCCGGGGGGCGGGTTTCGTCTTGTGTGGGGTCAATCGCCGTTCGTGGGGCTGAGGTTACTCCCCGTTGCGGAACTGGAGTCCTGCACCCTCTCCGTGCGGCCGGGGAACGACGGACAGGCGAACCTGCCCATCCTCCAAGATCCCCAGCTCAACGGCGTGGAACGTGCCGTCCGGCGTGCCGAGGGCATCGACCGAGAGGGCGTCGGCGGGCATGTCGAAGCTGCCGCCGAGGTGCATCAAGAGGCCGATCAGCATCGCGTGCGACATGTCGGCGGGCTGGGGCAGGCGGTCGGTCACGAGGTCTCCCGCTTCCGGCTGGTAGTGGCCTTCTTCGTGGCGGTCTTCTTCGCCGCCCTGGGGCGGACCTGGATGCCCGCCTCGTCCAGCCACTCGTACCAGAGCGTGGTGGAGACTCCCGCCAGCTCTCGTACGCGGTTGCGCCCCGCGCCAGCCTGTACGGCCTTCACGGCGGCGGGCTTGATGCGGGTCAGCAACTCGTCCGCCTGCCGTAGCAGTTCGCCCCTGTCGTGACCCAGCTTTGCTACCTCTGCGAGTGCGGCAGCTTGTGCTACCTCCGGAATGTCCATGCGGGGATCATACCGTCATGACTCGCTACGCAACACACTTGTGCGCTGCGAAATAACGTGTCATGGTGGAGCCGTTCCCAAACGGGAGCGGCCCCGAGCCGGTGCGGCAAACACCTGCTCAGGGCCTTGACCACCCCCCTGAGACGACAGGAGGGCGATCCGTGATGGATCGTACCCAGGGGCCCGGCACGTCCGTGCCCGCCCCCGCCCCGAACCCGTCCCCGGCGCCCGAGCCGACCCCGGCCCCGGCCCCCGAGCCGGTCGTCCTGGAGCGCGGCTCCGGCATCAGCGTCATCTGGCCCCAGGACGGTGCCCGATGAGCGACGACCGCGACTTCGCCGCCCAGATGCTCCGGCGCGGTCTCCAGCTCGCGGAGCGGGCCGACGCGACGCTGTCCAACGCCGCCAGCGGCATGGGGCACACCAACGAGGGGCGGGCCGCGCTGGTCGCCCTCGGGGCCGCCCAGGCCCAGCTGGCCCAGACCTTCACCCAGCTCGCCCAGGCCGCCGCGATCGTCGGGGGTGCCCGATGAGCTACGCCGGTGGCACGCCCGTCCAGAAGCCCGCCCCCCAGCCGAAGGCCCCGAAGGCCGGCCTCGTCTGGCGGGCCCTCACCCCGCAGCGCTTGGCCGTCCTGGTGGCCGCGCTGTTCGCCGCCGCCGCCGCTGGTGCGGCCGGTGCCTTCATGGCCCACTTCGACGCGCCGTTCTGGGCGGAGCTGGTCGTGGCCGAGCTGGTGGCGGTCGGCATGCTGCTCGGCTCCTTCGAGCTGCTGGCCGGTTGGCTGCGGCGGGCCGAGGAGAGCGCGCTGTTCGCCATCCAGGAGAAGGCCGCCGCCGCCCACTGGGCCGGTACCTGCGGCTGCACCTCCACCGCCGTGATGCTCGCCGACTGCGACCGCTGGAACGAGGCGCTGGTGCTGGCCGTGGAGTTCGAGGACGGTGCCCGATGAACACCTCTCTGCGACGCACGGCGGGCCGGGCCTGGCTCGCGGCTCCGGCTCTGGCGGTGACCGTCGTCTCGGCGGTGCTGACCGTCGCCGTGGTGGCCCTGTGGCTCAACGGCGTGATGCCGCTCGCCCTGGCGCTGGTGATCGGCCTGGGTTACGACGGCGCCTGGCTCGCCGCCCTCTCCTACGAACGCCGGTTGGCGGGGCAGGGCGACCACAACGCCAAGGTCACCGCGCTGGGCTGGATGTTCGGGGCGCTGACGACCGGGATGCTGGTCGTCCACGCGCTGACCAGCCCTCACACCGCCGGGTGGCTCGCGGTCGCCTGGCTCCCGCTCGCCGCCAAATCGCTCTGGTGGCTCCACGGCGTGTGGGAGTCGACGGAGATCAGCCCGAAGGCCAAGTCGGAGATCCGCCGGGTCCTCCAGGACTCCCGCGACAACGCGGCGATCTCCCGGGCGGTGCTCAACGCCCAGACCCACGGCGAGCGGACCCGCATGGACTCCCTGTCCCGGGCCGGAGCGGCCGTGGCGAAGGCCCAGTCGAAGGCCGCCGAGCGCCTCTCCGGCGCCTGGCAGGAGTTGGCGGAGGTCAACGGGCAGGAGGACCAGGCGCCGGTGTTGGAGCGGCTGGGCGCCCCGGCGGCGCCCGCCTGGGAGCTGCCGGTGTGGACGCCGGTCTCCGCGCTCCGCCCGACCGCTGTTCTCTCCGGCGGAGACCCGGCGGATATCCGCCCGCAGCCCGCTACCGCCCAGGTCAGCGCCACGCAGCCGTCCGGCGGTCCCCGCCCGGAGACCGAGCAGCTTCCGCTCCCGGCCAACCTCGTTGCCTCGGTGAGCGCCGGAGCCCCGGCGCCGAAGGCCGCGAGCGTGGCCTCCCTGGTCCGCCTCGCCGTGGCGGAGGTCGGCGACGACCCAAAAGCGGTGACGGCCTGGGTGAGCGCCAGGACGACGAAGCCGGTGCGGCCGGACACGGTCGCCCGGGAGATCCGCAGCACGAGGAACACCCCCACCAACACCAAGGCCGGCGGCTTCGGGTTCGCCGCCGGGAGGAGCTGACCATGGCCGAGCCGCGCTACTACACCACCGCCGAGAAGGCCAAGCTCGCCTGGCTGGTCGGCCGGGCCGCCGCCGGGGGCGACCGCGCCAAGATCGGCGCCAAGATCGACGAGATCCAGGCGGAGGCGGTGGCCCGCGAGGAGGCCGAGGACGCCGCCCGCGAGAAGGCCAAGCAGGACGCCCGGGAGGCGAAGGCGAAGGCCCAGGCCGAGCGCCGCGCGAACCGCTGGTTCTGATCGACCATCAGGGGCGGGCCCGAGGGGGCCCGCCCCGTACTACCCGAACCACCTCGAAGGAGAGCACCATGCGCAAGTCCGTGATCAAGACCACCCCGATCGGCCTGCGGGCGGGCGACACCCTCCGGGACACCGGGGCGGTCGTTGACCACATCGTGACCGGCGTCGCTGCTGGCCGGATCGACGTGGTGACCGACAGGGGCACCCGCCGTATGAGCTCCACCCACATCGTCAGCGTCATCCGCTAACCACCCCGAGGAGATCCCCATGGACACCACCACCCGCGAAGCGCTCGTGGCCTTCCAGCGGCTCCGTACCGCACTCGCCGTCGTCGCCCTGGACCCCGCGCGGCGGGCCCGTGCGACGGATTTCACGGCCCCGCTCCAGGTCCTGGCCGAGGAGGCCAACGCCAAGATGACCGCCGCCGGATTCCTGGACGCGTCCGGGCCGACCGTCACCACGCAGGAGATCGAGGCGCTGATCCGTCAGGCCGGGCTCACCGCCCTCTGACCAACCCCGGGGCGGGCCCGGCCGGGCCCGCCCCGCCCCACCAGAGAGGAGCACGACATGAGCAGCATCCAGGTAGGCGACGAGGTCGAGGTGACCTCGGGCCGGTACGCCGGTGGTCGGGGCCGGGTCGTCTGGGTCGGGCCGGAGGACGTCGAGATCCGGGGGCTGATCGGCTGGTTGGCCGAGGCGTTCTGTTCCCTGCCGCGCGTCCGCCCCGCCGACCTGCGCCGGATCGGCCCCGCCGACCGGGCCTGACCGACCACCCACCAGGGGAGGCCCACCGGCCGCCCCTCCCGCACGAAGGAGAGACCCCCTGATGAGTGAGACCCCGCGCCGAACGCTGCACCACTACCCGGCGTTCACCGCCCCCACAGCGGCCGAGGCCTACGCGGACGCCCCCGACCTGGACCAGGAGGCGGAGGTGCTGGCCCGGCTCTCCCAAGATCCGGAGCTGGACGGCTGCCGGGAGATCGCCCTCCGGGAGGCGGCATTGGCCGACCGGCGGTGGTGGCGGAGCCGGACCGAGCTGGACGGCCTACTCGCCGAGTCGGCGGCGTACGCGCTCCAGCAGCGCGACCGGCTTCACCCGGAGGACGTCCAGGGTCCGATCGGCCCGGACAGCATCGAGTGGGACGCCCCCGGTGGGACCCGGGCCTACGTCCGCCAGGAGTACTGGCACTGGCACAACGTCCCGCCGGGCTGCGGCCCGTGCCCGCCGGAGGACCCGTGCCCGTGGCACGCGGAGCACGGCACCCGCTGAACGGGTGACCGAGAAGAACCGAAATCCGTGGGCCATCTGTCGCAGGTGGCGCGCACACTGACAGATCACCTGCTGATCTCTGATCAACGAGGGGACGCCGGGCGGGGGTGACGCCCCGCCCGGCAGCAGGCTCCCCAAGGCAATGGAGAGGAGAGCACCACATGGCCATCCTGGCAGCCGCGAGAGGCGTCCACAGCGCCGTATCCGGCCTCGCTCAGGTGTCGCCCTCCGCGCACCCGTCCGGCCCCGCTACGGGCACCCCAGCGCCCGCCGGTAACGGCACCGGCAACGCCATCGCGGGCGCGATCTGGAGCGTCATCGAGTGGATCGGCAAGGTCACCCACCTGACCCCGCTCGGCGTGCTGCTGGCGCTCGGCGGGATCGGCTGGCTGATCAGCCAGATGCCGAAGCTGCCCAAGCGCACCGCCCAGCAGAAGGCGACCGACGAGGCGATCGGCAAGGCCGGAAAAGCCACCGCGGCTTGCCTCGGCCGGTTCCTCACCGGGCGCCCGATCAGCGCGAAGACCGCCGCCGCGAAGAAGGCCGGCGGAGCGTCGTTCTGGAACAACGCGCTGCCCGAGCCGGAGCCGCTGTCCGCGCCCCCGGCCGCGATGGGCGCCATCGCCCTGCCCGGCCCGGCGACCGGCCCCGACTTCCGCGAGGTCCTGGCCGACCGACTCACGGACTTCCAGGACTGGGTGGCCACCCTGCCGGTGCCCCGCCTCCTGGTGCAGCTCTCCGACGTCGGCACGATCGTGGCCTACTACCTGGCCGTGGCCGGGCGCTGGCTGGCCCGGGGCGTGCGCGGCGTGCTGATGCTGCCCGTCGCCCTGTGGCGCGGCGTGGCCTCCTACGGCCGGTGGGCGTACGTCTCCGTGCTGACCGTGCGCGCGGCCGTCCCGGGCGTGTGGGCCCTGTACGAGGTGGCCCCGGGCCGCACCCAGGCCGGCCTTTTGGTGGTCGGCCTGGGTGCCGTGGTCGGCGCGGCCACCGGCCCGGACGGTCAGGGGCACTGGCACGCTCCCCGCCCCTCCGACGACAAGGTGTACGGCCCGGCCCTGTGGGCGATGCTCAAGGCCGCCCTGCACCTGGCCCCGGAGGCGCAGAAGGAGGAGTGGCTGACCATCCCGGACCGCCTGGAGGACGAGGGCGCCCAGGTGATCCTTGCGCTCCCGGAGCACTTCCTCGGCAGCCCCAGGGAGCGCCAGGGCCTGGACGAGATCGTGAACACCCGCCTGCCCGGCGACTGGGTGAGCGAGTGGCGCCTCATGGCCGGTGGCCACCGCGCGGTGTGGACCGCCCGGCGGGCGGCGCGGGAGCTGGTCGGCGACGAGGCGACGTACGGGCCGGCCTTGTGGCCGATCCTGCGCGACCGCCTCGGCCTGGACGAGGAGGCCGACCTGATGGAGGACTGGCTGACCATCCCGGCCGACCTCTCCGACCGCGAATCCATCGTGCGCCTGGTGCTCCCGCTGCACTTCGTCGGCGGGGAGCTGGACCGCACGGACCTGACCACCCTGATCAACCTCAAGCTGCCCGGGGACTGGGTGGCGAAGTGGAGCATCAAGGCCGGGCAGCAGGACGGCGACCACTGGGTCGAGTGGACCCACCGACCCCCGGCGCCCCCCAAGCCCGCGTGCCCGGATTTCCTCGACTTCTACGACCCGCGCATCCAGGAGGCCATTTTCGGATGCGCGCCCGGAGAGGTCGTCATCGGCATGGACGCCTTCGGCGACATCGTGAAGAAGGTACTCGGCGGGGATACCGCGCACTGGGTGC
>NZ_WBOF01000017.1 GCF_009569385.1 Streptomyces kaniharaensis
GCCGAGTACCTTCTTCACGATGTCGCCGAAGGCGTCCATGGCCGATGACGACCTCTCCGGGCGCGCATCCGAAAATGGCCTCCTGGATGCGCGGGTCGTAGAAGTCGAGGAAATCCGGGCACGCGGGCTTGGGGGGCGCCGGGGGTCGGTGGGTCCACTCGACCCAGTGGTCGCCGTCCTGCTGCCCGGCCTTGATGCTCCACTTCGCCACCCAGTCCCCGGGCAGCTTGAGGTTGATCAGGGTGGTCAGGTCCGTGCGGTCCAGCTCCCCGCCGACGAAGTGCAGCGGGAGCACCAGGCGCACGATGGATTCGCGGTCGGAGAGGTCGGCCGGGATGGTCAGCCAGTCCTCCATCAGGTCGGCCTCCTCGTCCAGGCCGAGGCGGTCGCGCAGGATCGGCCACAAGGCCGGCCCGTACGTCGCCTCGTCGCCGACCAGCTCCCGCGCCGCCCGCCGGGCGGTCCACACCGCGCGGTGGCCACCGGCCATGAGGCGCCACTCGCTCACCCAGTCGCCGGGCAGGCGGGTGTTCACGATCTCGTCCAGGCCCTGGCGCTCCCTGGGGCTGCCGAGGAAGTGCTCCGGGAGCGCAAGGATCACCTGGGCGCCCTCGTCCTCCAGGCGGTCCGGGATGGTCAGCCACTCCTCCTTCTGCGCCTCCGGGGCCAGGTGCAGGGCGGCCTTGAGCATCGCCCACAGGGCCGGGCCGTACACCTTGTCGTCGGAGGGGCGGGGAGCGTGCCAGTGCCCCTGACCGTCCGGGCCGGTGGCCGCGCCGACCACGGCACCCAGGCCGACCACCAAAAGGCCGGCCTGGGTGCGGCCCGGGGCCACCTCGTACAGGGCCCACACGCCCGGGACGGCCGCGCGCACGGTCAGCACGGAGACGTACGCCCACCGGCCGTAGGAGGCCACGCCGCGCCACAGGGCGACGGGCAGCATCAGCACGCCGCGCACGCCCCGGGCCAGCCAGCGCCCGGCCACGGCCAGGTAGTAGGCCACGATCGTGCCGACGTCGGAGAGCTGCACCAGGAGGCGGGGCACCGGCAGGGTGGCCACCCAGTCCTGGAAGTCCGTGAGTCGGTCGGCCAGGACCTCGCGGAAGTCGGGGCCGGTCGCCGGGCCGGGCAGGGCGATGGCGCCCATCGCGGCCGGGGGCGCGGACAGCGGCTCCGGCTCGGGCAGCGCGTTGTTCCAGAACGACGCTCCGCCGGCCTTCTTCGCGGCGGCGGTCTTCGCGCTGATCGGGCGCCCGGTGAGGAACCGGCCGAGGCAAGCCGCGGTGGCTTTTCCGGCCTTGCCGATCGCCTCGTCGGTCGCCTTCTGCTGGGCGGTGCGCTTGGGCAGCTTCGGCATCTGGCTGATCAGCCAGCCGATCCCGCCGAGCGCCAGCAGCACGCCGAGCGGGGTCAGGTGGGTGACCTTGCCGATCCACTCGATGACGCTCCAGATCGCGCCCGCGATGGCGTTGCCGGTGCCGTTACCGGCGGGCGCTGGGGTGCCCGTAGCGGGGCCGGACGGGTGCGCGGAGGGCGACACCTGAGCGAGGCCGGATACGGCGCTGTGGACGCCTCTCGCGGCTGCCAGGATGGCCATGTGGTGCTCTCCTCTCCATTGCCTTGGGGAGCCTGCTGCCGGGCGGGGCGTCACCCCCGCCCGGCGTCCCCTCGTTGATCAGAGATCAGCAGGTGATCTGTCAGTGTGCGCGCCACCTGCGACAGATGGCCCACGGATTTCGGTTCTTCTCGGTCACCCGTTCAGCGGGTGCCGTGCTCCGCGTGCCACGGGCACGGGTCCTCCGGCGGGCACGGGCCGCAGCCCGGCGGGACGTTGTGCCAGTGCCAGTACTCCTGGCGGACGTAGGCCCGGGTCCCACCGGGGGCGTCCCACTCGATGCTGTCCGGGCCGATCGGACCCTGGACGTCCTCCGGGTGAAGCCGGTCGCGCTGCTGGAGCGCGTACGCCGCCGACTCGGCGAGTAGGCCGTCCAGCTCGGTCCGGCTCCGCCACCACCGCCGGTCGGCCAATGCCGCCTCCCGGAGGGCGATCTCCCGGCAGCCGTCCAGCTCCGGATCTTGGGAGAGCCGGGCCAGCACCTCCGCCTCCTGGTCCAGGTCGGGGGCGTCCGCGTAGGCCTCGGCCGCTGTGGGGGCGGTGAACGCCGGGTAGTGGTGCAGCGTTCGGCGCGGGGTCTCACTCATCAGGGGGTCTCTCCTTCGTGCGGGAGGGGCGGCCGGTGGGCCTCCCCTGGTGGGTGGTCGGTCAGGCCCGGTCGGCGGGGCCGATCCGGCGCAGGTCGGCGGGGCGGACGCGCGGCAGGGAACAGAACGCCTCGGCCAACCAGCCGATCAGCCCCCGGATCTCGACGTCCTCCGGCCCGACCCAGACGACCCGGCCCCGACCACCGGCGTACCGGCCCGAGGTCACCTCGACCTCGTCGCCTACCTGGATGCTGCTCATGTCGTGCTCCTCTCTGGTGGGGCGGGGCGGGCCCGGCCGGGCCCGCCCCGGGGTTGGTCAGAGGGCGGTGAGCCCGGCCTGACGGATCAGCGCCTCGATCTCCTGCGTGGTGACGGTCGGCCCGGACGCGTCCAGGAATCCGGCGGCGGTCATCTTGGCGTTGGCCTCCTCGGCCAGGACCTGGAGCGGGGCCGTGAAATCCGTCGCACGGGCCCGCCGCGCGGGGTCCAGGGCGACGACGGCGAGTGCGGTACGGAGCCGCTGGAAGGCCACGAGCGCTTCGCGGGTGGTGGTGTCCATGGGGATCTCCTCGGGGTGGTTAGCGGATGACGCTGACGATGTGGGTGGAGCTCATACGGCGGGTGCCCCTGTCGGTCACCACGTCGATCCGGCCAGCAGCGACGCCGGTCACGATGTGGTCAACGACCGCCCCGGTGTCCCGGAGGGTGTCGCCCGCCCGCAGGCCGATCGGGGTGGTCTTGATCACGGACTTGCGCATGGTGCTCTCCTTCGAGGTGGTTCGGGTAGTACGGGGCGGGCCCCCTCGGGCCCGCCCCTGATGGTCGATCAGAACCAGCGGTTCGCGCGGCGCTCGGCCTGGGCCTTCGCCTTCGCCTCCCGGGCGTCCTGCTTGGCCTTCTCGCGGGCGGCGTCCTCGGCCTCCTCGCGGGCCACCGCCTCCGCCTGGATCTCGTCGATCTTGGCGCCGATCTTGGCGCGGTCGCCCCCGGCGGCGGCCCGGCCGACCAGCCAGGCGAGCTTGGCCTTCTCGGCGGTGGTGTAGTAGCGCGGCTCGGCCATGGTCAGCTCCTCCCGGCGGCGAACCCGAAGCCGCCGGCCTTGGTGTTGGTGGGGGTGTTCCTCGTGCTGCGGATCTCCCGGGCGACCGTGTCCGGCCGCACCGGCTTCGTCGTCCTGGCGCTCACCCAGGCCGTCACCGCTTTTGGGTCGTCGCCGACCTCCGCCACGGCGAGGCGGACCAGGGAGGCCACGCTCGCGGCCTTCGGCGCCGGGGCTCCGGCGCTCACCGAGGCAACGAGGTTGGCCGGGAGCGGAAGCTGCTCGGTCTCCGGGCGGGGACCGCCGGACGGCTGCGTGGCGCTGACCTGGGCGGTAGCGGGCTGCGGGCGGATATCCGCCGGGTCTCCGCCGGAGAGAACAGCGGTCGGGCGGAGCGCGGAGACCGGCGTCCACACCGGCAGCTCCCAGGCGGGCGCCGCCGGGGCGCCCAGCCGCTCCAACACCGGCGCCTGGTCCTCCTGCCCGTTGACCTCCGCCAACTCCTGCCAGGCGCCGGAGAGGCGCTCGGCGGCCTTCGACTGGGCCTTCGCCACGGCCGCTCCGGCCCGGGACAGGGAGTCCATGCGGGTCCGCTCGCCGTGGGTCTGGGCGTTGAGCACCGCCCGGGAGATCGCCGCGTTGTCGCGGGAGTCCTGGAGGACCCGGCGGATCTCCGACTTGGCCTTCGGGCTGATCTCCGTCGACTCCCACACGCCGTGGAGCCACCAGAGCGATTTGGCGGCGAGCGGGAGCCAGGCGACCGCGAGCCACCCGGCGGTGTGAGGGCTGGTCAGCGCGTGGACGACCAGCATCCCGGTCGTCAGCGCCCCGAACATCCAGCCCAGCGCGGTGACCTTGGCGTTGTGGTCGCCCTGCCCCGCCAACCGGCGTTCGTAGGAGAGGGCGGCGAGCCAGGCGCCGTCGTAACCCAGGCCGATCACCAGCGCCAGGGCGAGCGGCATCACGCCGTTGAGCCACAGGGCCACCACGGCGACGGTCAGCACCGCCGAGACGACGGTCACCGCCAGAGCCGGAGCCGCGAGCCAGGCCCGGCCCGCCGTGCGTCGCAGAGAGGTGTTCATCGGGCACCGTCCTCGAACTCCACGGCCAGCACCAGCGCCTCGTTCCAGCGGTCGCAGTCGGCGAGCATCACGGCGGTGGAGGTGCAGCCGCAGGTACCGGCCCAGTGGGCGGCGGCGGCCTTCTCCTGGATGGCGAACAGCGCGCTCTCCTCGGCCCGCCGCAGCCAACCGGCCAGCAGCTCGAAGGAGCCGAGCAGCATGCCGACCGCCACCAGCTCGGCCACGACCAGCTCCGCCCAGAACGGCGCGTCGAAGTGGGCCATGAAGGCACCGGCCGCACCAGCGGCGGCGGCGGCGAACAGCGCGGCCACCAGGACGGCCAAGCGCTGCGGGGTGAGGGCCCGCCAGACGAGGCCGGCCTTCGGGGCCTTCGGCTGGGGGGCGGGCTTCTGGACGGGCGTGCCACCGGCGTAGCTCATCGGGCACCCCCGACGATCGCGGCGGCCTGGGCGAGCTGGGTGAAGGTCTGGGCCAGCTGGGCCTGGGCGGCCCCGAGGGCGACCAGCGCGGCCCGCCCCTCGTTGGTGTGCCCCATGCCGCTGGCGGCGTTGGACAGCGTCGCGTCGGCCCGCTCCGCGAGCTGGAGACCGCGCCGGAGCATCTGGGCGGCGAAGTCGCGGTCGTCGCTCATCGGGCACCGTCCTGGGGCCAGATGACGCTGATGCCGGAGCCGCGCTCCAGGACGACCGGCTCGGGGGCCGGGGCCGGGGTCGGCTCGGGCGCCGGGGACGGGTTCGGGGCGGGGGCGGGCACGGACGTGCCGGGCCCCTGGGTACGATCCATCACGGATCGCCCTCCTGTCGTCTCAGGGGGGTGGTCAAGGCCCTGAGCAGGTGTTTGCCGCACCGGCTCGGGGCCGCTCCCGTTTGGGAACGGCTCCACCATGACACGTTATTTCGCAGCGCACAAGTGTGTTGCGTAGCGAGTCATGACGGTATGATCCCCGCATGGACATTCCGGAGGTAGCACAAGCTGCCGCACTCGCAGAGGTAGCAAAGCTGGGTCACGACAGGGGCGAACTGCTACGGCAGGCGGACGAGTTGCTGACCCGCATCAAGCCCGCCGCCGTGAAGGCCGTACAGGCTGGCGCGGGGCGCAACCGCGTACGAGAGCTGGCGGGAGTCTCCACCACGCTCTGGTACGAGTGGCTGGACGAGGCGGGCATCCAGGTCCGCCCCAGGGCGGCGAAGAAGACCGCCACGAAGAAGGCCACTACCAGCCGGAAGCGGGAGACCTCGTGACCGACCGCCTGCCCCAGCCCGCCGACATGTCGCACGCGATGCTGATCGGCCTCTTGATGCACCTCGGCGGCAGCTTCGACATGCCCGCCGACGCCCTCTCGGTCGATGCCCTCGGCACGCCGGACGGCACGTTCCACGCCGTTGAGCTGGGGATCTTGGAGGATGGGCAGGTTCGCCTGTCCGTCGTTCCCCGGCCGCACGGAGAGGGTGCAGGACTCCAGTTCCGCAACGGGGAGTAACCTCAGCCCCACGAACGGCGATTGACCCCACACAAGACGAAACCCGCCCCCGGACCCTCACTTGGTGCCGTAACCAGGAGAGGGGTCGTAATCCGGAAGGCGGGCCCTAGACGGTGTCGAGTGTAGGTGACCACGCGTCCCGACACACCATGGCACCGGGAGAGGGCGTACCTTGCCCACCCGAAAGAAGTCGGCCCCGATCCCCCGCCAGCAGGGCGAGGGCACCGTTTCCCAGCTCGACCGTGACGGCGTTCCGGCGGGCTGTATCCAGATCCCCGGCATGCGGCTGGGGTGGTTCTACCGCCTGAACGACCGGATGGTCCTGCACCAGCACCGGCCTGGGTCCCCGCTGCTGCACGTCGGGCAGGCGCCGAAGGTCACCTCCGTGATCGCGCACCTGACCGACGACGGCGAAGACATCCGCACTGAGTACCTGGTCGTCGGCCGCCGTCAGCGTCGCCCCCGGATCATCACGGAAGACGAACTCGACCGGGGCACCTGGGCGTCGAAGACCGGCAGCCGCCGGCCGACCGGCCCGGACGAGAAGCACGCGTTCGCCAAGGCCATGCGCATGCAGGCGGAGGACGCCCCCGAGGTCCCCGCCCGCACGTACTACACCGACGAGGGCGACCTCGTGCTTCCCGAGGCGGACGCCCAGCTCTACGGCTACGGCACCCTGTGCGGGTCCGAGAAGGCCGCCCGCGACGCGTGGGAGGAGACCGGCGCGTACGCGGTCGTGGACCCCAAGGCCGCGCTGGTGATGGGCGCGATGTTCTCCGGCCCGATGCTCGATTCCCTGGGCGTGCTGGCGCACATCCTGAACCTCCACGGGCCCGGCCAGCAGGGCAAGTCCACGATGATGTTCGTCTGCGCGGCCCTGTTCGGGAACATCAAGCCGCGCCGACAGCGGCTGCTGATGACGTGGAACGCCAGCAAGCAGGGCATCACCCAGGACCTGCGCGGGCGCGGCTACCTGCCGCTGTGCCTGGACGAGCACAGCAGCAGCGGGCGCACCCCGCAGCAGTCCAGCTCGGAGTTCTCCCAGATCTGCGCGGGCTGCCTGCGCTCGACCGGCACGGTCGACGGCGGCATCCGGGAGATGGACGGCTTCTGGCTGTCGATCCTGCTGTCCAGCTCCAACCTGCCGTTGAAGTTCGAGGGGCAGACCGAAGACCTGGCCTCGCGCCTGCTGGAGATCAAGGCGCCGTTCTTCCCGAACGCGTGGGTGGACCTGGACGGCAACGCGGTCGGCGCCGACCACAAGGGCGCCGAGCACGTCTCCAAGCGACTCAAGCGACTGGCCAGGGACCACGGCGGGTGGCCGCTGGAGTGGGCCCGCAAGGCTGGCGCCTTCACCGCCGAGAAGCTGAAGGAGGCCCGGCGGGCGCACCTGGAGCTGTGCGCCAAGTACATGCCGCGCAACGGCGGTATCCCCGACACGATCGCCGAGATTCACATGGCGTGGGTGGTCGGCGCTCACGTCCTGGGCGAGGCCATCGGCGTGCCGGGCCTGGGCGAGGCTGCCGAGCGCGCTGCCGCCGAGCGGCTGAAGGCGGCGATCGAGGCTGCGGCGGAGACGAACGTGCCGGAGGGCGAGCTGCTGTGGCGGGCGCTGGACGCGATGCGCCTGGACGTTGCGGCGTTCCCGGAGATGGAGGAGCTGCCCCGGGCCGCTGCTGGCGGGGTCAAGCCGCGCGGGTTCTACCGCGTCGACCGGCACGGCCAGCAGGAGTGGTGGGTGCTGGACCCGGTGGTGAAGGAGGCCGGGGACAAGGGTGGCGTCGTCAACCTCACCTCCGCGCTGCGGCAGCTCGATGAGGTGAAGGTGCACGTACGGGGCGAGGGCGCCAACGTGCTGCGGCGGGTGCCGAACTTCCTGCGGGACAAGCCCGTCACCCAGCGGATGCACTGCTTCAACCTCGGTCCGGCGCAGGAGCTGTTCGGCGGACCGCTCGACCTCGATGACGACGGCGACGACGGCCACGACGGCCAGGGCGACGGCGGCACGGACCACCAGGAGTCGGGCGAGGTGCCCGGCGGCGAGACGGCGTTCGTGCCGACGCAGGTCGAGCTGTCGCTGTCCGCGCCCGAGGCGGAGCCGGTGCCGACCGTGGCGGCCGGGCTGCCCGCGCTGGTTCGGGAGGTGACCGAACCTCGGTGGGACGAGCTGGTGGACGGGAAGTTCAGCGCGGCGAAGGTCGGCGTGCTGGCGGGCACCGGGCTGCACCTGCCCAACATGCGGCCGGTGCCGGTGCCCATGCCGGGCAGCGTGGAGGAGACCTACGCGCTCATGGCGGCGTACGACGTGTGCACCCTGTACGTCCACGCCAGCGCCATCGGGGCCATGGGGCTGCCCGCCTACGACATCACGGTGTACGGCGAACTCGTGGCACCGCACGAGCACCCGTGGGCCACCCCCGTGGCGGGCGGCGTGGTCGAGCGCGTCGAGCCCGCCGGCCTTTCGTTCTGGATGACCGCCATCCCCGGCGACGGCGAGCGGCGCCACATCTCCATCCCGGCCTACGACCCGTCCCGCCTGGAGGACTCCTTCGGCTCCGCCGTCGACGGCGCGCAGCTGCTCGAAGCGGTGATGCTGTTCCTGCTGTCCAGCCGGGGCAAGGGCAAGCGCCCCAAGGTGGAGCGGTACTACCGCAACGTCAACATGACCGCCATGGGCTACGCCGGGATGACCGCCGACCTGGCCCGGTGCGAGGCGATCCGGCTGGAGACCATCCCCCAGTTCACCGCCGGGCAGCGGCTCAAGCCGATCCTTCACCTCGGGTGGAACCGGCGCATGGAGCCGCCGGAGCGCGACATGAAGTGGCTGCACCGGTACGACAAGACCGCCGCGTGGCTGTCCGCCTGGTCGAACACGCCGCTCGGGGTCGGTGAGCCGACCCACTACCCGGACGGCGCGGAGTTCGACCCGAAGAAGGCCGGCCTTTGGCGCGTGGCGGAGGCGCCCGGGTTCGGGCTGCCCGGCCTGCCCACCTTCCAGCTCCGCACGGCCGAGGAAGGCGGCTGGTGGATCCGCTCCACCCCCGCGATGAACCTGCTTATGGAGGCGTACCCGGACTGGACGCCGGTCGTCCTGGAGGCCCTGGTCTGGAAGGACAGCCGCCGCGTGATGGAGACCGGCTACGAGCGCATCCGCCTCGGCCGGGAGTTCCTGCTGGCCGAGGCCGAGGCAGGGCGCGAGGCCGCGACCCTGGCCAAGCGCCTGAACGGCGCCCTGTACAAGTCGGGCCGGGGCTACCTGGAGCGCAACGAGCCCGAGCGCGACCACGTGACCGGCGAGATCTACGCCAGGAAGATCTACCGCCCCGACTGGGCCGCAGCCCTCCAGGACGCCGCCATTGCCAACACCTGGCGGGACCTGCGCGCGTTCTCCCAGGCCGGGCGCTTCCCGCTCACCCTGGAGACCGACGCCATCACGATGGTCTCCGACGAGGCCGATCCGGTGCTTGCCGCGCCCCCGGGCATGAAGCTGGGCAACCACCGGGGCGGCCTGTGGACCGTGGAGGGCAGCGCGCCCGTCTCCGCGCTGCTGCCCCTGATGGAGGACCCCCGCAAGGCCCGGACCGCCGGGGAAGCCCTGCGGATCCACATGAAGCGGCAGGGGGTCTGACATGGCGTTCGGCTGGATCAAGAAGGTCGGCTCCGCGATCGGCGGGGCCACCCGCAAGACCACCGGGGCCATCGGCGGTGCCGCGCGGCGCGTCACCGGCCGCGAGAAGCCGCCCACGACACCGCCCGAGGCTGCGGCACCGCCTGCCCCTCCCACTCCGCCTACCGGGCCGCCCTCGCCCCCGGCAGGGCCCCCGCAGCCCCCCTCCCCGGGTGAGGGCCCGGAAGGCGCCGGAGGTGAAGAGGCCGGCCTCACCGAGGAACAGCTCCGCGAGGCCGAGGAAGCCGCCGCCGAGGCTGAACGCGAAGAAGCGGCCAAGGAGATGGCGCGCAAGCGCGCGGCCCGCCCCGGCACGCTGTTCGTCGCCATCCTCGGCAAGTGGAAGATCAGCGAAACCAAGTGGACCGGCACCGCGCGCGGCCACCTCCAAGGCCAGCAGGTGCACGACTTCCTCGGCCTCGCGGAGCTGTTCCTCGGTGAGGCCGGCCTCTTCACCTCCGGCGCCTTCCGGGCCCTCACCCGGGGAGGGGGGCTGCGGGGGCCCTGCCGGGGGCGAGGGCGGCCCGGTAGGCGGAGTGGGAGGGGCAGGCGGTGCCGCAGCCTCGGGCGGTGTCGTGGGCGGCTTCTCGCGGCCGGTGACGCGCCGCGCGGCACCGCCGATGGCCCCGGTGGTCTTGCGGGTGGCCCCGCCGATCGCGGAGCCGACCTTCTTGATCCAGCCGAACGCCATGTCAGACCCCCTGCCGCTTCATGTGGATCCGCAGGGCTTCCCCGGCGGTCCGGGCCTTGCGGGGGTCCTCCATCAGGGGCAGCAGCGCGGAGACGGGCGCGCTGCCCTCCACGGTCCACAGGCCGCCCCGGTGGTTGCCCAGCTTCATGCCCGGGGGCGCGGCAAGCACCGGATCGGCCTCGTCGGAGACCATCGTGATGGCGTCGGTCTCCAGGGTGAGCGGGAAGCGCCCGGCCTGGGAGAACGCGCGCAGGTCCCGCCAGGTGTTGGCAATGGCGGCGTCCTGGAGGGCTGCGGCCCAGTCGGGGCGGTAGATCTTCCTGGCGTAGATCTCGCCGGTCACGTGGTCGCGCTCGGGCTCGTTGCGCTCCAGGTAGCCCCGGCCCGACTTGTACAGGGCGCCGTTCAGGCGCTTGGCCAGGGTCGCGGCCTCGCGCCCTGCCTCGGCCTCGGCCAGCAGGAACTCCCGGCCGAGGCGGATGCGCTCGTAGCCGGTCTCCATCACGCGGCGGCTGTCCTTCCAGACCAGGGCCTCCAGGACGACCGGCGTCCAGTCCGGGTACGCCTCCATAAGCAGGTTCATCGCGGGGGTGGAGCGGATCCACCAGCCGCCTTCCTCGGCCGTGCGGAGCTGGAAGGTGGGCAGGCCGGGCAGCCCGAACCCGGGCGCCTCCGCCACGCGCCAAAGGCCGGCCTTCTTCGGGTCGAACTCCGCGCCGTCCGGGTAGTGGGTCGGCTCACCGACCCCGAGCGGCGTGTTCGACCAGGCGGACAGCCACGCGGCGGTCTTGTCGTACCGGTGCAGCCACTTCATGTCGCGCTCCGGCGGCTCCATGCGCCGGTTCCACCCGAGGTGAAGGATCGGCTTGAGCCGCTGCCCGGCGGTGAACTGGGGGATGGTCTCCAGCCGGATCGCCTCGCACCGGGCCAGGTCGGCGGTCATCCCGGCGTAGCCCATGGCGGTCATGTTGACGTTGCGGTAGTACCGCTCCACCTTGGGGCGCTTGCCCTTGCCCCGGCTGGACAGCAGGAACAGCATCACCGCTTCGAGCAGCTGCGCGCCGTCGACGGCGGAGCCGAAGGAGTCCTCCAGGCGGGACGGGTCGTAGGCCGGGATGGAGATGTGGCGCCGCTCGCCGTCGCCGGGGATGGCGGTCATCCAGAACGAAAGGCCGGCGGGCTCGACGCGCTCGACCACGCCGCCCGCCACGGGGGTGGCCCACGGGTGCTCGTGCGGTGCCACGAGTTCGCCGTACACCGTGATGTCGTAGGCGGGCAGCCCCATGGCCCCGATGGCGCTGGCGTGGACGTACAGGGTGCACACGTCGTACGCCGCCATGAGCGCGTAGGTCTCCTCCACGCTGCCCGGCATGGGCACCGGCACCGGCCGCATGTTGGGCAGGTGCAGCCCGGTGCCCGCCAGCACGCCGACCTTCGCCGCGCTGAACTTCCCGTCCACCAGCTCGTCCCACCGAGGTTCGGTCACCTCCCGAACCAGCGCGGGCAGCCCGGCCGCCACGGTCGGCACCGGCTCCGCCTCGGGCGCGGACAGCGACAGCTCGACCTGCGTCGGCACGAACGCCGTCTCGCCGCCGGGCACCTCGCCCGACTCCTGGTGGTCCGTGCCGCCGTCGCCCTGGCCGTCGTGGCCGTCGTCGCCGTCGTCATCGAGGTCGAGCGGTCCGCCGAACAGCTCCTGCGCCGGACCGAGGTTGAAGCAGTGCATCCGCTGGGTGACGGGCTTGTCCCGCAGGAAGTTCGGCACCCGCCGCAGCACGTTGGCGCCCTCGCCCCGTACGTGCACCTTCACCTCATCGAGCTGCCGCAGCGCGGAGGTGAGGTTGACGACGCCACCCTTGTCCCCGGCCTCCTTCACCACCGGGTCCAGCACCCACCACTCCTGCTGGCCGTGCCGGTCGACGCGGTAGAACCCGCGCGGCTTGACCCCGCCAGCAGCGGCCCGGGGCAGCTCCTCCATCTCCGGGAACGCCGCAACGTCCAGGCGCATCGCGTCCAGCGCCCGCCACAGCAGCTCGCCCTCCGGCACGTTCGTCTCCGCCGCAGCCTCGATCGCCGCCTTCAGCCGCTCGGCGGCAGCGCGCTCGGCAGCCTCGCCCAGGCCCGGCACGCCGATGGCCTCGCCCAGGACGTGAGCGCCGACCACCCACGCCATGTGAATCTCGGCGATCGTGTCGGGGATACCGCCGTTGCGCGGCATGTACTTGGCGCACAGCTCCAGGTGCGCCCGCCGGGCCTCCTTCAGCTTCTCGGCGGTGAAGGCGCCAGCCTTGCGGGCCCACTCCAGCGGCCACCCGCCGTGGTCCCTGGCCAGTCGCTTGAGTCGCTTGGAGACGTGCTCGGCGCCCTTGTGGTCGGCGCCGACCGCGTTGCCGTCCAGGTCCACCCACGCGTTCGGGAAGAACGGCGCCTTGATCTCCAGCAGGCGCGAGGCCAGGTCTTCGGTCTGCCCCTCGAACTTCAACGGCAGGTTGGAGCTGGACAGCAGGATCGACAGCCAGAAGCCGTCCATCTCCCGGATGCCGCCGTCGACCGTGCCGGTCGAGCGCAGGCAGCCCGCGCAGATCTGGGAGAACTCCGAGCTGGACTGCTGCGGGGTGCGCCCGCTGCTGCTGTGCTCGTCCAGGCACAGCGGCAGGTAGCCGCGCCCGCGCAGGTCCTGGGTGATGCCCTGCTTGCTGGCGTTCCACGTCATCAGCAGCCGCTGTCGGCGCGGCTTGATGTTCCCGAACAGGGCCGCGCAGACGAACATCATCGTGGACTTGCCCTGCTGGCCGGGCCCGTGGAGGTTCAGGATGTGCGCCAGCACGCCCAGGGAATCGAGCATCGGGCCGGAGAACATCGCGCCCATCACCAGCGCGGCCTTGGGGTCCACGACCGCGTACGCGCCGGTCTCCTCCCACGCGTCGCGGGCGGCCTTCTCGGACCCGCACAGGGTGCCGTAGCCGTAGAGCTGGGCGTCCGCCTCGGGAAGCACGAGGTCGCCCTCGTCGGTGTAGTACGTGCGGGCGGGGACCTCGGGGGCGTCCTCCGCCTGCATGCGCATGGCCTTGGCGAACGCGTGCTTCTCGTCCGGGCCGGTCGGCCGGCGGCTGCCGGTCTTCGACGCCCAGGTGCCCCGGTCGAGTTCGTCTTCCGTGATGATCCGGGGGCGACGCTGACGGCGGCCGACGACCAGGTACTCAGTGCGGATGTCTTCGCCGTCGTCGGTCAGGTGCGCGATCACGGAGGTGACCTTCGGCGCCTGCCCGACGTGCAGCAGCGGGGACCCAGGCCGGTGCTGGTGCAGGACCATCCGGTCGTTCAGGCGGTAGAACCACCCCAGCCGCATGCCGGGGATCTGGATACAGCCCGCCGGAACGCCGTCACGGTCGAGCTGGGAAACGGTGCCCTCGCCCTGCTGGCGGGGGATCGGGGCCGACTTCTTTCGGGTGGGCAAGGTACGCCCTCTCCCGGTGCCATGGTGTGTCGGGACGCGTGGTCACCTACACTCGACACCGTCTAGGGCCCGCCTTCCGGATTACGACCCCTCTCCTGGTTACGGCACCAAGTGAGGGTCCGGGGGGCGGGTTTCGTCTTGTGTGGGGTCAATCGCCGTTCGTGGGGCTGAGGTTACTCCCCGTTGCGGAACTGGAGTCCTGCACCCTCTCCGTGCGGCCGGGGAACGACGGACAGGCGAACCTGCCCATCCTCCAAGATCCCCAGCTCAACGGCGTGGAACGTGCCGTCCGGCGTGCCGAGGGCATCGACCGAGAGGGCGTCGGCGGGCATGTCGAAGCTGCCGCCGAGGTGCATCAAGAGGCCGATCAGCATCGCGTGCGACATGTCGGCGGGCTGGGGCAGGCGGTCGGTCACGAGGTCTCCCGCTTCCGGCTGGTAGTGGCCTTCTTCGTGGCGGTCTTCTTCGCCGCCCTGGGGCGGACCTGGATGCCCGCCTCGTCCAGCCACTCGTACCAGAGCGTGGTGGAGACTCCCGCCAGCTCTCGTACGCGGTTGCGCCCCGCGCCAGCCTGTACGGCCTTCACGGCGGCGGGCTTGATGCGGGTCAGCAACTCGTCCGCCTGCCGTAGCAGTTCGCCCCTGTCGTGACCCAGCTTTGCTACCTCTGCGAGTGCGGCAGCTTGTGCTACCTCCGGAATGTCCATGCGGGGATCATACCGTCATGACTCGCTACGCAACACACTTGTGCGCTGCGAAATAACGTGTCATGGTGGAGCCGTTCCCAAACGGGAGCGGCCCCGAGCCGGTGCGGCAAACACCTGCTCAGGGCCTTGACCACCCCCCTGAGACGACAGGAGGGCGATCCGTGATGGATCGTACCCAGGGGCCCGGCACGTCCGTGCCCGCCCCCGCCCCGAACCCGTCCCCGGCGCCCGAGCCGACCCCGGCCCCGGCCCCGAGCCGGTCGTCCTGGAGCGCGGCTCCGGCATCAGCGTCATCTGGCCCCAGGACGGTGCCCGATGAGCGACGACCGCGACTTCGCCGCCCAGATGCTCCGGCGCGGTCTCCAGCTCGCGGAGCGGGCCGACGCGACGCTGTCCAACGCCGCCAGCGGCATGGGGCACACCAACGAGGGGCGGGCCGCGCTGGTCGCCCTCGGGGCCGCCCAGGCCCAGCTGGCCCAGACCTTCACCCAGCTCGCCCAGGCCGCCGCGATCGTCGGGGGTGCCCGATGAGCTACGCCGGTGGCACGCCCGTCCAGAAGCCCGCCCCCCAGCCGAAGGCCCCGAAGGCCGGCCTCGTCTGGCGGGCCCTCACCCCGCAGCGCTTGGCCGTCCTGGTGGCCGCGCTGTTCGCCGCCGCCGCCGCTGGTGCGGCCGGTGCCTTCATGGCCCACTTCGACGCGCCGTTCTGGGCGGAGCTGGTCGTGGCCGAGCTGGTGGCGGTCGGCATGCTGCTCGGCTCCTTCGAGCTGCTGGCCGGTTGGCTGCGGCGGGCCGAGGAGAGCGCGCTGTTCGCCATCCAGGAGAAGGCCGCCGCCGCCCACTGGGCCGGTACCTGCGGCTGCACCTCCACCGCCGTGATGCTCGCCGACTGCGACCGCTGGAACGAGGCGCTGGTGCTGGCCGTGGAGTTCGAGGACGGTGCCCGATGAACACCTCTCTGCGACGCACGGCGGGCCGGGCCTGGCTCGCGGCTCCGGCTCTGGCGGTGACCGTCGTCTCGGCGGTGCTGACCGTCGCCGTGGTGGCCCTGTGGCTCAACGGCGTGATGCCGCTCGCCCTGGCGCTGGTGATCGGCCTGGGTTACGACGGCGCCTGGCTCGCCGCCCTCTCCTACGAACGCCGGTTGGCGGGGCAGGGCGACCACAACGCCAAGGTCACCGCGCTGGGCTGGATGTTCGGGGCGCTGACGACCGGGATGCTGGTCGTCCACGCGCTGACCAGCCCTCACACCGCCGGGTGGCTCGCGGTCGCCTGGCTCCCGCTCGCCGCCAAATCGCTCTGGTGGCTCCACGGCGTGTGGGAGTCGACGGAGATCAGCCCGAAGGCCAAGTCGGAGATCCGCCGGGTCCTCCAGGACTCCCGCGACAACGCGGCGATCTCCCGGGCGGTGCTCAACGCCCAGACCCACGGCGAGCGGACCCGCATGGACTCCCTGTCCCGGGCCGGAGCGGCCGTGGCGAAGGCCCAGTCGAAGGCCGCCGAGCGCCTCTCCGGCGCCTGGCAGGAGTTGGCGGAGGTCAACGGGCAGGAGGACCAGGCGCCGGTGTTGGAGCGGCTGGGCGCCCCGGCGGCGCCCGCCTGGGAGCTGCCGGTGTGGACGCCGGTCTCCGCGCTCCGCCCGACCGCTGTTCTCTCCGGCGGAGACCCGGCGGATATCCGCCCGCAGCCCGCTACCGCCCAGGTCAGCGCCACGCAGCCGTCCGGCGGTCCCCGCCCGGAGACCGAGCAGCTTCCGCTCCCGGCCAACCTCGTTGCCTCGGTGAGCGCCGGAGCCCCGGCGCCGAAGGCCGCGAGCGTGGCCTCCCTGGTCCGCCTCGCCGTGGCGGAGGTCGGCGACGACCCAAAAGCGGTGACGGCCTGGGTGAGCGCCAGGACGACGAAGCCGGTGCGGCCGGACACGGTCGCCCGGGAGATCCGCAGCACGAGGAACACCCCCACCAACACCAAGGCCGGCGGCTTCGGGTTCGCCGCCGGGAGGAGCTGACCATGGCCGAGCCGCGCTACTACACCACCGCCGAGAAGGCCAAGCTCGCCTGGCTGGTCGGCCGGGCCGCCGCCGGGGGCGACCGCGCCAAGATCGGCGCCAAGATCGACGAGATCCAGGCGGAGGCGGTGGCCCGCGAGGAGGCCGAGGACGCCGCCCGCGAGAAGGCCAAGCAGGACGCCCGGGAGGCGAAGGCGAAGGCCCAGGCCGAGCGCCGCGCGAACCGCTGGTTCTGATCGACCATCAGGGGCGGGCCCGAGGGGCCCGCCCCGTACTACCCGAACCACCTCGAAGGAGAGCACCATGCGCAAGTCCGTGATCAAGACCACCCCGATCGGCCTGCGGGCGGGCGACACCCTCCGGGACACCGGGGCGGTCGTTGACCACATCGTGACCGGCGTCGCTGCTGGCCGGATCGACGTGGTGACCGACAGGGGCACCCGCCGTATGAGCTCCACCCACATCGTCAGCGTCATCCGCTAACCACCCCGAGGAGATCCCCATGGACACCACCACCCGCGAAGCGCTCGTGGCCTTCCAGCGGCTCCGTACCGCACTCGCCGTCGTCGCCCTGGACCCCGCGCGGCGGGCCCGTGCGACGGATTTCACGGCCCCGCTCCAGGTCCTGGCCGAGGAGGCCAACGCCAAGATGACCGCCGCCGGATTCCTGGACGCGTCCGGGCCGACCGTCACCACGCAGGAGATCGAGGCGCTGATCCGTCAGGCCGGGCTCACCGCCCTCTGACCAACCCCGGGGCGGGCCCGGCCGGGCCCGCCCGCCCCACCAGAGAGGAGCACGACATGAGCAGCATCCAGGTAGGCGACGAGGTCGAGGTGACCTCGGGCCGGTACGCCGGTGGTCGGGGCCGGGTCGTCTGGGTCGGGCCGGAGGACGTCGAGATCCGGGGGCTGATCGGCTGGTTGGCCGAGGCGTTCTGTTCCCTGCCGCGCGTCCGCCCCGCCGACCTGCGCCGGATCGGCCCCGCCGACCGGGCCTGACCGACCACCCACCAGGGGAGGCCCACCGGCCGCCCCTCCCGCACGAAGGAGAGACCCCTGATGAGTGAGACCCCGCGCCGAACGCTGCACCACTACCCGGCGTTCACCGCCCCACAGCGGCCGAGGCCTACGCGGACGCCCCCGACCTGGACCAGGAGGCGGAGGTGCTGGCCCGGCTCTCCCAAGATCCGGAGCTGGACGGCTGCCGGGAGATCGCCCTCCGGGAGGCGGCATTGGCCGACCGGCGGTGGTGGCGGAGCCGGACCGAGCTGGACGGCCTACTCGCCGAGTCGGCGGCGTACGCGCTCCAGCAGCGCGACCGGCTTCACCCGGAGGACGTCCAGGGTCCGATCGGCCCGGACAGCATCGAGTGGGACGCCCCCGGTGGGACCCGGGCCTACGTCCGCCAGGAGTACTGGCACTGGCACAACGTCCCGCCGGGCTGCGGCCCGTGCCCGCCGGAGGACCCGTGCCCGTGGCACGCGGAGCACGGCACCCGCTGAACGGGTGACCGAGAAGAACCGAAATCCGTGGGCCATCTGTCGCAGGTGGCGCGCACACTGACAGATCACCTGCTGATCTCTGATCAACGAGGGGACGCCGGGCGGGGGTGACGCCCCGCCCGGCAGCAGGCTCCCCAAGGCAATGGAGAGGAGAGCACCACATGGCCATCCTGGCAGCCGCGAGAGGCGTCCACAGCGCCGTATCCGGCCTCGCTCAGGTGTCGCCCTCCGCGCACCCGTCCGGCCCCGCTACGGGCACCCCAGCGCCCGCCGGTAACGGCACCGGCAACGCCATCGCGGGCGCGATCTGGAGCGTCATCGAGTGGATCGGCAAGGTCACCCACCTGACCCCGCTCGGCGTGCTGCTGGCGCTCGGCGGGATCGGCTGGCTGATCAGCCAGATGCCGAAGCTGCCCAAGCGCACCGCCCAGCAGAAGGCGACCGACGAGGCGATCGGCAAGGCCGGAAAAGCCACCGCGGCTTGCCTCGGCCGGTTCCTCACCGGGCGCCCGATCAGCGCGAAGACCGCCGCCGCGAAGAAGGCCGGCGGAGCGTCGTTCTGGAACAACGCGCTGCCCGAGCCGGAGCCGCTGTCCGCGCCCCCGGCCGCGATGGGCGCCATCGCCCTGCCCGGCCCGGCGACCGGCCCCGACTTCCGCGAGGTCCTGGCCGACCGACTCACGGACTTCCAGGACTGGGTGGCCACCCTGCCGGTGCCCCGCCTCCTGGTGCAGCTCTCCGACGTCGGCACGATCGTGGCCTACTACCTGGCCGTGGCCGGGCGCTGGCTGGCCCGGGGCGTGCGCGGCGTGCTGATGCTGCCCGTCGCCCTGTGGCGCGGCGTGGCCTCCTACGGCCGGTGGGCGTACGTCTCCGTGCTGACCGTGCGCGCGGCCGTCCCGGGCGTGTGGGCCCTGTACGAGGTGGCCCGGGCCGCACCCAGGCCGGCCTTTTGGTGGTCGGCCTGGGTGCCGTGGTCGGCGCGGCCACCGGCCCGGACGGTCAGGGGCACTGGCACGCTCCCCGCCCTCCGACGACAAGGTGTACGGCCCGGCCCTGTGGGCGATGCTCAAGGCCGCCCTGCACCTGGCCCCGGAGGCGCAGAAGGAGGAGTGGCTGACCATCCCGGACCGCCTGGAGGACGAGGGCGCCCAGGTGATCCTTGCGCTCCCGGAGCACTTCCTCGGCAGCCCCAGGGAGCGCCAGGGCCTGGACGAGATCGTGAACACCCGCCTGCCCGGCGACTGGGTGAGCGAGTGGCGCCTCATGGCCGGTGGCCACCGCGCGGTGTGGACCGCCCGGCGGGCGGCGCGGGAGCTGGTCGGCGACGAGGCGACGTACGGGCCGGCCTTGTGGCCGATCCTGCGCGACCGCCTCGGCCTGGACGAGGAGGCCGACCTGATGGAGGACTGGCTGACCATCCCGGCCGACCTCTCCGACCGCGAATCCATCGTGCGCCTGGTGCTCCCGCTGCACTTCGTCGGCGGGGAGCTGGACCGCACGGACCTGACCACCCTGATCAACCTCAAGCTGCCCGGGACTGGGTGGCGAAGTGGAGCATCAAGGCCGGGCAGCAGGACGGCGACCACTGGGTCGAGTGGACCCACCGACCCCGGCGCCCCCCAAGCCCGCGTGCCCGGATTTCCTCGACTTCTACGACCCGCGCATCCAGGAGGCCATTTTCGGATGCGCGCCCGGAGAGGTCGTCATCGGCATGGACGCCTTCGGCGACATCGTGAAGAAGGTACTCG
>NZ_WBOF01000018.1 GCF_009569385.1 Streptomyces kaniharaensis
GGCCTTTTCCTGTGCCTGGCGGCCGGGCCTCCTCCCTTCCCCTGCCGGGCGGGTTCTTCCGGCGTTCCTCAATGTCACAGCGGGGCCACACCCGCACGCTGTAGACGGTCTTTCCTGCTGAGATGTAACCCTGGGTCGCGTAGGCGCGGACGGTGCTGGCCGTAACGCCGAGTACGGCGGCCGTCTCTTCGTCGTTGAGAAGGTCGTCGGGATGTTCTCCGGCGGGCAGCACAGGGATGGGTCCGCCCGCGAGGTAAGCACGAGCTTGAGCCAGGTCGTAGATCAGGATGCGGCTGCGAGGAAAGAGGCTTGCTACGCGCTGACGGAAGGCGGGGGCATCACGTCGCCTCCATGTGGCGATGGGGACGCCAGCCTGCTCGGCGATATCGGCTTCATTGATCACTGGTCGGTTACGGGGGATCACAATCGTGTTCCTTGAGCAGCTGTCGAGTCACGGACGGGCCCTTGTAGGCTGGTGGTACTTCCTTACGCTGGCGCTTCGTCGGCACGGATGTTGGTTAAGGGCCGGTGGTGTGCCGGGTCGCTCCGCGTGAGTGGCTCTCCCCCCCTTTCATCAGTTCCATCCAACGGCGGACTTCGCGCGGACTGTGGAGCCTGACCACCTTGACGCCCTGATCGGCTGTCTCGGATACCTGTTGGACGTAGCGGGGCCGGTTGTTCCGGTACTTGCGGATGGCGGTGCGCAACAGCGACCGGCGGCTGAAGAATGCTTTGCTCCAGGTCAGTCGCCGTGCTTGTGGGCTGTCCTCGTATCCGGTGAGCTGATAGAGGCTACGGCGCACTATGCGGTACATGATCAGGGGTAGCTGAAAGTCGAGCCACACGAGTACGTCGGCGCGGTGCCAGACGACGTCGGCCAGCTTGGAGAAGTTCCCTTCGACGATCCACGTGTCTTGCCGTGTGATCTCTCCTGCCTGCCGGCGGAACTCGGGCAGCGGCAGGGGGCCGTCAGGGGTGAAGAGAAGGTCATCGAGGTCTGTGTGTGGGTGGCCGAGTTCTGCCGAGAGCCACCTAGCCAGAGTGGATTTTCCTGTGGCGGGTGGTCCGAAGAGTGCGATTTTCCGCATGGATTCCTCGTCTTTTCGGGGAGCGGCGTCCGGGCTTCACCAGGCCTTCGGGCTAGGTCACATCACCCCCACCGGGTCTTGCCATTTCAAACATTACAGCATTCAGACTCGTTACAGCCGTTCGAGACTTGCGGGCCCAGCCGCTTGCGGCTGTCCTTTAGCCCGCCCGCGCCCGAAGGGCGCTCTGGGCGGGCCCAGCCGCTTGCGGCTGTCCTTTAAGGGCGCTCTGGGGGCGGCCCAGCCGCTTGCGGCTGTCCTTTAGCCCGCCCGCGCCCGAAGGGCGCTCGGGGCGGGCCCAGCCGCTTGCGGCTGTCCTTTAGCCCGCCCGCGCCCGAAGGGCGCTCTGGGGGCGGGCCCAGCCGCTTGGCTGTCCTTTAGCCCGCCCCGCGCCGAAGGGCGCGGGCGGGCCCAGCCGCTTGCGGCTGTCCTTAGCCCGCCCGCGCCCGAAGGGCGCTCTGGGGGCGGCCCAGCCGCTTGCGGCTCCTTTAGCCCGCCCGCGCCCGAAGGGCGCTCTGGGGCGGGCCCAGCCGCTTGCGGCTGTCCTTAGCCCGCCCGCGCCCGAAGGGCGCTCTGGGGGCGGGCCCAGCCGCTTGCGGCTGTCCTTTAGCCCCCGCCCCGAAGGGCGCTCTGGGGCGGCCCAGCCGCTTGCGGCTGTCCTTTAGCCCGCCCGCGCCCGAAGGGCGCTCTGGGGCGGGCCCAGCCGCTTGCGGCTGCGCGCCTCACGGCCCGCCTGGCGGCCGTGAGGTTGTGGTGACGGTGTGCTACATCCTAGGGAACAGTGCCCGCGCGGCCATCGGGTACATGTGGAGCCTGCGGAGGTAGTCCGCCTGGAACGCGCTTCGGGCTGCGATCTCGTCGGCGCGCATATCCCCCACCCCCTTCTTGGTCTTCACGATGACCCCGTCGATGATGCTGATTCCCGCGCCTCCGAGATCGGAGAACACGTTGATGCGGAGATGCAGGTACACCTGCCCTTCCTGCTCAGTGATGGTCACCGCATAAGCCAGATCCGCCAATGGGTAGACGTGCGTGGCTCGGGACCGGGCGAGCGACCCGCCGTCGAGGATTTCGGGGCGCAGTGCTCGAAGGTAGTGAGCAAGCGTCGCGCGGGTCGTCGCGCGGAGCGGTACATCGATGTCCTCCGGGTCGAACTCCCGGACAGTGGGCCGCCGCCACAGCCCGGCCTCACCGGTAGCACAGGCACGGATGATCTCGTCATACATCGTTCGCAACTTGCGGTGAATGTAGGCGATATCTGCGTGAAAGTCCGGGTTGGCGAGACTTTCCCATCCCTGCGGCAGCAGGAACTGTGCCGTAGCGGTGGCCGTGGGGGTGGAGAGCGCCGGAACGGGCTGGAGCACCCGCAGAGCGTCACCGTCCACGACATCGGCACACACCAGGGCACCCAAGACGGACGCCTCTTCTACGATCCGGCGACACCGGAGCGCGGAGAGTCCCCCTGCTCGCATGGCCCTCTCCGCGACCTCTGCCCGCTCCTTGCCTGTCCGCCCCACGAAGTGAGCATGGAACCGCTTCTCCCCCTGGATGGATTCACGGTCCAGGGTGTTCGGGTCGTAGCTCCACGAGACCACGGGGCTCAACTCGTAGGCGCGGCAGTGCTCAGCGAAGCACGCCGCGACCACTCCAAGCGCCGTGCCGAACTCTCGCGAGTGGTCGTGCAGTCCCGGCCGGTGCGTGGTTCCAGCGGACATGAGCATGAATTCGTAGAGGGCGTGCGGCGACCTCTTGTCGGTCAGCGCGTACCCCTCATCGGGCGAGACGTTGATGTGCGCGTGGACCCTGGTCCACCCGTACACGTCGTTCACGGTCCCCATCCGCTGAGTTCCGTTCACGTAGCCCGGATAGCCCTTCGCGGCCAGCGAGTCGACCACGGGGACATTCCCGCGCAGGTCCTCAAGCGCCGACGGCAAACAACTGGGTCATCGGGTTTCCTTCCTTCGGTGTCGTTGGTCGCCGGTCGGGGTGTGCCGCCCCTTCCGACATCACTAACTTTACAGCATTTCGGCTCACTCTTCTATGCAAAACCCCAGTTCAGGAAGGGTTTTGCACTCTTTTAGGCCAACCCACGGCCGACGGGGACGCGGTGGGGGCCTACCGCAGGCCACGGAGAGGGCGGAGATGGCTGGTCCGGTGCGCGCAGCTTGCTGCGCAGGACCAGCCACCAGGCCGGTGAACGCGCCGAAGGCGCCCGGCCTGGCGTCCTGCGCTTGCGCGGGATGTCTGGCGGTGAACGCGCCGAAGGCGCCCGCCAGACCACCCCGGAGGGCCGCCAGGCCCTCCGGGGGTGTCTCCGCCCTCTCCGTGGCCTGCGGTAGGCCCCCACCGCGCCAAAAAGCGGAAGTGGGCAGATGTTCGTCCTTCGTTGCGGCTCGCAACAGGGTTCTTACCGACAACCCCGGGTTGGCCGCCTCAGCGGACTGACTCCGCCGGATTCCTAAGCGGCACCTACGTGAGGCGGTCACAGGGAAGTGCCTGCCCGACGGCCGGCCACTCGCCGGGCCTGCCGACTCCTCCTCGGCAACGGAGCAACAGAGTTTCCCAGCCGTCCTGTACGTCATCTTGGTTGTCCAGGCCGGGGAGGAGCAGCGGGCTTCTGAGCCCGGATTGGGCTCACGGTCCCCATGACCCACCTGAGGCGGCGGCGGCCGGAGCCTGCGCCAAGGAGGCGCCGACGGGGCGAACGGTGCTTACTGGAACAGTAAGCACTAACTCGCTGCACCCATCTGACGCCAAGAAACAGCTGTCGAGGCGGAGCAAGTTAGTGGCTAAGTACACCTGAAGGCCCCGACCGGGGACGGTCAGGGCCTTCATCGTGGGGCCGGCCGGATCAGGCGGTCTCAGGGGGAAGGACGTCCGTGCCCCAGGCCAGCCCCCAGGACTCGATCAGCGTCCGAACGCCAGCCTCGCCAAGCGCCTCGGCGGCACGTAGGAGAGCCAGCCGCCGACCGTGCTTGCGGACGATGTGCCGGTACCAGGTAGCCGCCGGGATCACCGCGACCAGCGTGCGCGCGTCGTCTTCGTTGGCCGCGATCTCGGAGTCGGTCCGCTCATCCTGCTCCACCTCCAGCTCGGCGAGGATCCGGTTCAGGGTCTGGGCCCGGTAGTGCTTCCGGACGCCGTTCACCCCGTGCTCGCGCTCGCGGTACTTCGCGACCAACGGGCCCGCCTCACCCAGCTCGGCCAGCTCCTCGGCCGCCAGGTCGCCGAGCTGGAACGGCGACATGCGTCCCCAGCGGCGGCCGTCCTTGAGGTCGGAGCGGGTGAACTCCAGCCCGAAGCCTGCCGATCCGGGCTTGTCGCCGTCCTTGTACAGGTACCGGGCGGCATCACCCTCCTGCCCGGTGTTCAGCGGGCGCAGGTCGGTGCCGTGGCCATCCCCCCCGCACGGGCAGCCGGGCCGGTCGCACGTGGTGCTGACCGCGTAGCCACCGGCGTTGAGCACCGCATCGCGCCACGTCTCGGCCATCCGCTGGCGGAACCGGCGGAACTCCTCCTCCGGCAGCGGCGCCTGGGTGACCCAGAGCGCGTGCCAGTGCACGTGGAACCCGGTGTCCGAGCCCCAGGTGTCCTCGAACGCCCGCTCATAGCCCACGATCTCGAAGTCGGACCGCAGCCGACGCCACGACCGCCCGGCGGACCCGAACGCGCCCTTCCAGCCGTCGTGCGCCACCGCGATCAGTCCGCCGCGCTCGCCGCGCCGCAGCGAGCCGTACGCCTGCCGCTCGAAGTGCCGCAACGTGTAGGTCCCGAGGTACAGGCCGTACCCGGCCGCCGCCAGCGCGTCCGCCGCCTTCTGCGCGTTCTCCGCCCGGACCGCCAGGATCTTCGCCGCGCACCACACGCACATGTGGACGCTGCCGCAGGTGCAGGCCCCACTGAACGAGGCCGCAGCCTTGCCGACCATCACCCCGGCCGCCCCACCCATCAGCCGCGTGCCGCACCCAAGGAACGTCTTGCCGAGCGCCACCGTCTGGTGCGCTTCCCTTCGCTCGAACCGCCCGTCTCGGCCCCGATCCTGACCATCTGTCCGTTTCGGGGTGGTTCGTTCCTCAGACCCCCTCTGACCTGGGGTGGACGGAATTCTCCCCGTAGTACTAAAGCGCACGCCCGTTTTTGGTGCCGAAAATGCCGCCTGACCTGCGGTTTTGTGGTCCCCAAAACGTGACACGTCGGGGGTGGCATCGATGATCCGTTTTGCCCGCTGACGGCACGTGGCAGAGCAGTAGATCTTGACCCGCTTGCCGGTGCCGGGGGCGAACGACTTCCGGCAGCGTGCGCACTTCGGGCGCTTCGGGGGGCGGGTCTGGCTGACGGCATCAGCAGACGCGGATACGCTGGACAACAGGCCTCGGATC
This sequence comes from Streptomyces kaniharaensis, assembly GCF_009569385.1. Classification (NCBI taxonomy): domain Bacteria; kingdom Bacillati; phylum Actinomycetota; class Actinomycetes; order Kitasatosporales; family Streptomycetaceae; genus Streptomyces; species Streptomyces kaniharaensis. The sequence goes on from NZ_WBOF01000018.1 coordinate 5,465, forward strand.
GGTGATAGGTGACGAGGTCGGCAATGAGGTCCGGGAGTTGTCTAGGCGCCCGGACCTTTGCCGTTTCTGGAGTTAGAGCACTGATCCTGCCGCATCTGACGGGCCTCAGAGAGACGAACTCGCCGATGGGACTGGTGGGGTTCCAACGAACCGAAGAAGGCCCGGACCGCAGGGTTGGTCCGGGCTGCCGTTCGGTCAGCGCGTGCGCCGCGTGGACGTCCTCGGCCGAGGGATTGGCCGTGTGCCTGCCGAACGCGGGAGCGAACGCCTGCCTCACCGATCCCGGGGGGCTCCGCCCGCCCGGACCCCCGGCCACCTCCAAGGGGGGAAAGGGCTTCGTGATCTTGTTCAGGTGAGTGGGTGGTACGGGTCAACCCGGCGGGGTTCCCCTCGATGGTCGGCACCCAAGGGCTAGCACACCGCCCGGGGGGCCCGGCCCGACCGCGCGCGCCCGCGACCGACTTGGAAGCAGGTGCCGGACCCCCCGAACGGCGCGCTCGGTCTGAAGACTGCCGCCCACCGAGGGGAACCCCGCACAGCCCGACCCCTGGCGCGGGCGGGCGGCGGGGACCGGGCGCGGCTACGGGCTCCAGCTCCACTCGCTTCTTCTCCAGCCCTCAGTACCGCACCGGGTAGTGCTGCGAAGCGAGGACGGGGGGCGATCCACGCGTAAGCGAAGCGCGGGGGTATAGCTCGCTTCCAGGAATCAGGCGTGCAGGCCACACGCCTGATTCCTGGAAGCCTCACCGTACGGGTCAGCCGGGCGGGGAGGTCTGGCTGACCTGGGTGAGGAGGCGTTCCCAAGTGCGTGTTGACCCGCCGTGCTGTTGGGCAAGGGATGCTGCGATGCGATGGCGGGGGGTGTCGCCAGCAGTGCTGAGGGCTGCGGTCGCAGTGTGCAGACGGGGATCACCCTCGTAGGCGTGTGCCTTGCGCGGGCCTTTTCCTGTGCCTGGCGGCCGGCCTCCTCCCTTCCCCTGCCCGGGCGGGTTCTTCCGGCGTTCCTCAATGTCACAGCGGGGCCACACCCGCACGCTGTAGACGGTCTTTCCTGCTGAGATGTAACCCTGGGTCGCGTAGGCGCGGACGGTGCTGGCCGTAACGCCGAGTACGGCGGCCGTCTCTTCGTCGTTGAGAAGGTCGTCGGGATGTTCTCCGGCGGGCAGCACAGGGATGGGTCCGCCCGCGAGGTAAGCACGAGCTTGAGCCAGGTCGTAGATCAGGATGCGGCTGCGAGGAAAGAGGCTTGCTACGCGCTGACGGAAGGCGGGGGCATCACGTCGCCTCCATGTGGCGATGGGGACGCCAGCCTGCTCGGCGATATCGGCTTCATTGATCACTGGTCGGTTACGGGGGATCACAATCGTGTTCCTTGAGCAGCTGTCGAGTCACGGACGGGCCCTTGTAGGCTGGTGGTACTTCCTTACGCTGGCGCTTCGTCGGCACGGATGTTGGTTAAGGGCCGGTGGTGTGCCGGGTCGCTCCGCGTGAGTGGCTCTCCGCCGGCCCTTTCATCAGTTCCATCCAACGGCGGACTTCGCGCGGACTGTGGAGCCTGACCACCTTGACGCCCTGATCGGCTGTCTCGGATACCTGTTGGACGTAGCGGGGCCGGTTGTTCCGGTACTTGCGGATGGCGGTGCGCAACAGCGACCGGCGGCTGAAGAATGCTTTGCTCCAGGTCAGTCGCCGTGCTTGTGGGCTGTCCTCGTATCCGGTGAGCTGATAGAGGCTACGGCGCACTATGCGGTACATGATCAGGGGTAGCTGAAAGTCGAGCCACACGAGTACGTCGGCGCGGTGCCAGACGACGTCGGCCAGCTTGGAGAAGTTCCCTTCGACGATCCACGTGTCTTGCCGTGTGATCTCTCCTGCCTGCCGGCGGAACTCGGGCAGCGGCAGGGGGCCGTCAGGGGTGAAGAGAAGGTCATCGAGGTCTGTGTGTGGGTGGCCGAGTTCTGCCGAGAGCCACCTAGCCAGAGTGGATTTTCCTGTGGCGGGTGGTCCGAAGAGTGCGATTTTCCGCATGGATTCCTCGTCTTTTCGGGGAGCGGCGTCCGGGCTTCACCAGGCCTTCGGGCTAGCGGTCACATCACCCCCACCGGGTCTTGCCATTTCAAACATTACAGCATTCAGACTCGTTACAGCCGTTCGAGACTTGCGGGCCCAGCCGCTTGCGGCTGTCCTTTAGCCCGCCCGCGCCCGAAGGGCGCTCTGGGGGCGGGCCCAGCCGCTTGCGGCTGTCCTTTAGCCCGCCCGCGCCCGAAGGGCGCTCTGGGGGCGGGCCCAGCCGCTTGCGGCTGTCCTTTAGCCCGCCCGCGCCCGAAGGGCGCTCTGGGGGCGGGCCCAGCCGCTTGCGGCTGTCCTTTAGCCCGCCCGCGCCCGAAGGGCGCTCTGGGGGCGGGCCCAGCCGCTTGCGGCTGTCCTTTAGCCCGCCCGCGCCCGAAGGGCGCTCTGGGGGCGGGCCCAGCCGCTTGCGGCTGTCCTTTAGCCCGCCCGCGCCCGAAGGGCGCTCTGGGGGCGGGCCCAGCCGCTTGCGGCTGTCCTTTAGCCCGCCCGCGCCCGAAGGGCGCTCTGGGGGCGGGCCCAGCCGCTTGCGGCTGTCCTTTAGCCCGCCCGCGCCCGAAGGGCGCTCTGGGGGCGGGCCCAGCCGCTTGCGGCTGTCCTTTAGCCCGCCCGCGCCCGAAGGGCGCTCTGGGGGCGGGCCCAGCCGCTTGCGGCTGTCCTTTTCGCGCGCCTCACGGCCCGCCTGTGGCGGGCCGTGAGGTTGTGGTGACGGTGTGCTACATCCTAGGGAACAGTGCCCGCGCGGCCATCGGGTACATGTGGAGCCTGCGGAGGTAGTCCGCCTGGAACGCGCTTCGGGCTGCGATCTCGTCGGCGCGCATATCCCCCACCCCCTTCTTGGTCTTCACGATGACCCCGTCGATGATGCTGATTCCCGCGCCTCCGAGATCGGAGAACACGTTGATGCGGAGATGCAGGTACACCTGCCCTTCCTGCTCAGTGATGGTCACCGCATAAGCCAGATCCGCCAATGGGTAGACGTGCGTGGCTCGGGACCGGGCGAGCGACCCGCCGTCGAGGATTTCGGGGCGCAGTGCTCGAAGGTAGTGAGCAAGCGTCGCGCGGGTCGTCGCGCGGAGCGGTACATCGATGTCCTCCGGGTCGAACTCCCGGACAGTGGGCCGCCGCCACAGCCCGGCCTCACCGGTAGCACAGGCACGGATGATCTCGTCATACATCGTTCGCAACTTGCGGTGAATGTAGGCGATATCTGCGTGAAAGTCCGGGTTGGCGAGACTTTCCCATCCCTGCGGCAGCAGGAACTGTGCCGTAGCGGTGGCCGTGGGGGTGGAGAGCGCCGGAACGGGCTGGAGCACCCGCAGAGCGTCACCGTCCACGACATCGGCACACACCAGGGCACCCAAGACGGACGCCTCTTCTACGATCCGGCGACACCGGAGCGCGGAGAGTCCCCCTGCTCGCATGGCCCTCTCCGCGACCTCTGCCCGCTCCTTGCCTGTCCGCCCCACGAAGTGAGCATGGAACCGCTTCTCCCCCTGGATGGATTCACGGTCCAGGGTGTTCGGGTCGTAGCTCCACGAGACCACGGGGCTCAACTCGTAGGCGCGGCAGTGCTCAGCGAAGCACGCCGCGACCACTCCAAGCGCCGTGCCGAACTCTCGCGAGTGGTCGTGCAGTCCCGGCCGGTGCGTGGTTCCAGCGGACATGAGCATGAATTCGTAGAGGGCGTGCGGCGACCTCTTGTCGGTCAGCGCGTACCCCTCATCGGGCGAGACGTTGATGTGCGCGTGGACCCTGGTCCACCCGTACACGTCGTTCACGGTCCCCATCCGCTGAGTTCCGTTCACGTAGCCCGGATAGCCCTTCGCGGCCAGCGAGTCGACCACGGGGACATTCCCGCGCAGGTCCTCAAGCGCCGACGGCAACAACTGGGTCATCGGGTTTCCTTCCTTCGGTGTCGTTGGTCGCCGGTCGGGGTGTGCCGCCCCTTCCGACATCACTAACTTTACAGCATTTCGGCTCACTCTTCTATGCAAAACCCCAGTTCAGGAAGGGTTTTGCACTCTTTTTAGGCCAACCCACGGCCGACGGGGACGCGGTGGGGGCCTACCGCAGGCCACGGAGAGGGCGGAGATGGCTGGTCCGGTGCGCGCAGCTTGCTGCGCAGGACCAGCCACCAGGCCGGTGAACGCGCCGAAGGCGCCCGGCCTGGCGTCCTGCGCTTGCGCGGGATGGTCTGGCGGTGAACGCGCCGAAGGCGCCCGCCAGACCACCCCGGAGGGCCGCCAGGCCCTCCGGGGTGTCTCCGCCCTCTCCGTGGCCTGCGGTAGGCCCCCACCGCGCCAAAAAGCGGAAGTGGGCAGATGTTCGTCCTTCGTTGCGGCTCGCAACAGGGTTCTTACCGACAACCCCGGGTTGGCCGCCTCAGCGGACTGACTCCGCCGGATTCCTAAGCGGCACCTACGTGAGGCGGTCACAGGGAAGTGCCTGCCCGACGGCCGGCCACTCGCCGGGCCTGCCGACTCCTCCTCGGCAACGGAGCAACAGAGTTTCCCAGCCGTCCTGTACGTCATCTTGGTTGTCCAGGCCGGGGAGGAGCAGCGGCTTCTGAGCCCGGATTGGGCTCACGGTCCCCATGACCCACCTGAGGCGGCGGCGGCCGGAGCCTGCGCCAAGGAGGCGCCGACGGGGCGAACGGTGCTTACTGGAACAGTAAGCACTAACTCGCTGCACCCATCTGACGCCAAGAAACAGCTGTCGAGGCGGAGCAAGTTAGTGGCTAAGTACACCTGAAGGCCCCGACCGGGGACGGTCAGGGCCTTCATCGTGGGGCCGGCCGGATCAGGCGGTCTCAGGGGGAAGGACGTCCGTGCCCCAGGCCAGCCCCCAGGACTCGATCAGCGTCCGAACGCCAGCCTCGCCAAGCGCCTCGGCGGCACGTAGGAGAGCCAGCCGCCGACCGTGCTTGCGGACGATGTGCCGGTACCAGGTAGCCGCCGGGATCACCGCGACCAGCGTGCGCGCGTCGTCTTCGTTGGCCGCGATCTCGGAGTCGGTCCGCTCATCCTGCTCCACCTCCAGCTCGGCGAGGATCCGGTTCAGGGTCTGGGCCCGGTAGTGCTTCCGGACGCCGTTCACCCCGTGCTCGCGCTCGCGGTACTTCGCGACCAACGGGCCCGCCTCACCCAGCTCGGCCAGCTCCTCGGCCGCCAGGTCGCCGAGCTGGAACGGCGACATGCGTCCCCAGCGGCGGCCGTCCTTGAGGTCGGAGCGGGTGAACTCCAGCCCGAAGCCTGCCGATCCGGGCTTGTCGCCGTCCTTGTACAGGTACCGGGCGGCATCACCCTCCTGCCCGGTGTTCAGCGGGCGCAGGTCGGTGCCGTGGCCATCCCCCCCGCACGGGCAGCCGGGCCGGTCGCACGTGGTGCTGACCGCGTAGCCACCGGCGTTGAGCACCGCATCGCGCCACGTCTCGGCCATCCGCTGGCGGAACCGGCGGAACTCCTCCTCCGGCAGCGGCGCCTGGGTGACCCAGAGCGCGTGCCAGTGCACGTGGAACCCGGTGTCCGAGCCCCAGGTGTCCTCGAACGCCCGCTCATAGCCCACGATCTCGAAGTCGGACCGCAGCCGACGCCACGACCGCCCGGCGGACCCGAACGCGCCCTTCCAGCCGTCGTGCGCCACCGCGATCAGTCCGCCGCGCTCGCCGCGCCGCAGCGAGCCGTACGCCTGCCGCTCGAAGTGCCGCAACGTGTAGGTCCCGAGGTACAGGCCGTACCCGGCCGCCGCCAGCGCGTCCGCCGCCTTCTGCGCGTTCTCCGCCCGGACCGCCAGGATCTTCGCCGCGCACCACACGCACATGTGGACGCTGCCGCAGGTGCAGGCCCCACTGAACGAGGCCGCAGCCTTGCCGACCATCACCCCGGCCGCCCCACCCATCAGCCGCGTGCCGCACCCAAGGAACGTCTTGCCGAGCGCCACCGTCTGGTGCGCTTCCCTTCGCTCGAACCGCCCGTCTCGGCCCCGATCCTGACCATCTGTCCGTTTCGGGGTGGTTCGTTCCTCAGACCCCCTCTGACCTGGGGTGGACGGAATTCTCCCCGTAGTACTAAAGCGCACGCCCGTTTTTGGTGCCGAAAATGCCGCCTGACCTGCGGTTTTGTGGTCCCCAAAACGTGACACGTCGGGGGTGGCATCGATGATCCGTTTTGCCCGCTGACGGCACGTGGCAGAGCAGTAGATCTTGACCCGCTTGCCGGTGCCGGGGGCGAACGACTTCCGGCAGCGTGCGCACTTCGGGCGCTTCGGGGGGCGGGTCTGGCTGACGGCATCAGCAGACGCGGATACGCTGGACAACAGGCCTCGGATCGGTGATAGGTGACGAGGTCGGCAATGAGGTCCGGGAGTTGTCTAGGCGCCCGGACCTTTGCCGTTTCTGGAGTTAGAGCACTGATCCTGCCGCATCTGACGGGCCTCAGAGAGACGAACTCGCCGATGGGACTGGTGGGGTTCCAACGAACCGAAGAAGGCCCGGACCGCAGGGTTGGTCCGGGCTGCCGTTCGGTCAGCGCGTGCGCCGCGTGGACGTCCTCGGCCGAGGGATTGGCCGTGTGCCTGCCGAACGCGGGAGCGAACGCCTGCCTCACCGATCCCGGGGGGCTCCGCCCGCCCGGACCCCCGGCCACCTCCAAGGGGGGAAAGGGCTTCGTGATCTTGTTCAGGTGAGTGGGTGGTACGGGTCAACCCGGCGGGGTTCCCCTCGATGGTCGGCACCCAAGGGCTAGCACACCGCCCGGGGGGCCCGGCCCGACCGCGCGCGCCCGCGACCGACTTGGAAGCAGGTGCCGGACCCCCCGAACGGCGCGCTCGGTCTGAAGACTGCCGCCCACCGAGGGGAACCCCGCACAGCCCGACCCCTGGCGCGGGCGGGCGGCGGGGACCGGGCGCGGCTACGGGCTCCAGCTCCACTCGCTTCTTCTCCAGCCCTCAGTACCGCACCGGGTAGTGCTGCGAAGCGAGGACGGGGGGCGATCCACGCGTAAGCGAAGCGCGGGGGTATAGCTCGCTTCCAGGAATCAGGCGTGCAGGCCACACGCCTGATTCCTGGAAGCCTCACCGTACGGGTCAGCCGGGCGGGGAGGTCTGGCTGACCTGGGTGAGGAGGCGTTCCCAAGTGCGTGTTGACCCGCCGTGCTGTTGGGCAAGGGATGCTGCGATGCGATGGCGGGGGGTGTCGCCAGCAGTGCTGAGGGCTGCGGTCGCAGTGTGCAGACGGGGATCACCCTCGTAGGCGTGTGCCTTGCGCGGGCCTTTTCCTGTGCCTGGCGGCCGGCCTCCTCCCTTCCCCTGCCCGGGCGGGTTCTTCCGGCGTTCCTCAATGTCACAGCGGGGCCACACCCGCACGCTGTAGACGGTCTTTCCTGCTGAGATGTAACCCTGGGTCGCGTAGGCGCGGACGGTGCTGGCCGTAACGCCGAGTACGGCGGCCGTCTCTTCGTCGTTGAGAAGGTCGTCGGGATGTTCTCCGGCGGGCAGCACAGGGATGGGTCCGCCCGCGAGGTAAGCACGAGCTTGAGCCAGGTCGTAGATCAGGATGCGGCTGCGAGGAAAGAGGCTTGCTACGCGCTGACGGAAGGCGGGGGCATCACGTCGCCTCCATGTGGCGATGGGGACGCCAGCCTGCTCGGCGATATCGGCTTCATTGATCACTGGTCGGTTACGGGGGATCACAATCGTGTTCCTTGAGCAGCTGTCGAGTCACGGACGGGCCCTTGTAGGCTGGTGGTACTTCCTTACGCTGGCGCTTCGTCGGCACGGATGTTGGTTAAGGGCCGGTGGTGTGCCGGGTCGCTCCGCGTGAGTGGCTCTCCGCCGGCCCTTTCATCAGTTCCATCCAACGGCGGACTTCGCGCGGACTGTGGAGCCTGACCACCTTGACGCCCTGATCGGCTGTCTCGGATACCTGTTGGACGTAGCGGGGCCGGTTGTTCCGGTACTTGCGGATGGCGGTGCGCAACAGCGACCGGCGGCTGAAGAATGCTTTGCTCCAGGTCAGTCGCCGTGCTTGTGGGCTGTCCTCGTATCCGGTGAGCTGATAGAGGCTACGGCGCACTATGCGGTACATGATCAGGGGTAGCTGAAAGTCGAGCCACACGAGTACGTCGGCGCGGTGCCAGACGACGTCGGCCAGCTTGGAGAAGTTCCCTTCGACGATCCACGTGTCTTGCCGTGTGATCTCTCCTGCCTGCCGGCGGAACTCGGGCAGCGGCAGGGGGCCGTCAGGGGTGAAGAGAAGGTCATCGAGGTCTGTGTGTGGGTGGCCGAGTTCTGCCGAGAGCCACCTAGCCAGAGTGGATTTTCCTGTGGCGGGTGGTCCGAAGAGTGCGATTTTCCGCATGGATTCCTCGTCTTTTCGGGGAGCGGCGTCCGGGCTTCACCAGGCCTTCGGGCTAGCGGTCACATCACCCCCACCGGGTCTTGCCATTTCAAACATTACAGCATTCAGACTCGTTACAGCCGTTCGAGACTTGCGGGCCCAGCCGCTTGCGGCTGTCCTTTAGCCCGCCCGCGCCCGAAGGGCGCTCTGGGGGCGGGCCCAGCCGCTTGCGGCTGTCCTTTAGCCCGCCCGCGCCCGAAGGGCGCTCTGGGGGCGGGCCCAGCCGCTTGCGGCTGTCCTTTAGCCCGCCCGCGCCCGAAGGGCGCTCTGGGGGCGGGCCCAGCCGCTTGCGGCTGTCCTTTAGCCCGCCCGCGCCCGAAGGGCGCTCTGGGGGCGGGCCCAGCCGCTTGCGGCTGTCCTTTAGCCCGCCCGCGCCCGAAGGGCGCTCTGGGGGCGGGCCCAGCCGCTTGCGGCTGTCCTTTAGCCCGCCCGCGCCCGAAGGGCGCTCTGGGGGCGGGCCCAGCCGCTTGCGGCTGTCCTTTAGCCCGCCCGCGCCCGAAGGGCGCTCTGGGGGCGGGCCCAGCCGCTTGCGGCTGTCCTTTAGCCCGCCCGCGCCCGAAGGGCGCTCTGGGGGCGGGCCCAGCCGCTTGCGGCTGTCCTTTTCGCGCGCCTCACGGCCCGCCTGTGGCGGGCCGTGAGGTTGTGGTGACGGTGTGCTACATCCTAGGGAACAGTGCCCGCGCGGCCATCGGGTACATGTGGAGCCTGCGGAGGTAGTCCGCCTGGAACGCGCTTCGGGCTGCGATCTCGTCGGCGCGCATATCCCCCACCCCCTTCTTGGTCTTCACGATGACCCCGTCGATGATGCTGATTCCCGCGCCTCCGAGATCGGAGAACACGTTGATGCGGAGATGCAGGTACACCTGCCCTTCCTGCTCAGTGATGGTCACCGCATAAGCCAGATCCGCCAATGGGTAGACGTGCGTGGCTCGGGACCGGGCGAGCGACCCGCCGTCGAGGATTTCGGGGCGCAGTGCTCGAAGGTAGTGAGCAAGCGTCGCGCGGGTCGTCGCGCGGAGCGGTACATCGATGTCCTCCGGGTCGAACTCCCGGACAGTGGGCCGCCGCCACAGCCCGGCCTCACCGGTAGCACAGGCACGGATGATCTCGTCATACATCGTTCGCAACTTGCGGTGAATGTAGGCGATATCTGCGTGAAAGTCCGGGTTGGCGAGACTTTCCCATCCCTGCGGCAGCAGGAACTGTGCCGTAGCGGTGGCCGTGGGGGTGGAGAGCGCCGGAACGGGCTGGAGCACCCGCAGAGCGTCACCGTCCACGACATCGGCACACACCAGGGCACCCAAGACGGACGCCTCTTCTACGATCCGGCGACACCGGAGCGCGGAGAGTCCCCCTGCTCGCATGGCCCTCTCCGCGACCTCTGCCCGCTCCTTGCCTGTCCGCCCCACGAAGTGAGCATGGAACCGCTTCTCCCCCTGGATGGATTCACGGTCCAGGGTGTTCGGGTCGTAGCTCCACGAGACCACGGGGCTCAACTCGTAGGCGCGGCAGTGCTCAGCGAAGCACGCCGCGACCACTCCAAGCGCCGTGCCGAACTCTCGCGAGTGGTCGTGCAGTCCCGGCCGGTGCGTGGTTCCAGCGGACATGAGCATGAATTCGTAGAGGGCGTGCGGCGACCTCTTGTCGGTCAGCGCGTACCCCTCATCGGGCGAGACGTTGATGTGCGCGTGGACCCTGGTCCACCCGTACACGTCGTTCACGGTCCCCATCCGCTGAGTTCCGTTCACGTAGCCCGGATAGCCCTTCGCGGCCAGCGAGTCGACCACGGGGACATTCCCGCGCAGGTCCTCAAGCGCCGACGGCAACAACTGGGTCATCGGGTTTCCTTCCTTCGGTGTCGTTGGTCGCCGGTCGGGGTGTGCCGCCCCTTCCGACATCACTAACTTTACAGCATTTCGGCTCACTCTTCTATGCAAAACCCCAGTTCAGGAAGGGTTTTGCACTCTTTTTAGGCCAACCCACGGCCGACGGGGACGCGGTGGGGGCCTACCGCAGGCCACGGAGAGGGCGGAGATGGCTGGTCCGGTGCGCGCAGCTTGCTGCGCAGGACCAGCCACCAGGCCGGTGAACGCGCCGAAGGCGCCCGGCCTGGCGTCCTGCGCTTGCGCGGGATGGTCTGGCGGTGAACGCGCCGAAGGCGCCCGCCAGACCACCCCGGAGGGCCGCCAGGCCCTCCGGGGTGTCTCCGCCCTCTCCGTGGCCTGCGGTAGGCCCCCACCGCGCCAAAAAGCGGAAGTGGGCAGATGTTCGTCCTTCGTTGCGGCTCGCAACAGGGTTCTTACCGACAACCCCGGGTTGGCCGCCTCAGCGGACTGACTCCGCCGGATTCCTAAGCGGCACCTACGTGAGGCGGTCACAGGGAAGTGCCTGCCCGACGGCCGGCCACTCGCCGGGCCTGCCGACTCCTCCTCGGCAACGGAGCAACAGAGTTTCCCAGCCGTCCTGTACGTCATCTTGGTTGTCCAGGCCGGGGAGGAGCAGCGGCTTCTGAGCCCGGATTGGGCTCACGGTCCCCATGACCCACCTGAGGCGGCGGCGGCCGGAGCCTGCGCCAAGGAGGCGCCGACGGGGCGAACGGTGCTTACTGGAACAGTAAGCACTAACTCGCTGCACCCATCTGACGCCAAGAAACAGCTGTCGAGGCGGAGCAAGTTAGTGGCTAAGTACACCTGAAGGCCCCGACCGGGGACGGTCAGGGCCTTCATCGTGGGGCCGGCCGGATCAGGCGGTCTCAGGGGGAAGGACGTCCGTGCCCCAGGCCAGCCCCCAGGACTCGATCAGCGTCCGAACGCCAGCCTCGCCAAGCGCCTCGGCGGCACGTAGGAGAGCCAGCCGCCGACCGTGCTTGCGGACGATGTGCCGGTACCAGGTAGCCGCCGGGATCACCGCGACCAGCGTGCGCGCGTCGTCTTCGTTGGCCGCGATCTCGGAGTCGGTCCGCTCATCCTGCTCCACCTCCAGCTCGGCGAGGATCCGGTTCAGGGTCTGGGCCCGGTAGTGCTTCCGGACGCCGTTCACCCCGTGCTCGCGCTCGCGGTACTTCGCGACCAACGGGCCCGCCTCACCCAGCTCGGCCAGCTCCTCGGCCGCCAGGTCGCCGAGCTGGAACGGCGACATGCGTCCCCAGCGGCGGCCGTCCTTGAGGTCGGAGCGGGTGAACTCCAGCCCGAAGCCTGCCGATCCGGGCTTGTCGCCGTCCTTGTACAGGTACCGGGCGGCATCACCCTCCTGCCCGGTGTTCAGCGGGCGCAGGTCGGTGCCGTGGCCATCCCCCCCGCACGGGCAGCCGGGCCGGTCGCACGTGGTGCTGACCGCGTAGCCACCGGCGTTGAGCACCGCATCGCGCCACGTCTCGGCCATCCGCTGGCGGAACCGGCGGAACTCCTCCTCCGGCAGCGGCGCCTGGGTGACCCAGAGCGCGTGCCAGTGCACGTGGAACCCGGTGTCCGAGCCCCAGGTGTCCTCGAACGCCCGCTCATAGCCCACGATCTCGAAGTCGGACCGCAGCCGACGCCACGACCGCCCGGCGGACCCGAACGCGCCCTTCCAGCCGTCGTGCGCCACCGCGATCAGTCCGCCGCGCTCGCCGCGCCGCAGCGAGCCGTACGCCTGCCGCTCGAAGTGCCGCAACGTGTAGGTCCCGAGGTACAGGCCGTACCCGGCCGCCGCCAGCGCGTCCGCCGCCTTCTGCGCGTTCTCCGCCCGGACCGCCAGGATCTTCGCCGCGCACCACACGCACATGTGGACGCTGCCGCAGGTGCAGGCCCCACTGAACGAGGCCGCAGCCTTGCCGACCATCACCCCGGCCGCCCCACCCATCAGCCGCGTGCCGCACCCAAGGAACGTCTTGCCGAGCGCCACCGTCTGGTGCGCTTCCCTTCGCTCGAACCGCCCGTCTCGGCCCCGATCCTGACCATCTGTCCGTTTCGGGGTGGTTCGTTCCTCAGACCCCCTCTGACCTGGGGTGGACGGAATTCTCCCCGTAGTACTAAAGCGCACGCCCGTTTTTGGTGCCGAAAATGCCGCCTGACCTGCGGTTTTGTGGTCCCCAAAACGTGACACGTCGGGGGTGGCATCGATGATCCGTTTTGCCCGCTGACGGCACGTGGCAGAGCAGTAGATCTTGACCCGCTTGCCGGTGCCGGGGGCGAACGACTTCCGGCAGCGTGCGCACTTCGGGCGCTTCGGGGGGCGGGTCTGGCTGACGGCATCAGCAGACGCGGATACGCTGGACAACAGGCCTCGGATCGGTGATAGGTGACGAGGTCGGCAATGAGGTCCGGGAGTTGTCTAGGCGCCCGGACCTTTGCCGTTTCTGGAGTTAGAGCACTGATCCTGCCGCATCTGACGGGCCTCAGAGAGACGAACTCGCCGATGGGACTGGTGGGGTTCCAACGAACCGAAGAAGGCCCGGACCGCAGGGTTGGTCCGGGCTGCCGTTCGGTCAGCGCGTGCGCCGCGTGGACGTCCTCGGCCGAGGGATTGGCCGTGTGCCTGCCGAACGCGGGAGCGAACGCCTGCCTCACCGATCCCGGGGGGCTCCGCCCGCCCGGACCCCCGGCCACCTCCAAGGGGGGAAAGGGCTTCGTGATCTTGTTCAGGTGAGTGGGTGGTACGGGTCAACCCGGCGGGGTTCCCCTCGATGGTCGGCACCCAAGGGCTAGCACACCGCCCGGGGGGCCCGGCCCGACCGCGCGCGCCCGCGACCGACTTGGAAGCAGGTGCCGGACCCCCCGAACGGCGCGCTCGGTCTGAAGACTGCCGCCCACCGAGGGGAACCCCGCACAGCCCGACCCCTGGCGCGGGCGGGCGGCGGGGACCGGGCGCGGCTACGGGCTCCAGCTCCACTCGCTTCTTCTCCAGCCCTCAGTACCGCACCGGGTAGTGCTGCGAAGCGAGGACGGGGGGCGATCCACGCGTAAGCGAAGCGCGGGGGTATAGCTCGCTTCCAGGAATCAGGCGTGCAGGCCACACGCCTGATTCCTGGAAGCCTCACCGTACGGGTCAGCCGGGCGGGGAGGTCTGGCTGACCTGGGTGAGGAGGCGTTCCCAAGTGCGTGTTGACCCGCCGTGCTGTTGGGCAAGGGATGCTGCGATGCGATGGCGGGGGGTGTCGCCAGCAGTGCTGAGGGCTGCGGTCGCAGTGTGCAGACGGGGATCACCCTCGTAGGCGTGTGCCTTGCGCGGGCCTTTTCCTGTGCCTGGCGGCCGGCCTCCTCCCTTCCCCTGCCCGGGCGGGTTCTTCCGGCGTTCCTCAATGTCACAGCGGGGCCACACCCGCACGCTGTAGACGGTCTTTCCTGCTGAGATGTAACCCTGGGTCGCGTAGGCGCGGACGGTGCTGGCCGTAACGCCGAGTACGGCGGCCGTCTCTTCGTCGTTGAGAAGGTCGTCGGGATGTTCTCCGGCGGGCAGCACAGGGATGGGTCCGCCCGCGAGGTAAGCACGAGCTTGAGCCAGGTCGTAGATCAGGATGCGGCTGCGAGGAAAGAGGCTTGCTACGCGCTGACGGAAGGCGGGGGCATCACGTCGCCTCCATGTGGCGATGGGGACGCCAGCCTGCTCGGCGATATCGGCTTCATTGATCACTGGTCGGTTACGGGGGATCACAATCGTGTTCCTTGAGCAGCTGTCGAGTCACGGACGGGCCCTTGTAGGCTGGTGGTACTTCCTTACGCTGGCGCTTCGTCGGCACGGATGTTGGTTAAGGGCCGGTGGTGTGCCGGGTCGCTCCGCGTGAGTGGCTCTCCGCCGGCCCTTTCATCAGTTCCATCCAACGGCGGACTTCGCGCGGACTGTGGAGCCTGACCACCTTGACGCCCTGATCGGCTGTCTCGGATACCTGTTGGACGTAGCGGGGCCGGTTGTTCCGGTACTTGCGGATGGCGGTGCGCAACAGCGACCGGCGGCTGAAGAATGCTTTGCTCCAGGTCAGTCGCCGTGCTTGTGGGCTGTCCTCGTATCCGGTGAGCTGATAGAGGCTACGGCGCACTATGCGGTACATGATCAGGGGTAGCTGAAAGTCGAGCCACACGAGTACGTCGGCGCGGTGCCAGACGACGTCGGCCAGCTTGGAGAAGTTCCCTTCGACGATCCACGTGTCTTGCCGTGTGATCTCTCCTGCCTGCCGGCGGAACTCGGGCAGCGGCAGGGGGCCGTCAGGGGTGAAGAGAAGGTCATCGAGGTCTGTGTGTGGGTGGCCGAGTTCTGCCGAGAGCCACCTAGCCAGAGTGGATTTTCCTGTGGCGGGTGGTCCGAAGAGTGCGATTTTCCGCATGGATTCCTCGTCTTTTCGGGGAGCGGCGTCCGGGCTTCACCAGGCCTTCGGGCTAGCGGTCACATCACCCCCACCGGGTCTTGCCATTTCAAACATTACAGCATTCAGACTCGTTACAGCCGTTCGAGACTTGCGGGCCCAGCCGCTTGCGGCTGTCCTTTAGCCCGCCCGCGCCCGAAGGGCGCTCTGGGGGCGGGCCCAGCCGCTTGCGGCTGTCCTTTAGCCCGCCCGCGCCCGAAGGGCGCTCTGGGGGCGGGCCCAGCCGCTTGCGGCTGTCCTTTAGCCCGCCCGCGCCCGAAGGGCGCTCTGGGGGCGGGCCCAGCCGCTTGCGGCTGTCCTTTAGCCCGCCCGCGCCCGAAGGGCGCTCTGGGGGCGGGCCCAGCCGCTTGCGGCTGTCCTTTAGCCCGCCCGCGCCCGAAGGGCGCTCTGGGGGCGGGCCCAGCCGCTTGCGGCTGTCCTTTAGCCCGCCCGCGCCCGAAGGGCGCTCTGGGGGCGGGCCCAGCCGCTTGCGGCTGTCCTTTAGCCCGCCCGCGCCCGAAGGGCGCTCTGGGGGCGGGCCCAGCCGCTTGCGGCTGTCCTTTAGCCCGCCCGCGCCCGAAGGGCGCTCTGGGGGCGGGCCCAGCCGCTTGCGGCTGTCCTTTAGCCCGCCCGCGCCCGAAGGGCGCTCTGGGGGCGGGCCCAGCCGCTTGCGGCTGTCCTTTTCGCGCGCCTCACGGCCCGCCTGTGGCGGGCCGTGAGGTTGTGGTGACGGTGTGCTACATCCTAGGGAACAGTGCCCGCGCGGCCATCGGGTACATGTGGAGCCTGCGGAGGTAGTCCGCCTGGAACGCGCTTCGGGCTGCGATCTCGTCGGCGCGCATATCCCCCACCCCCTTCTTGGTCTTCACGATGACCCCGTCGATGATGCTGATTCCCGCGCCTCCGAGATCGGAGAACACGTTGATGCGGAGATGCAGGTACACCTGCCCTTCCTGCTCAGTGATGGTCACCGCATAAGCCAGATCCGCCAATGGGTAGACGTGCGTGGCTCGGGACCGGGCGAGCGACCCGCCGTCGAGGATTTCGGGGCGCAGTGCTCGAAGGTAGTGAGCAAGCGTCGCGCGGGTCGTCGCGCGGAGCGGTACATCGATGTCCTCCGGGTCGAACTCCCGGACAGTGGGCCGCCGCCACAGCCCGGCCTCACCGGTAGCACAGGCACGGATGATCTCGTCATACATCGTTCGCAACTTGCGGTGAATGTAGGCGATATCTGCGTGAAAGTCCGGGTTGGCGAGACTTTCCCATCCCTGCGGCAGCAGGAACTGTGCCGTAGCGGTGGCCGTGGGGGTGGAGAGCGCCGGAACGGGCTGGAGCACCCGCAGAGCGTCACCGTCCACGACATCGGCACACACCAGGGCACCCAAGACGGACGCCTCTTCTACGATCCGGCGACACCGGAGCGCGGAGAGTCCCCCTGCTCGCATGGCCCTCTCCGCGACCTCTGCCCGCTCCTTGCCTGTCCGCCCCACGAAGTGAGCATGGAACCGCTTCTCCCCCTGGATGGATTCACGGTCCAGGGTGTTCGGGTCGTAGCTCCACGAGACCACGGGGCTCAACTCGTAGGCGCGGCAGTGCTCAGCGAAGCACGCCGCGACCACTCCAAGCGCCGTGCCGAACTCTCGCGAGTGGTCGTGCAGTCCCGGCCGGTGCGTGGTTCCAGCGGACATGAGCATGAATTCGTAGAGGGCGTGCGGCGACCTCTTGTCGGTCAGCGCGTACCCCTCATCGGGCGAGACGTTGATGTGCGCGTGGACCCTGGTCCACCCGTACACGTCGTTCACGGTCCCCATCCGCTGAGTTCCGTTCACGTAGCCCGGATAGCCCTTCGCGGCCAGCGAGTCGACCACGGGGACATTCCCGCGCAGGTCCTCAAGCGCCGACGGCAACAACTGGGTCATCGGGTTTCCTTCCTTCGGTGTCGTTGGTCGCCGGTCGGGGTGTGCCGCCCCTTCCGACATCACTAACTTTACAGCATTTCGGCTCACTCTTCTATGCAAAACCCCAGTTCAGGAAGGGTTTTGCACTCTTTTTAGGCCAACCCACGGCCGACGGGGACGCGGTGGGGGCCTACCGCAGGCCACGGAGAGGGCGGAGATGGCTGGTCCGGTGCGCGCAGCTTGCTGCGCAGGACCAGCCACCAGGCCGGTGAACGCGCCGAAGGCGCCCGGCCTGGCGTCCTGCGCTTGCGCGGGATGGTCTGGCGGTGAACGCGCCGAAGGCGCCCGCCAGACCACCCCGGAGGGCCGCCAGGCCCTCCGGGGTGTCTCCGCCCTCTCCGTGGCCTGCGGTAGGCCCCCACCGCGCCAAAAAGCGGAAGTGGGCAGATGTTCGTCCTTCGTTGCGGCTCGCAACAGGGTTCTTACCGACAACCCCGGGTTGGCCGCCTCAGCGGACTGACTCCGCCGGATTCCTAAGCGGCACCTACGTGAGGCGGTCACAGGGAAGTGCCTGCCCGACGGCCGGCCACTCGCCGGGCCTGCCGACTCCTCCTCGGCAACGGAGCAACAGAGTTTCCCAGCCGTCCTGTACGTCATCTTGGTTGTCCAGGCCGGGGAGGAGCAGCGGCTTCTGAGCCCGGATTGGGCTCACGGTCCCCATGACCCACCTGAGGCGGCGGCGGCCGGAGCCTGCGCCAAGGAGGCGCCGACGGGGCGAACGGTGCTTACTGGAACAGTAAGCACTAACTCGCTGCACCCATCTGACGCCAAGAAACAGCTGTCGAGGCGGAGCAAGTTAGTGGCTAAGTACACCTGAAGGCCCCGACCGGGGACGGTCAGGGCCTTCATCGTGGGGCCGGCCGGATCAGGCGGTCTCAGGGGGAAGGACGTCCGTGCCCCAGGCCAGCCCCCAGGACTCGATCAGCGTCCGAACGCCAGCCTCGCCAAGCGCCTCGGCGGCACGTAGGAGAGCCAGCCGCCGACCGTGCTTGCGGACGATGTGCCGGTACCAGGTAGCCGCCGGGATCACCGCGACCAGCGTGCGCGCGTCGTCTTCGTTGGCCGCGATCTCGGAGTCGGTCCGCTCATCCTGCTCCACCTCCAGCTCGGCGAGGATCCGGTTCAGGGTCTGGGCCCGGTAGTGCTTCCGGACGCCGTTCACCCCGTGCTCGCGCTCGCGGTACTTCGCGACCAACGGGCCCGCCTCACCCAGCTCGGCCAGCTCCTCGGCCGCCAGGTCGCCGAGCTGGAACGGCGACATGCGTCCCCAGCGGCGGCCGTCCTTGAGGTCGGAGCGGGTGAACTCCAGCCCGAAGCCTGCCGATCCGGGCTTGTCGCCGTCCTTGTACAGGTACCGGGCGGCATCACCCTCCTGCCCGGTGTTCAGCGGGCGCAGGTCGGTGCCGTGGCCATCCCCCCCGCACGGGCAGCCGGGCCGGTCGCACGTGGTGCTGACCGCGTAGCCACCGGCGTTGAGCACCGCATCGCGCCACGTCTCGGCCATCCGCTGGCGGAACCGGCGGAACTCCTCCTCCGGCAGCGGCGCCTGGGTGACCCAGAGCGCGTGCCAGTGCACGTGGAACCCGGTGTCCGAGCCCCAGGTGTCCTCGAACGCCCGCTCATAGCCCACGATCTCGAAGTCGGACCGCAGCCGACGCCACGACCGCCCGGCGGACCCGAACGCGCCCTTCCAGCCGTCGTGCGCCACCGCGATCAGTCCGCCGCGCTCGCCGCGCCGCAGCGAGCCGTACGCCTGCCGCTCGAAGTGCCGCAACGTGTAGGTCCCGAGGTACAGGCCGTACCCGGCCGCCGCCAGCGCGTCCGCCGCCTTCTGCGCGTTCTCCGCCCGGACCGCCAGGATCTTCGCCGCGCACCACACGCACATGTGGACGCTGCCGCAGGTGCAGGCCCCACTGAACGAGGCCGCAGCCTTGCCGACCATCACCCCGGCCGCCCCACCCATCAGCCGCGTGCCGCACCCAAGGAACGTCTTGCCGAGCGCCACCGTCTGGTGCGCTTCCCTTCGCTCGAACCGCCCGTCTCGGCCCCGATCCTGACCATCTGTCCGTTTCGGGGTGGTTCGTTCCTCAGACCCCCTCTGACCTGGGGTGGACGGAATTCTCCCCGTAGTACTAAAGCGCACGCCCGTTTTTGGTGCCGAAAATGCCGCCTGACCTGCGGTTTTGTGGTCCCCAAAACGTGACACGTCGGGGGTGGCATCGATGATCCGTTTTGCCCGCTGACGGCACGTGGCAGAGCAGTAGATCTTGACCCGCTTGCCGGTGCCGGGGGCGAACGACTTCCGGCAGCGTGCGCACTTCGGGCGCTTCGGGGGGCGGGTCTGGCTGACGGCATCAGCAGACGCGGATACGCTGGACAACAGGCCTCGGATCGGTGATAGGTGACGAGGTCGGCAATGAGGTCCGGGAGTTGTCTAGGCGCCCGGACCTTTGCCGTTTCTGGAGTTAGAGCACTGATCCTGCCGCATCTGACGGGCCTCAGAGAGACGAACTCGCCGATGGGACTGGTGGGGTTCCAACGAACCGAAGAAGGCCCGGACCGCAGGGTTGGTCCGGGCTGCCGTTCGGTCAGCGCGTGCGCCGCGTGGACGTCCTCGGCCGAGGGATTGGCCGTGTGCCTGCCGAACGCGGGAGCGAACGCCTGCCTCACCGATCCCGGGGGGCTCCGCCCGCCCGGACCCCCGGCCACCTCCAAGGGGGGAAAGGGCTTCGTGATCTTGTTCAGGTGAGTGGGTGGTACGGGTCAACCCGGCGGGGTTCCCCTCGATGGTCGGCACCCAAGGGCTAGCACACCGCCCGGGGGGCCCGGCCCGACCGCGCGCGCCCGCGACCGACTTGGAAGCAGGTGCCGGACCCCCCGAACGGCGCGCTCGGTCTGAAGACTGCCGCCCACCGAGGGGAACCCCGCACAGCCCGACCCCTGGCGCGGGCGGGCGGCGGGGACCGGGCGCGGCTACGGGCTCCAGCTCCACTCGCTTCTTCTCCAGCCCTCAGTACCGCACCGGGTAGTGCTGCGAAGCGAGGACGGGGGGCGATCCACGCGTAAGCGAAGCGCGGGGGTATAGCTCGCTTCCAGGAATCAGGCGTGCAGGCCACACGCCTGATTCCTGGAAGCCTCACCGTACGGGTCAGCCGGGCGGGGAGGTCTGGCTGACCTGGGTGAGGAGGCGTTCCCAAGTGCGTGTTGACCCGCCGTGCTGTTGGGCAAGGGATGCTGCGATGCGATGGCGGGGGGTGTCGCCAGCAGTGCTGAGGGCTGCGGTCGCAGTGTGCAGACGGGGATCACCCTCGTAGGCGTGTGCCTTGCGCGGGCCTTTTCCTGTGCCTGGCGGCCGGCCTCCTCCCTTCCCCTGCCCGGGCGGGTTCTTCCGGCGTTCCTCAATGTCACAGCGGGGCCACACCCGCACGCTGTAGACGGTCTTTCCTGCTGAGATGTAACCCTGGGTCGCGTAGGCGCGGACGGTGCTGGCCGTAACGCCGAGTACGGCGGCCGTCTCTTCGTCGTTGAGAAGGTCGTCGGGATGTTCTCCGGCGGGCAGCACAGGGATGGGTCCGCCCGCGAGGTAAGCACGAGCTTGAGCCAGGTCGTAGATCAGGATGCGGCTGCGAGGAAAGAGGCTTGCTACGCGCTGACGGAAGGCGGGGGCATCACGTCGCCTCCATGTGGCGATGGGGACGCCAGCCTGCTCGGCGATATCGGCTTCATTGATCACTGGTCGGTTACGGGGGATCACAATCGTGTTCCTTGAGCAGCTGTCGAGTCACGGACGGGCCCTTGTAGGCTGGTGGTACTTCCTTACGCTGGCGCTTCGTCGGCACGGATGTTGGTTAAGGGCCGGTGGTGTGCCGGGTCGCTCCGCGTGAGTGGCTCTCCGCCGGCCCTTTCATCAGTTCCATCCAACGGCGGACTTCGCGCGGACTGTGGAGCCTGACCACCTTGACGCCCTGATCGGCTGTCTCGGATACCTGTTGGACGTAGCGGGGCCGGTTGTTCCGGTACTTGCGGATGGCGGTGCGCAACAGCGACCGGCGGCTGAAGAATGCTTTGCTCCAGGTCAGTCGCCGTGCTTGTGGGCTGTCCTCGTATCCGGTGAGCTGATAGAGGCTACGGCGCACTATGCGGTACATGATCAGGGGTAGCTGAAAGTCGAGCCACACGAGTACGTCGGCGCGGTGCCAGACGACGTCGGCCAGCTTGGAGAAGTTCCCTTCGACGATCCACGTGTCTTGCCGTGTGATCTCTCCTGCCTGCCGGCGGAACTCGGGCAGCGGCAGGGGGCCGTCAGGGGTGAAGAGAAGGTCATCGAGGTCTGTGTGTGGGTGGCCGAGTTCTGCCGAGAGCCACCTAGCCAGAGTGGATTTTCCTGTGGCGGGTGGTCCGAAGAGTGCGATTTTCCGCATGGATTCCTCGTCTTTTCGGGGAGCGGCGTCCGGGCTTCACCAGGCCTTCGGGCTAGCGGTCACATCACCCCCACCGGGTCTTGCCATTTCAAACATTACAGCATTCAGACTCGTTACAGCCGTTCGAGACTTGCGGGCCCAGCCGCTTGCGGCTGTCCTTTAGCCCGCCCGCGCCCGAAGGGCGCTCTGGGGGCGGGCCCAGCCGCTTGCGGCTGTCCTTTAGCCCGCCCGCGCCCGAAGGGCGCTCTGGGGGCGGGCCCAGCCGCTTGCGGCTGTCCTTTAGCCCGCCCGCGCCCGAAGGGCGCTCTGGGGGCGGGCCCAGCCGCTTGCGGCTGTCCTTTAGCCCGCCCCGCCCCCCCCCCCCCCCCCCCCGCGCCCGAAGGGCGCTCTGGGGCGGGCCCAGCCGCTTGCGGCTGTCCTTTAGCCCGCCCGCGCCCGAAGGGCGCTCTGGGGGCGGGCCCAGCCGCTTGCGGCTGTCCTTTAGCCCGCCCGCGCCCGAAGGGCGCTCTGGGGGCGGGCCCAGCCGCTTGCGGCTGTCCTTTAGCCCGCCCGCGCCCGAAGGGCGCTCTGGGGGCGGGCCCAGCCGCTTGCGGCTGTCCTTTAGCCCGCCCGCGCCCGAAGGGCGCTCTGGGGGCGGGCCCAGCCGCTTGCGGCTGTCCTTTAGCCCGCCCGCGCCCGAAGGGCGCTCTGGGGGCGGGCCCAGCCGCTTGCGGCTGTCCTTTTCGCGCGCCTCACGGCCCGCCTGTGGCGGGCCGTGAGGTTGTGGTGACGGTGTGCTACATCCTAGGGAACAGTGCCCGCGCGGCCATCGGGTACATGTGGAGCCTGCGGAGGTAGTCCGCCTGGAACGCGCTTCGGGCTGCGATCTCGTCGGCGCGCATATCCCCCACCCCCTTCTTGGTCTTCACGATGACCCCGTCGATGATGCTGATTCCCGCGCCTCCGAGATCGGAGAACACGTTGATGCGGAGATGCAGGTACACCTGCCCTTCCTGCTCAGTGATGGTCACCGCATAAGCCAGATCCGCCAATGGGTAGACGTGCGTGGCTCGGGACCGGGCGAGCGACCCGCCGTCGAGGATTTCGGGGCGCAGTGCTCGAAGGTAGTGAGCAAGCGTCGCGCGGGTCGTCGCGCGGAGCGGTACATCGATGTCCTCCGGGTCGAACTCCCGGACAGTGGGCCGCCGCCACAGCCCGGCCCTCACCGGTAGCACAGGCACGGATGATCTCGTCATACATCGTTCGCAACTTGCGGTGAATGTAGGCGATATCTGCGTGAAAGTCCGGGTTGGCGAGACTTTCCCATCCCTGCGGCAGCAGGAACTGTGCCGTAGCGGTGGCCGTGGGGGTGGAGAGCGCCGGAACGGGCTGGAGCACCCGCAGAGCGTCACCGTCCACGACATCGGCACACACCAGGGCACCCAAGACGGACGCCTCTTCTACGATCCGGCGACACCGGAGCGCGGAGAGTCCCCCTGCTCGCATGGCCCTCTCCGCGACCTCTGCCCGCTCCTTGCCTGTCCGCCCCACGAAGTGAGCATGGAACCGCTTCTCCCCCTGGATGGATTCACGGTCCAGGGTGTTCGGGTCGTAGCTCCACGAGACCACGGGGCTCAACTCGTAGGCGCGGCAGTGCTCAGCGAAGCACGCCGCGACCACTCCAAGCGCCGTGCCGAACTCTCGCGAGTGGTCGTGCAGTCCCGGCCGGTGCGTGGTTCCAGCGGACATGAGCATGAATTCGTAGAGGGCGTGCGGCGACCTCTTGTCGGTCAGCGCGTACCCCTCATCGGCGAGACGTTGATGTGCGCGTGGACCCTGGTCCACCCGTACACGTCGTTCACGGTCCCCATCCGCTGAGTTCCGTTCACGTAGCCCGGATAGCCCTTCGCGGCCAGCGAGTCGACCACGGGGACATTCCCGCGCAGGTCCTCAAGCGCCGACGGCAACAACTGGGTCATCGGGTTTCCTTCCTTCGGTGTCGTTGGTCGCCGGTCGGGGTGTGCCGCCCCTTCCGACATCACTACTTTACAGCATTTCGGCTCACTCTTCTATGCAAAACCCCAGTTCAGGAAGGGTTTTGCACTCTTTTTAGGCCAACCCACGGCCGACGGGGACGCGGTGGGGGCCTACCGCAGGCCACGGAGAGGGCGGAGATGGCTGGTCCGGTGCGCGCAGCTTGCTGCGCAGGACCAGCCACCAGGCCGGTGAACGCGCCGAAGGCGCCCGGCCTGGCGTCCTGCGCTTGCGCGGGATGGTCTGGCGGTGAACGCGCCGAAGGCGCCCGCCAGACCACCCCGGAGGGCCGCCAGGCCCTCCGGGGTGTCTCCGCCCTCTCCGTGGCCTGCGGTAGGCCCCACCGCGCCAAAAAGCGGAAGTGGGCAGATGTTCGTCCTTCGTTGCGGCTCGCAACAGGGTTCTTACCGACAACCCCGGGTTGGCCGCCTCAGCGGACTGACTCCGCCGGATTCCTAAGCGGCACCTACGTGAGGCGGTCACAGGGAAGTGCCTGCCCGACGGCCGGCCACTCGCCGGGCCTGCCGACTCCTCCTCGCAACGGAGCAACAGAGTTTCCCAGCCGTCCTGTACGTCATCTTGGTTGTCCAGGCCGGGGAGGAGCAGCGGCTTCTGAGCCCGGATTGGGCTCACGGTCCCCATGACCCACCTGAGGCGGCGGCGGCCGGAGCCTGCGCCAAGGAGGCGCCGACGGGGCGAACGGTGCTTACTGGAACAGTAAGCACTAACTCGCTGCACCCATCTGACGCCAAGAAACAGCTGTCGAGGCGGAGCAAGTTAGTGGCTAAGTACACCTGAAGGCCCCGACCGGGGACGGTCAGGGCCTTCATCGTGGGGCCGGCCGGATCAGGCGGTCTCAGGGGGAAGGACGTCCGTGCCCCAGGCCAGCCCCCAGGACTCGATCAGCGTCCGAACGCCAGCCTCGCCAAGCGCCTCGGCGGCACGTAGGAGAGCCAGCCGCCGACCGTGCTTGCGGACGATGTGCCGGTACCAGGTAGCCGCCGGGATCACCGCGACCAGCGTGCGCGCGTCGTCTTCGTTGGCCGCGATCTCGGAGTCGGTCCGCTCATCCTGCTCCACCTCCAGCTCGGCGAGGATCCGGTTCAGGGTCTGGGCCCGGTAGTGCTTCCGGACGCCGTTCACCCCGTGCTCGCGCTCGCGGTACTTCGCGACCAACGGGCCCGCCTCACCCAGCTCGGCCAGCTCCTCGGCCCCAGGTCGCCGAGCTGGAACGGCGACATGCGTCCCCAGCGGCGGCCGTCCTTGAGGTCGGAGCGGGTGAACTCCAGCCCGAAGCCTGCCGATCCGGGCTTGTCGCCGTCCTTGTACAGGTACCGGGCGGCATCACCCTCCTGCCCGGTGTTCAGCGGGCGCAGGTCGGTGCCGTGGCCATCCCCCCCGCACGGGCAGCCGGGCCGGTCGCACGTGGTGCTGACCGCGTAGCCACCGGCGTTGAGCACCGCATCGCGCCACGTCTCGGCCATCCGCTGGCGGAACCGGCGGAACTCCTCCTCCGGCAGCGGCGCCTGGGTGACCCAGAGCGCGTGCCAGTGCACGTGGAACCCGGTGTCCGAGCCCCAGGTGTCCTCGAACGCCCGCTCATAGCCCACGATCTCGAAGTCGGACCGCAGCCGACGCCACGACCGCCCGGCGGACCCGAACGCGCCCTTCAGCCGTCGTGCGCCACCGCGATCAGTCCGCCGCGCTCGCCGCGCCGCAGCGAGCCCGTACGCCTGCCGCTCGAAGTGCCGCAACGTGTAGGTCCCGAGGTACAGGCCGTACCCGGCCGCGCCAGCGCGTCCGCCGCCTTCTGCGCGTTCTCCGCCCGGACCGCCAGGATCTTCGCCGCGCCACCACACGCACATGTGGACGCTGCCGCAGGTGCAGGCCCCACTGAACGAGGCCGCAGCCTTGCCGACCATCACCCCGGCCGCCCACCCATCAGCCGCGTGCCGCACCCAAGGAACGTCTTGCCGAGCGCCACCGTCTGGTGCGCTTCCCTTCGCTCGAACCGCCCGTCTCGGCCCCGATCCTGACCATCTGTCCGTTTCGGGGGTGGTTCGTTCCTCAGACCCCTCTGACCTGGGGTGGACGGAATTCTCCCCGTAGTACTAAAGCGCACGCCCGTTTTTGGTGCCGGAAAATGCCGCCTGACCTGCGGTTTTGTGGTCCCCAAAACGTGACACGTCGGGGGTGGCATCGATGATCCGTTTTGCCCGCTGACGGCACGTGGCAGAGCAGTAGATCTTGACCCGCTTGCCGGTGCCGGGGGCGAACGACTTCCGGCAGCGTGCGCACTTCGGGCGCTTCGGGGGGCGGGTCTGGCTGACGGCATCAGCAGACGCGGATACGCTGGACACAGGCCTCGGATCGGTGATAGGTGACGAGGTCGGCAATGAGGTCCGGGAGTTGTCTAGGCGCCCGGACCTTTGCCGTTTCTGGAGTTAGAGCACTGATCCTGCCGCATCTGACGGGCCTCAGAGAGACGAACTCGCCGATGGGACTGGTGGGGTTCCAACGAACCGAAGAAGGCCCGGACCGCAGGGTTGGTCCGGGCTGCCGTTCGGTCAGCGCGTGCGCCGCGTGGACGTCCTCGGCCGAGGGATTGGCCGTGTGCCTGCCGAACGCGGGAGCGAACGCCTGCCTCACCGATCCCGGGGGGCTCCGCCCGCCCGGACCCCCGGCCACCTCCAAGGGGGGAAAGGGCTTCGTGATCTTGTTCAGGTGAGTGGGTGGTACGGGTCAACCCGGCGGGGTTCCCCTCGATGGTCGGCACCCAAGGGCTAGCACACCGCCCGGGGGGCCCGCCCGACCGCGCGCGCCCGCGACCGACTTGGAAGCAGGTGCCGGACCCCCCGAACGGCGCGCTCGGTCTGAAGACTGCCGCCCACCGAGGGGAACCCCGCACAGCCCGACCCCTGGCGCGGGCGGGCGGCGGGGACCGGGCGCGGCTACGGGCTCCAGCTCCACTCGCTTCTTCTCCAGCCCTCAGTACCGCACCGGGTAGTGCTGCGAAGCGAGGACGGGGGGCGATCCACGCGTAAGCGAAGCGCGGGGGTATAGCTCGCTTCCAGGAATCAGGCGTGCAGGCCACACGCCTGATTCCTGGAAGCCTCACCGTACGGGTCAGCCGGGCGGGGAGGTCTGGCTGACCTGGGTGAGGAGGCGTTCCCAAGTGCGTGTTGACCCGCCGTGCTGTTGGGCAAGGGATGCTGCGATGCGATGGCGGGGGTGTCGCCAGCAGTGCTGAGGGCTGCGGTCGCAGTGTGCAGACGGGGATCACCCTCGTAGGCGTGTGCCTTGCGCGGGCCTTTTCCTGTGCCTGGCGGCCGGCCCCTCCTCCCTTCCCCTGCCCGGGCGGGTTCTTCCGGCGTTCCTCAATGTCACAGCGGGGCCACACCCGCACGCTGTAGACGGTCTTTCCTGCTGAGATGTAACCCTGGGTCGCGTAGGCGCGGACGGTGCTGGCCGTAACGCCGAGTACGGCGGCCGTCTCTTTCGTCGTTGAGAAGGTCGTCGGGATGTTCTCCGGCGGCAGCACAGGGATGGGTCCGCCCGCGAGGTAAGCACGAGCTTGAGCCAGGTCGTAGATCAGGATGCGGCTGCGAGGAAAGAGGCTTGCTACGCGCTGACGGAAGGCGGGGGCATCACGTCGCCTCCATGTGGCGATGGGGACGCCAGCCTGCTCGGCGATATCGGCTTCATTGATCACTGGTCGGTTACGGGGGATCACAATCGTGTTCCTTGAGCAGCTGTCGAGTCACGGACGGGCCCTTGTAGGCTGGTGGTACTTCCTTACGCTGGCGCTTCGTCGGCACGGATGTTGGTTAAGGGCCGGTGGTGTGCCGGGTCGCTCCGCGTGAGTGGCTCTCCGCCGGCCCTTTCATCAGTTCCATCCAACGGCGGACTTCGCGCGGACTGTGGAGCCTGACCACCTTGACGCCCTGATCGGCTGTCTCGGATACCTGTTGGACGTAGCGGGGCCGGTTGTTCCGGTACTTGCGGATGGCGGTGCGCAACAGCGACCGGCGGCTGAAGAATGCTTTGCTCCAGGTCAGTCGCCGTGCTTGTGGGCTGTCCTCGTATCCGGTGAGCTGATAGAGGCTACGGCGCACTATGCGGTACATGATCAGGGGTAGCTGAAAGTCGAGCCACACGAGTACGTCGGCGCGGTGCCAGACGACGTCGGCCAGCTTGGAGAAGTTCCCTTCGACGATCCACGTGTCTTGCCGTGTGATCTCTCCTGCCTGCCGGCGGAACTCGGCAGCGGCAGGGGGCCGTCAGGGGTGAAGAGAAGGTCATCGAGGTCTGTGTGTGGGTGCCGAGTTCTGCCGAGAGCCACCTAGCCAGAGTGGATTTTCCTGTGGCGGGTGGTCCGAAGAGTGCGATTTTCCGCATGGATTCCTCGTCTTTTCGGGGAGCGGCGTCCGGGCTTCACCAGGCCTTCGGGCTAGCGGTCACATCACCCCCACCGGGTCTTGCCATTTCAAACATTACAGCATTCAGACTCGTTACAGCCGTTCGAGACTTGCGGGCCCAGCCGCTTGCGAGCTTCTGGGGGCGGGCCAGCCGCTTGCGGCTGTCCTTTAGCCGCCCGCGCCCGAGGGCGCTCTGGGGGCGGGCCCAGCCGCTTGCGGCTGTCCTTTAGCCCGCCCGCGCCCGAAGGGCGCTCTGGGGGCGGGCCCAGCCGCTTGCGGCTGTCTTTAGCCCGCCCGCGCCCGAAGGGCGCTCTGGGGGCGGGCCCAGCCGCTTGCGGCTGTCCTTTAGCCCGCCCGCCCGCGAAGGGCGCCCGAAGGGCGGGGGCGGGCCCAGCCGCTTGCGGCTGTCCTTTAGCCCGCCCGCGCCCGAAGGGCGCTCTGGGGGCGGCCCAGCCGCTTGCGGCTGTCCTTTAGCCGCGCCGCGCCCGAAGGGCGCTCTGGGGGCGGGCCCCAGCCGCTTGCGGCTGTCCTTTAGCCCGCCCGCGCCCGAAGGGCGCTCTGGGGGCGGGCCCAGCCGCTTGCGGCTGTCCTTTAGCCCGCCCGCGCCCGAAGGGCGCTCTGGGGGGGGCCCAGCCGCTTGCGGCTGTCCTTTTCGCGCGCCTCACGGCCCGCCTGTGGCGGGCCGTGAGGTTGTGGTGACGGTGTGCTACATCCTAGGGAACAGTGCCCGCGCGGCCATCGG
>NZ_WBOF01000019.1 GCF_009569385.1 Streptomyces kaniharaensis
GAGCCTGCTGCCGGGCGGGCGTCACCCCCGCCCGGCGTCCCCTCGTTGATCAGAGATCAGCAGGTGATCTGTCAGTGTGCGCGCCACCTGCGACAGATGGCCCACGGATTTCGGTTCTTCTCGGTCACCCGTTCAGCGGGTGCCGTGCTCCGCGTGCCACGGGCACGGGTCCTCCGGCGGGCACGGGCCGCAGCCCGGCGGGACGTTGTGCCAGTGCCAGTACTCCTGGCGGACGTAGGCCCGGGTCCCACCGGGGGCGTCCCACTCGATGCTGTCCGGGCCGATCGGACCCTGGACGTCCTCCGGGTGAAGCCGGTCGCGCTGCTGGAGCGCGTACGCCGCCGACTCGGCGAGTAGGCCGTCCAGCTCGGTCCGGCTCCGCCACCACCGCCGGTCGGCCAATGCCGCCTCCCGGAGGGCGATCTCCCGGCAGCCGTCCAGCTCCGGATCTTGGGAGAGCCGGGCCAGCACCTCCGCCTCCTGGTCCAGGTCGGGGGCGTCCGCGTAGGCCTCGGCCGCTGTGGGGGCGGTGAACGCCGGGTAGTGGTGCAGCGTTCGGCGCGGGGTCTCACTCATCAGGGGGTCTCTCCTTCGTGCGGGAGGGGCGGCCGGTGGGCCTCCCCTGGTGGGTGGTCGGTCAGGCCCGGTCGGCGGGGCCGATCCGGCGCAGGTCGGCGGGGCGGACGCGCGGCAGGGAACAGAACGCCTCGGCCAACCAGCCGATCAGCCCCCGGATCTCGACGTCCTCCGGCCCGACCCAGACGACCCGGCCCCGACCACCGGCGTACCGGCCCGAGGTCACCTCGACCTCGTCGCCTACCTGGATGCTGCTCATGTCGTGCTCCTCTCTGGTGGGGCGGGGCGGGCCCGGCCGGGCCCGCCCCGGGGTTGGTCAGAGGGCGGTGAGCCCGGCCTGACGGATCAGCGCCTCGATCTCCTGCGTGGTGACGGTCGGCCCGGACGCGTCCAGGAATCCGGCGGCGGTCATCTTGGCGTTGGCCTCCTCGGCCAGGACCTGGAGCGGGGCCGTGAAATCCGTCGCACGGGCCCGCCGCGCGGGGTCCAGGGCGACGACGGCGAGTGCGGTACGGAGCCGCTGGAAGGCCACGAGCGCTTCGCGGGTGGTGGTGTCCATGGGGATCTCCTCGGGGTGGTTAGCGGATGACGCTGACGATGTGGGTGGAGCTCATACGGCGGGTGCCCCTGTCGGTCACCACGTCGATCCGGCCAGCAGCGACGCCGGTCACGATGTGGTCAACGACCGCCCCGGTGTCCCGGAGGGTGTCGCCCGCCCGCAGGCCGATCGGGGTGGTCTTGATCACGGACTTGCGCATGGTGCTCTCCTTCGAGGTGGTTCGGGTAGTACGGGGCGGGCCCCCTCGGGCCCGCCCCTGATGGTCGATCAGAACCAGCGGTTCGCGCGGCGCTCGGCCTGGGCCTTCGCCTTCGCCTCCCGGGCGTCCTGCTTGGCCTTCTCGCGGGCGGCGTCCTCGGCCTCCTCGCGGGCCACCGCCTCCGCCTGGATCTCGTCGATCTTGGCGCCGATCTTGGCGCGGTCGCCCCCGGCGGCGGCCCGGCCGACCAGCCAGGCGAGCTTGGCCTTCTCGGCGGTGGTGTAGTAGCGCGGCTCGGCCATGGTCAGCTCCTCCCGGCGGCGAACCCGAAGCCGCCGGCCTTGGTGTTGGTGGGGGTGTTCCTCGTGCTGCGGATCTCCCGGGCGACCGTGTCCGGCCGCACCGGCTTCGTCGTCCTGGCGCTCACCCAGGCCGTCACCGCTTTTGGGTCGTCGCCGACCTCCGCCACGGCGAGGCGGACCAGGGAGGCCACGCTCGCGGCCTTCGGCGCCGGGGCTCCGGCGCTCACCGAGGCAACGAGGTTGGCCGGGAGCGGAAGCTGCTCGGTCTCCGGGCGGGGACCGCCGGACGGCTGCGTGGCGCTGACCTGGGCGGTAGCGGGCTGCGGGCGGATATCCGCCGGGTCTCCGCCGGAGAGAACAGCGGTCGGGCGGAGCGCGGAGACCGGCGTCCACACCGGCAGCTCCCAGGCGGGCGCCGCCGGGGCGCCCAGCCGCTCCAACACCGGCGCCTGGTCCTCCTGCCCGTTGACCTCCGCCAACTCCTGCCAGGCGCCGGAGAGGCGCTCGGCGGCCTTCGACTGGGCCTTCGCCACGGCCGCTCCGGCCCGGGACAGGGAGTCCATGCGGGTCCGCTCGCCGTGGGTCTGGGCGTTGAGCACCGCCCGGGAGATCGCCGCGTTGTCGCGGGAGTCCTGGAGGACCCGGCGGATCTCCGACTTGGCCTTCGGGCTGATCTCCGTCGACTCCCACACGCCGTGGAGCCACCAGAGCGATTTGGCGGCGAGCGGGAGCCAGGCGACCGCGAGCCACCCGGCGGTGTGAGGGCTGGTCAGCGCGTGGACGACCAGCATCCCGGTCGTCAGCGCCCCGAACATCCAGCCCAGCGCGGTGACCTTGGCGTTGTGGTCGCCCTGCCCCGCCAACCGGCGTTCGTAGGAGAGGGCGGCGAGCCAGGCGCCGTCGTAACCCAGGCCGATCACCAGCGCCAGGGCGAGCGGCATCACGCCGTTGAGCCACAGGGCCACCACGGCGACGGTCAGCACCGCCGAGACGACGGTCACCGCCAGAGCCGGAGCCGCGAGCCAGGCCCGGCCCGCCGTGCGTCGCAGAGAGGTGTTCATCGGGCACCGTCCTCGAACTCCACGGCCAGCACCAGCGCCTCGTTCCAGCGGTCGCAGTCGGCGAGCATCACGGCGGTGGAGGTGCAGCCGCAGGTACCGGCCCAGTGGGCGGCGGCGGCCTTCTCCTGGATGGCGAACAGCGCGCTCTCCTCGGCCCGCCGCAGCCAACCGGCCAGCAGCTCGAAGGAGCCGAGCAGCATGCCGACCGCCACCAGCTCGGCCACGACCAGCTCCGCCCAGAACGGCGCGTCGAAGTGGGCCATGAAGGCACCGGCCGCACCAGCGGCGGCGGCGGCGAACAGCGCGGCCACCAGGACGGCCAAGCGCTGCGGGGTGAGGGCCCGCCAGACGAGGCCGGCCTTCGGGGCCTTCGGCTGGGGGGCGGGCTTCTGGACGGGCGTGCCACCGGCGTAGCTCATCGGGCACCCCCGACGATCGCGGCGGCCTGGGCGAGCTGGGTGAAGGTCTGGGCCAGCTGGGCCTGGGCGGCCCCGAGGGCGACCAGCGCGGCCCGCCCCTCGTTGGTGTGCCCCATGCCGCTGGCGGCGTTGGACAGCGTCGCGTCGGCCCGCTCCGCGAGCTGGAGACCGCGCCGGAGCATCTGGGCGGCGAAGTCGCGGTCGTCGCTCATCGGGCACCGTCCTGGGGCCAGATGACGCTGATGCCGGAGCCGCGCTCCAGGACGACCGGCTCGGGGGCCGGGGCCGGGGTCGGCTCGGGCGCCGGGGACGGGTTCGGGGCGGGGGCGGGCACGGACGTGCCGGGCCCCTGGGTACGATCCATCACGGATCGCCCTCCTGTCGTCTCAGGGGGTGGTCAAGGCCCTGAGCAGGTGTTTGCCGCACCGGCTCGGGGCCGCTCCCGTTTGGGAACGGCTCCACCATGACACGTTATTTCGCAGCGCACAAGTGTGTTGCGTAGCGAGTCATGACGGTATGATCCCCGCATGGACATTCCGGAGGTAGCACAAGCTGCCGCACTCGCAGAGGTAGCAAAGCTGGGTCACGACAGGGGCGAACTGCTACGGCAGGCGGACGAGTTGCTGACCCGCATCAAGCCCGCCGCCGTGAAGGCCGTACAGGCTGGCGCGGGGCGCAACCGCGTACGAGAGCTGGCGGGAGTCTCCACCACGCTCTGGTACGAGTGGCTGGACGAGGCGGGCATCCAGGTCCGCCCCAGGGCGGCGAAGAAGACCGCCACGAAGAAGGCCACTACCAGCCGGAAGCGGGAGACCTCGTGACCGACCGCCTGCCCCAGCCCGCCGACATGTCGCACGCGATGCTGATCGGCCTCTTGATGCACCTCGGCGGCAGCTTCGACATGCCCGCCGACGCCCTCTCGGTCGATGCCCTCGGCACGCCGGACGGCACGTTCCACGCCGTTGAGCTGGGGATCTTGGAGGATGGGCAGGTTCGCCTGTCCGTCGTTCCCCGGCCGCACGGAGAGGGTGCAGGACTCCAGTTCCGCAACGGGGAGTAACCTCAGCCCCACGAACGGCGATTGACCCCACACAAGACGAAACCCGCCCCCCGGACCCTCACTTGGTGCCGTAACCAGGAGAGGGGTCGTAATCCGGAAGGCGGGCCCTAGACGGTGTCGAGTGTAGGTGACCACGCGTCCCGACACACCATGGCACCGGGAGAGGGCGTACCTTGCCCACCCGAAAGAAGTCGGCCCCGATCCCCCGCCAGCAGGGCGAGGGCACCGTTTCCCAGCTCGACCGTGACGGCGTTCCGGCGGGCTGTATCCAGATCCCCGGCATGCGGCTGGGGTGGTTCTACCGCCTGAACGACCGGATGGTCCTGCACCAGCACCGGCCTGGGTCCCCGCTGCTGCACGTCGGGCAGGCGCCGAAGGTCACCTCCGTGATCGCGCACCTGACCGACGACGGCGAAGACATCCGCACTGAGTACCTGGTCGTCGGCCGCCGTCAGCGTCGCCCCCGGATCATCACGGAAGACGAACTCGACCGGGGCACCTGGGCGTCGAAGACCGGCAGCCGCCGGCCGACCGGCCCGGACGAGAAGCACGCGTTCGCCAAGGCCATGCGCATGCAGGCGGAGGACGCCCCCGAGGTCCCCGCCCGCACGTACTACACCGACGAGGGCGACCTCGTGCTTCCCGAGGCGGACGCCCAGCTCTACGGCTACGGCACCCTGTGCGGGTCCGAGAAGGCCGCCCGCGACGCGTGGGAGGAGACCGGCGCGTACGCGGTCGTGGACCCCAAGGCCGCGCTGGTGATGGGCGCGATGTTCTCCGGCCCGATGCTCGATTCCCTGGGCGTGCTGGCGCACATCCTGAACCTCCACGGGCCCGGCCAGCAGGGCAAGTCCACGATGATGTTCGTCTGCGCGGCCCTGTTCGGGAACATCAAGCCGCGCCGACAGCGGCTGCTGATGACGTGGAACGCCAGCAAGCAGGGCATCACCCAGGACCTGCGCGGGCGCGGCTACCTGCCGCTGTGCCTGGACGAGCACAGCAGCAGCGGGCGCACCCCGCAGCAGTCCAGCTCGGAGTTCTCCCAGATCTGCGCGGGCTGCCTGCGCTCGACCGGCACGGTCGACGGCGGCATCCGGGAGATGGACGGCTTCTGGCTGTCGATCCTGCTGTCCAGCTCCAACCTGCCGTTGAAGTTCGAGGGGCAGACCGAAGACCTGGCCTCGCGCCTGCTGGAGATCAAGGCGCCGTTCTTCCCGAACGCGTGGGTGGACCTGGACGGCAACGCGGTCGGCGCCGACCACAAGGGCGCCGAGCACGTCTCCAAGCGACTCAAGCGACTGGCCAGGGACCACGGCGGGTGGCCGCTGGAGTGGGCCCGCAAGGCTGGCGCCTTCACCGCCGAGAAGCTGAAGGAGGCCCGGCGGGCGCACCTGGAGCTGTGCGCCAAGTACATGCCGCGCAACGGCGGTATCCCCGACACGATCGCCGAGATTCACATGGCGTGGGTGGTCGGCGCTCACGTCCTGGGCGAGGCCATCGGCGTGCCGGGCCTGGGCGAGGCTGCCGAGCGCGCTGCCGCCGAGCGGCTGAAGGCGGCGATCGAGGCTGCGGCGGAGACGAACGTGCCGGAGGGCGAGCTGCTGTGGCGGGCGCTGGACGCGATGCGCCTGGACGTTGCGGCGTTCCCGGAGATGGAGGAGCTGCCCCGGGCCGCTGCTGGCGGGGTCAAGCCGCGCGGGTTCTACCGCGTCGACCGGCACGGCCAGCAGGAGTGGTGGGTGCTGGACCCGGTGGTGAAGGAGGCCGGGGACAAGGGTGGCGTCGTCAACCTCACCTCCGCGCTGCGGCAGCTCGATGAGGTGAAGGTGCACGTACGGGGCGAGGGCGCCAACGTGCTGCGGCGGGTGCCGAACTTCCTGCGGGACAAGCCCGTCACCCAGCGGATGCACTGCTTCAACCTCGGTCCGGCGCAGGAGCTGTTCGGCGGACCGCTCGACCTCGATGACGACGGCGACGACGGCCACGACGGCCAGGGCGACGGCGGCACGGACCACCAGGAGTCGGGCGAGGTGCCCGGCGGCGAGACGGCGTTCGTGCCGACGCAGGTCGAGCTGTCGCTGTCCGCGCCCGAGGCGGAGCCGGTGCCGACCGTGGCGGCCGGGCTGCCCGCGCTGGTTCGGGAGGTGACCGAACCTCGGTGGGACGAGCTGGTGGACGGGAAGTTCAGCGCGGCGAAGGTCGGCGTGCTGGCGGGCACCGGGCTGCACCTGCCCAACATGCGGCCGGTGCCGGTGCCCATGCCGGGCAGCGTGGAGGAGACCTACGCGCTCATGGCGGCGTACGACGTGTGCACCCTGTACGTCCACGCCAGCGCCATCGGGGCCATGGGGCTGCCCGCCTACGACATCACGGTGTACGGCGAACTCGTGGCACCGCACGAGCACCCGTGGGCCACCCCCGTGGCGGGCGGCGTGGTCGAGCGCGTCGAGCCCGCCGGCCTTTCGTTCTGGATGACCGCCATCCCCGGCGACGGCGAGCGGCGCCACATCTCCATCCCGGCCTACGACCCGTCCCGCCTGGAGGACTCCTTCGGCTCCGCCGTCGACGGCGCGCAGCTGCTCGAAGCGGTGATGCTGTTCCTGCTGTCCAGCCGGGGCAAGGGCAAGCGCCCCAAGGTGGAGCGGTACTACCGCAACGTCAACATGACCGCCATGGGCTACGCCGGGATGACCGCCGACCTGGCCCGGTGCGAGGCGATCCGGCTGGAGACCATCCCCCAGTTCACCGCCGGGCAGCGGCTCAAGCCGATCCTTCACCTCGGGTGGAACCGGCGCATGGAGCCGCCGGAGCGCGACATGAAGTGGCTGCACCGGTACGACAGACCGCCGCGTGGCTGTCCGCCTGGTCGAACACGCCGCTCGGGGCGGTGAGCCGACCCACACCCGGCGCGGAGTCGACCGAAGGCTTGGCGCGTCGACGGTCCGCCCTGCTCCCGGCCACCAGCCGCCTTCCTCGGCCGTGCGGAGCTGGAAGGTGGGCAGGCCGGGCAGCCCGAACCCGGGCGCCTCCGCCACGCGCCAAAGGCCGGCCTTCTTCGGGTCGAACTCCGCGCCGTCCGGGTAGTGGGTCGGCTCACCGACCCGAGCGGCGTGTTCGACCAGGCGGACAGCCACGCGGCGGTCTTGTCGTACCGGTGCAGCCACTTCATGTCGCGCTCCGGCGGCTCCATGCGCCGGTTCCACCCGAGGTGAAGGATCGGCTTGAGCCGCTGCCCGGCGGTGAACTGGGGGATGGTCTCCAGCCGGATCGCCTCGCACCGGGCCAGGTCGGCGGTCATCCCGGCGTAGCCCATGGCGGTCATGTTGACGTTGCGGTAGTACCGCTCCACCTTGGGGCGCTTGCCCTTGCCCCGGCTGGACAGCAGGAACAGCATCACCGCTTCGAGCAGCTGCGCGCCGTCGACGGCGGAGCCGAAGGAGTCCTCCAGGCGGGACGGGTCGTAGGCCGGGATGGAGATGTGGCGCCGCTCGCCGTCGCCGGGGATGGCGGTCATCCAGAACGAAAGGCCGGCGGGCTCGACGCGCTCGACCACGCCGCCCGCCACGGGGGTGGCCCACGGGTGCTCGTGCGGTGCCACGAGTTCGCCGTACACCGTGATGTCGTAGGCGGGCAGCCCCATGGCCCCGATGGCGCTGGCGTGGACGTACAGGGTGCACACGTCGTACGCCGCCATGAGCGCGTAGGTCTCCTCCACGCTGCCCGGCATGGGCACCGGCACCGGCCGCATGTTGGGCAGGTGCAGCCCGGTGCCCGCCAGCACGCCGACCTTCGCCGCGCTGAACTTCCCGTCCACCAGCTCGTCCCACCGAGGTTCGGTCACCTCCCGAACCAGCGCGGGCAGCCCGGCCGCCACGGTCGGCACCGGCTCCGCCTCGGGCGCGGACAGCGACAGCTCGACCTGCGTCGGCACGAACGCCGTCTCGCCGCCGGGCACCTCGCCCGACTCCTGGTGGTCCGTGCCGCCGTCGCCCTGGCCGTCGTGGCCGTCGTCGCCGTCGTCATCGAGGTCGAGCGGTCCGCCGAACAGCTCCTGCGCCGGACCGAGGTTGAAGCAGTGCATCCGCTGGGTGACGGGCTTGTCCCGCAGGAAGTTCGGCACCCGCCGCAGCACGTTGGCGCCCTCGCCCCGTACGTGCACCTTCACCTCATCGAGCTGCCGCAGCGCGGAGGTGAGGTTGACGACGCCACCCTTGTCCCCGGCCTCCTTCACCACCGGGTCCAGCACCCACCACTCCTGCTGGCCGTGCCGGTCGACGCGGTAGAACCCGCGCGGCTTGACCCCGCCAGCAGCGGCCCGGGGCAGCTCCTCCATCTCCGGGAACGCCGCAACGTCCAGGCGCATCGCGTCCAGCGCCCGCCACAGCAGCTCGCCCTCCGGCACGTTCGTCTCCGCCGCAGCCTCGATCGCCGCCTTCAGCCGCTCGGCGGCAGCGCGCTCGGCAGCCTCGCCCAGGCCCGGCACGCCGATGGCCTCGCCCAGGACGTGAGCGCCGACCACCCACGCCATGTGAATCTCGGCGATCGTGTCGGGGATACCGCCGTTGCGCGGCATGTACTTGGCGCACAGCTCCAGGTGCGCCCGCCGGGCCTCCTTCAGCTTCTCGGCGGTGAAGGCGCCAGCCTTGCGGGCCCACTCCAGCGGCCACCCGCCGTGGTCCCTGGCCAGTCGCTTGAGTCGCTTGGAGACGTGCTCGGCGCCCTTGTGGTCGGCGCCGACCGCGTTGCCGTCCAGGTCCACCCACGCGTTCGGGAAGAACGGCGCCTTGATCTCCAGCAGGCGCGAGGCCAGGTCTTCGGTCTGCCCCTCGAACTTCAACGGCAGGTTGGAGCTGGACAGCAGGATCGACAGCCAGAAGCCGTCCATCTCCCGGATGCCGCCGTCGACCGTGCCGGTCGAGCGCAGGCAGCCCGCGCAGATCTGGGAGAACTCCGAGCTGGACTGCTGCGGGGTGCGCCCGCTGCTGCTGTGCTCGTCCAGGCACAGCGGCAGGTAGCCGCGCCCGCGCAGGTCCTGGGTGATGCCCTGCTTGCTGGCGTTCCACGTCATCAGCAGCCGCTGTCGGCGCGGCTTGATGTTCCCGAACAGGGCCGCGCAGACGAACATCATCGTGGACTTGCCCTGCTGGCCGGGCCCGTGGAGGTTCAGGATGTGCGCCAGCACGCCCAGGGAATCGAGCATCGGGCCGGAGAACATCGCGCCCATCACCAGCGCGGCCTTGGGGTCCACGACCGCGTACGCGCCGGTCTCCTCCCACGCGTCGCGGGCGGCCTTCTCGGACCCGCACAGGGTGCCGTAGCCGTAGAGCTGGGCGTCCGCCTCGGGAAGCACGAGGTCGCCCTCGTCGGTGTAGTACGTGCGGGCGGGGACCTCGGGGGCGTCCTCCGCCTGCATGCGCATGGCCTTGGCGAACGCGTGCTTCTCGTCCGGGCCGGTCGGCCGGCGGCTGCCGGTCTTCGACGCCCAGGTGCCCCGGTCGAGTTCGTCTTCCGTGATGATCCGGGGGCGACGCTGACGGCGGCCGACGACCAGGTACTCAGTGCGGATGTCTTCGCCGTCGTCGGTCAGGTGCGCGATCACGGAGGTGACCTTCGGCGCCTGCCCGACGTGCAGCAGCGGGGACCCAGGCCGGTGCTGGTGCAGGACCATCCGGTCGTTCAGGCGGTAGAACCACCCCAGCCGCATGCCGGGGATCTGGATACAGCCCGCCGGAACGCCGTCACGGTCGAGCTGGGAAACGGTGCCCTCGCCCTGCTGGCGGGGGATCGGGGCCGACTTCTTTCGGGTGGGCAAGGTACGCCCTCTCCCGGTGCCATGGTGTGTCGGGACGCGTGGTCACCTACACTCGACACCGTCTAGGGCCCGCCTTCCGGATTACGACCCCTCTCCTGGTTACGGCACCAAGTGAGGGTCCGGGGGGCGGGTTTCGTCTTGTGTGGGGTCAATCGCCGTTCGTGGGGCTGAGGTTACTCCCCGTTGCGGAACTGGAGTCCTGCACCCTCTCCGTGCGGCCGGGGAACGACGGACAGGCGAACCTGCCCATCCTCCAAGATCCCCAGCTCAACGGCGTGGAACGTGCCGTCCGGCGTGCCGAGGGCATCGACCGAGAGGGCGTCGGCGGGCATGTCGAAGCTGCCGCCGAGGTGCATCAAGAGGCCGATCAGCATCGCGTGCGACATGTCGGCGGGCTGGGGCAGGCGGTCGGTCACGAGGTCTCCCGCTTCCGGCTGGTAGTGGCCTTCTTCGTGGCGGTCTTCTTCGCCGCCCTGGGGCGGACCTGGATGCCCGCCTCGTCCAGCCACTCGTACCAGAGCGTGGTGGAGACTCCCGCCAGCTCTCGTACGCGGTTGCGCCCCGCGCCAGCCTGTACGGCCTTCACGGCGGCGGGCTTGATGCGGGTCAGCAACTCGTCCGCCTGCCGTAGCAGTTCGCCCCTGTCGTGACCCAGCTTTGCTACCTCTGCGAGTGCGGCAGCTTGTGCTACCTCCGGAATGTCCATGCGGGGATCATACCGTCATGACTCGCTACGCAACACACTTGTGCGCTGCGAAATAACGTGTCATGGTGGAGCCGTTCCCAAACGGGAGCGGCCCCGAGCCGGTGCGGCAAACACCTGCTCAGGGCCTTGACCACCCCCCTGAGACGACAGGAGGGCGATCCGTGATGGATCGTACCCAGGGGCCCGGCACGTCCGTGCCCGCCCCCGCCCCGAACCCGTCCCCGGCGCCCGAGCCGACCCCGGCCCCGGCCCCCGAGCCGGTCGTCCTGGAGCGCGGCTCCGGCATCAGCGTCATCTGGCCCCAGGACGGTGCCCGATGAGCGACGACCGCGACTTCGCCGCCCAGATGCTCCGGCGCGGTCTCCAGCTCGCGGAGCGGGCCGACGCGACGCTGTCCAACGCCGCCAGCGGCATGGGGCACACCAACGAGGGGCGGGCCGCGCTGGTCGCCCTCGGGGCCGCCCAGGCCCAGCTGGCCCAGACCTTCACCCAGCTCGCCCAGGCCGCCGCGATCGTCGGGGGTGCCCGATGAGCTACGCCGGTGGCACGCCCGTCCAGAAGCCCGCCCCCCAGCCGAAGGCCCCGAAGGCCGGCCTCGTCTGGCGGGCCCTCACCCCGCAGCGCTTGGCCGTCCTGGTGGCCGCGCTGTTCGCCGCCGCCGCCGCTGGTGCGGCCGGTGCCTTCATGGCCCACTTCGACGCGCCGTTCTGGGCGGAGCTGGTCGTGGCCGAGCTGGTGGCGGTCGGCATGCTGCTCGGCTCCTTCGAGCTGCTGGCCGGTTGGCTGCGGCGGGCCGAGGAGAGCGCGCTGTTCGCCATCCAGGAGAAGGCCGCCGCCGCCCACTGGGCCGGTACCTGCGGCTGCACCTCCACCGCCGTGATGCTCGCCGACTGCGACCGCTGGAACGAGGCGCTGGTGCTGGCCGTGGAGTTCGAGGACGGTGCCCGATGAACACCTCTCTGCGACGCACGGCGGGCCGGGCCTGGCTCGCGGCTCCGGCTCTGGCGGTGACCGTCGTCTCGGCGGTGCTGACCGTCGCCGTGGTGGCCCTGTGGCTCAACGGCGTGATGCCGCTCGCCCTGGCGCTGGTGATCGGCCTGGGTTACGACGGCGCCTGGCTCGCCGCCCTCTCCTACGAACGCCGGTTGGCGGGGCAGGGCGACCACAACGCCAAGGTCACCGCGCTGGGCTGGATGTTCGGGGCGCTGACGACCGGGATGCTGGTCGTCCACGCGCTGACCAGCCCTCACACCGCCGGGTGGCTCGCGGTCGCCTGGCTCCCGCTCGCCGCCAAATCGCTCTGGTGGCTCCACGGCGTGTGGGAGTCGACGGAGATCAGCCCGAAGGCCAAGTCGGAGATCCGCCGGGTCCTCCAGGACTCCCGCGACAACGCGGCGATCTCCCGGGCGGTGCTCAACGCCCAGACCCACGGCGAGCGGACCCGCATGGACTCCCTGTCCCGGGCCGGAGCGGCCGTGGCGAAGGCCCAGTCGAAGGCCGCCGAGCGCCTCTCCGGCGCCTGGCAGGAGTTGGCGGAGGTCAACGGGCAGGAGGACCAGGCGCCGGTGTTGGAGCGGCTGGGCGCCCCGGCGGCGCCCGCCTGGGAGCTGCCGGTGTGGACGCCGGTCTCCGCGCTCCGCCCGACCGCTGTTCTCTCCGGCGGAGACCCGGCGGATATCCGCCCGCAGCCCGCTACCGCCCAGGTCAGCGCCACGCAGCCGTCCGGCGGTCCCCGCCCGGAGACCGAGCAGCTTCCGCTCCCGGCCAACCTCGTTGCCTCGGTGAGCGCCGGAGCCCCGGCGCCGAAGGCCGCGAGCGTGGCCTCCCTGGTCCGCCTCGCCGTGGCGGAGGTCGGCGACGACCCAAAAGCGGTGACGGCCTGGGTGAGCGCCAGGACGACGAAGCCGGTGCGGCCGGACACGGTCGCCCGGGAGATCCGCAGCACGAGGAACACCCCCACCAACACCAAGGCCGGCGGCTTCGGGTTCGCCGCCGGGAGGAGCTGACCATGGCCGAGCCGCGCTACTACACCACCGCCGAGAAGGCCAAGCTCGCCTGGCTGGTCGGCCGGGCCGCCGCCGGGGGCGACCGCGCCAAGATCGGCGCCAAGATCGACGAGATCCAGGCGGAGGCGGTGGCCCGCGAGGAGGCCGAGGACGCCGCCCGCGAGAAGGCCAAGCAGGACGCCCGGGAGGCGAAGGCGAAGGCCCAGGCCGAGCGCCGCGCGAACCGCTGGTTCTGATCGACCATCAGGGGCGGGCCCGAGGGGGCCCGCCCCGTACTACCCGAACCACCTCGAAGGAGAGCACCATGCGCAAGTCCGTGATCAAGACCACCCCGATCGGCCTGCGGGCGGGCGACACCCTCCGGGACACCGGGGCGGTCGTTGACCACATCGTGACCGGCGTCGCTGCTGGCCGGATCGACGTGGTGACCGACAGGGGCACCCGCCGTATGAGCTCCACCCACATCGTCAGCGTCATCCGCTAACCACCCCGAGGAGATCCCCATGGACACCACCACCCGCGAAGCGCTCGTGGCCTTCCAGCGGCTCCGTACCGCACTCGCCGTCGTCGCCCTGGACCCCGCGCGGCGGGCCCGTGCGACGGATTTCACGGCCCCGCTCCAGGTCCTGGCCGAGGAGGCCAACGCCAAGATGACCGCCGCCGGATTCCTGGACGCGTCCGGGCCGACCGTCACCACGCAGGAGATCGAGGCGCTGATCCGTCAGGCCGGGCTCACCGCCCTCTGACCAACCCCGGGGCGGGCCCGGCCGGGCCCGCCCCGCCCCACCAGAGAGGAGCACGACATGAGCAGCATCCAGGTAGGCGACGAGGTCGAGGTGACCTCGGGCCGGTACGCCGGTGGTCGGGGCCGGGTCGTCTGGGTCGGGCCGGAGGACGTCGAGATCCGGGGGCTGATCGGCTGGTTGGCCGAGGCGTTCTGTTCCCTGCCGCGCGTCCGCCCCGCCGACCTGCGCCGGATCGGCCCCGCCGACCGGGCCTGACCGACCACCCACCAGGGGAGGCCCACCGGCCGCCCCTCCCGCACGAAGGAGAGACCCCCTGATGAGTGAGACCCCGCGCCGAACGCTGCACCACTACCCGGCGTTCACCGCCCCCACAGCGGCCGAGGCCTACGCGGACGCCCCCGACCTGGACCAGGAGGCGGAGGTGCTGGCCCGGCTCTCCCAAGATCCGGAGCTGGACGGCTGCCGGGAGATCGCCCTCCGGGAGGCGGCATTGGCCGACCGGCGGTGGTGGCGGAGCCGGACCGAGCTGGACGGCCTACTCGCCGAGTCGGCGGCGTACGCGCTCCAGCAGCGCGACCGGCTTCACCCGGAGGACGTCCAGGGTCCGATCGGCCCGGACAGCATCGAGTGGGACGCCCCCGGTGGGACCCGGGCCTACGTCCGCCAGGAGTACTGGCACTGGCACAACGTCCCGCCGGGCTGCGGCCCGTGCCCGCCGGAGGACCCGTGCCCGTGGCACGCGGAGCACGGCACCCGCTGAACGGGTGACCGAGAAGAACCGAAATCCGTGGGCCATCTGTCGCAGGTGGCGCGCACACTGACAGATCACCTGCTGATCTCTGATCAACGAGGGGACGCCGGGCGGGGGTGACGCCCCGCCCGGCAGCAGGCTCCCCAAGGCAATGGAGAGGAGAGCACCACATGGCCATCCTGGCAGCCGCGAGAGGCGTCCACAGCGCCGTATCCGGCCTCGCTCAGGTGTCGCCCTCCGCGCACCCGTCCGGCCCCGCTACGGGCACCCCAGCGCCCGCCGGTAACGGCACCGGCAACGCCATCGCGGGCGCGATCTGGAGCGTCATCGAGTGGATCGGCAAGGTCACCCACCTGACCCCGCTCGGCGTGCTGCTGGCGCTCGGCGGGATCGGCTGGCTGATCAGCCAGATGCCGAAGCTGCCCAAGCGCACCGCCCAGCAGAAGGCGACCGACGAGGCGATCGGCAAGGCCGGAAAAGCCACCGCGGCTTGCCTCGGCCGGTTCCTCACCGGGCGCCCGATCAGCGCGAAGACCGCCGCCGCGAAGAAGGCCGGCGGAGCGTCGTTCTGGAACAACGCGCTGCCCGAGCCGGAGCCGCTGTCCGCGCCCCCGGCCGCGATGGGCGCCATCGCCCTGCCCGGCCCGGCGACCGGCCCCGACTTCCGCGAGGTCCTGGCCGACCGACTCACGGACTTCCAGGACTGGGTGGCCACCCTGCCGGTGCCCCGCCTCCTGGTGCAGCTCTCCGACGTCGGCACGATCGTGGCCTACTACCTGGCCGTGGCCGGGCGCTGGCTGGCCCGGGGCGTGCGCGGCGTGCTGATGCTGCCCGTCGCCCTGTGGCGCGGCGTGGCCTCCTACGGCCGGTGGGCGTACGTCTCCGTGCTGACCGTGCGCGCGGCCGTCCCGGGCGTGTGGGCCCTGTACGAGGTGGCCCGGGCCGCACCCAGGCCGGCCTTTTGGTGGTCGGCCTGGGTGCCGTGGTCGGCGCGGCCACCGGCCCGGACGGTCAGGGGCACTGGCACGCTCCCCGCCCCTCCGACGACAAGGTGTACGGCCCGGCCCTGTGGGCGATGCTCAAGGCCGCCCTGCACCTGGCCCCGGAGGCGCAGAAGGAGGAGTGGCTGACCATCCCGGACCGCCTGGAGGACGAGGGCGCCCAGGTGATCCTTGCGCTCCCGGAGCACTTCCTCGGCAGCCCCAGGGAGCGCCAGGGCCTGGACGAGATCGTGAACACCCGCCTGCCCGGCGACTGGGTGAGCGAGTGGCGCCTCATGGCCGGTGGCCACCGCGCGGTGTGGACCGCCCGGCGGGCGGCGCGGGAGCTGGTCGGCGACGAGGCGACGTACGGGCCGGCCTTGTGGCCGATCCTGCGCGACCGCCTCGGCCTGGACGAGGAGGCCGACCTGATGGAGGACTGGCTGACCATCCCGGCCGACCTCTCCGACCGCGAATCCATCGTGCGCCTGGTGCTCCCGCTGCACTTCGTCGGCGGGGAGCTGGACCGCACGGACCTGACCACCCTGATCAACCTCAAGCTGCCCGGGGACTGGGGTGGCGAAGTGGAGCATCAAGGCCGGGCAGCAGGACGGCGACCACTGGGTCGAGTGGACCCACCGACCCCG